>JAWVFG010000001.1:0-11987 GCA_033856335.1 Solirubrobacterales bacterium
GCGACCCGGTCGAGCTGGCTGAGCGCTACGACGCCGAGGGCGCCGACGAGCTCGTGTTCCTGGACATCACGGCCTCCCACGAGAGCCGGGACACGATCGTCGAGCTCGCCCGTCGCACCGCCGAGAACGTCTTCATCCCGTTCACTATCGGCGGAGGGATCCGGTCGGTCGAGGACGCCCAGGCCGTGCTCGACGCCGGCGCCGACAAGATCTCGGTCAACTCGGCCGGCCTGGATCGACCGGAGCTGATCTCGGAGCTGGCCGAGGTCTTCGGCTCGCAGTCCGTGGTGATCGCGATCGACGCGAAGCGGGCCGCGAATGGCTGGGACGTCTACACCCACGGCGGCCGCACCAGGGTGGAGGGCCGTGAAGCGGTCGCCTGGGCGCGGGAGGCAACCGAGTTGGGAGCGGGGGAGGTGCTGCTGACCAGCATGGACCGCGACGGCACCACCGACGGCTATGACATCGAGCTGACGCGGGCGGTCGCCGAGGCGGTCAGCGTCCCGGTCATCGCCTCAGGTGGAGCCGGCGAGCTCGACCACCTCGTCGAGGCGGTCGAGGAGGGACGGGCGGACGCGGTCCTCTGCGCCTCGATCTTCCACTACGGCGCCCACACGGTCGCCGAGGCGAAGAGGCAGATGGAGAAGGCCGGGATCCCCGTAAGGATCACCTAGCCCTTCTTCTTCCCAGGCTTCTTCTTCGCCTTGGGCGCCTGGATGATGCCGTCGACGGCGTTGCCCTGGCCCGGAGTCAGCGCGTAGATCGTCTTGTAGCCCGTCAGGAAGAGGTCCTTGCCGTTCGAGATCACCGGGTTGTAGGCGCCATCGGAGTACTCGAAGACCTTGTGGCCGTTGGTGGCGTTGAACCCGTAGGTCGAGGTGTGCTGGAGGTCCGCGACGTAGACGGTGTCGCCGATCAGACTCGCCGCGCCGGAAATCGATCCGAGGTTGTGCTGGCTCCAGCGCTCGTTGCCGTTGCGCGCATCGAGGGCGTAGAAGCTGCCGTCGTACGAGCCGAAGTAGATCGTGGGCTGCGTGTCCGGAGTCCGGGCTGCGACCGCCCCCGCGTAGACGTAGTTGCTGGTGGAGTGGCTCCAGGCCAGCCGGCCGGTCTGCTGGTCGAAGCTGTACATCCGGCCGTCGGTGTTGCCCGCATAGATCCGGCCGAAGGCAACCGCCGCGGTGGCGTAGAACTGCCCGGTCCGCCCAAAGCTCGTCCCCTGGGAGCCGGTCTGCCATTTGATCGAGCCGTTGTTGACGTGCAGCGCCGTCATCTCGCCGCCGTAGTCGCCGACGTAGAGGATCCCGTCGCTGTAGGCCGGTGCCGCCTTGACGGCGCCGTTGACGTGCCTCTCCCAGATCGTCTTGCCGGTCTGCTTGTTGAGCGCGAAGATCGTGTTGCACTCACAGCCGACGATCAGCTTGTTGCCGACGATCAGAGGTGAGGACTCGCTGCGACCGGGCAGGGAGTGCTTCCAGACCTGATGCCCGTCGTAGGCCGCCAGGTCGATCACCTGGCCGGGATCCAGGTTGGAGATGTAGACGTTGCCATCGCTGTAGGCGGGCGACGAGGCGTTCAGGCTCGCCACCTGCCGCTTCCAGCGTGCCTTGCCGGTGCTGGTCTTGATCGAGAAGGCGAGGCCGTTGTTGTTGATCCCGAAGAGCTGCCCTCCGACGAGGATCGGCGAGTATTCGAGCAGGTGGTCGCCCTTGAACCGCCAGCGGATGGAGTACGGCGGCTTCACCGCCGGGGCATCGAGATAGCGCGTCCGGTCGGGATTGAGCCCGTACATGGGCCAGTCCGTGAGCCCCGAGACCGGCTGCGGCGCCACACTGGTGATGGTGCACGGCGCGTGACAGGACTTGTCGCCGGGCCGCTTCAGGATCACATAGCCGGCCGCGGCGACCACGATGGCCGTGATGCCGGCGACCGCGCCGATCGTCGCCCATCGGTGGTTGCTCCATAGGTTTTTGATCGTCGTGCTCATACGGTCCCCGTAGGTCGGCGCGGGCGTCTCCTCCTACCAGAACAGGAGTCGATTGAATCCCCACCAGGCCATGGACGAAGTCGCACATGGTAGGAAAGCCGCCTAATGCCAGGTTCAGCGCCCATCGATCCCACCAGGTTGCCCGAGTTGGTCGACGCCCTGCCGGGCATCGACGCGCTGCGTGGCATCGCCGAGATCGTTCCTGCGTACCTGGTCGGCGGGGCCGTCCGCGACCTGCTCCTCGGGATCGAGGGGGTGGACCTCGACCTGGCGATCGACGGCGACCCCGAGGCGCTGGCCGGGGCCCCGGGCTTCGAGCTCGAGCGGGAGGGCCTCTTCCTCACCGGGCGGCTCGAGCTCGGGGGGCTGAAGATCGACGTCGCCCGGACGCGCGCCGAGACCTACCCGCAGCCGGGTGCGCTCCCCGAGGTTCGCCCGGCGCCGATCACCGACGACCTCGCGCGCCGGGACTTCACGGTGAATGCCATGGCCTTTCCCCTCACTGGCAAGACGGAGCTGATCGACCCCCACGGTGGCGTCGACGACCTCCGGGCCGGCGTGCTCCGCGTACTCCACGATCGCTCCTTCATCGACGATCCAACCCGCGCGCTGCGAGCCGCGCGCTACGCGGCCCGGTTCGGGTTGGAGCTGGAGCGCGACACCTCGCGGCTGCTGGCCGAGGCCGACCTTTCCACGGTCTCCGATGACCGCATCCAGAACGAGCTGCGAAGGACGGCCGCCGAGGACGACCCGGCAAGGGTCCTTCAGCTGATCGTCGACTGGGGAGTGATGCCGAGCCTCGATCCGGCCGCGCCGGCCCGGGTCGCCGAGGTGGTCCGTCTCGCCACGGCCCCGCCATGGGCCGACTGGGCGGACCGCGAGCTGGCGGCCACGCTGGCGATCGTGCACCCCCTGCCGCAGATCCGCGAGCTCGCCGGCGCAACTCCCGAGCGCGCATCGCAGGCCGTCCGCCTGGCGCAGCCGTGGGACCCGGCACAGCTGCTGGTGGCCCGCGCGCTGGGCGCCGAGTGGCTCGACCGCTACGCAGAGGAGTGGCGGCACGTGCACCTGGAGATCACCGGAGAGGACCTGATCGCAGCCGGGATCGCCGAGGGGCCCGCGGTTGGCCGGGGCCTGGAGGCGGCTCTCTCCGGCAAGCTCGATGGCGAGCTCTCCGGCCGGGAGGACGAGCTCCGCGTCGCGCTGGCGGCCGCCCGGGGCGAGATTCCCGAGGAATAGCATCGAAAGCGGGATTTCTTCACAGGACTCGATTAGCGCAATCGTGCGCCTACAGGGGATCCCGACGAAACCGGAGGCGCTGGAAGCGGCGGCGCCGGCGCGCTGAATAGCCGCCTCTCCTCCGAAGCGGCCACTGAGGAATCCCCGGCCGGTCGCGTTGCTACTCGGCGATCGTCTCTCCGGAGCCGCCCAGCTCTTCGGGGAAGTCCTTGAGCTTGGGGAGGCCATCTTTCATGCGCAGCACGGTCGACTCGTAATTGACGTGCACCTCGGGTGCGAACGGAAATTCAGGGATCGTCGCGGCGTAGACGTCGACCAAACCCCACTCCGGGTGCCGCGTCAGCAGATGGCCGCCACAGGCCTTGCACCACTGCCGATAGCTCCGCTCGTTCTTGTGGTACTCGCCAATTTGGTCTTCTCCCTGGGTCACCTCGACCGCCTCGGGCTTCCAGAGCGTGAATGCGTTGACCGGGCCAGCGGACCAGCTCCTGCAGGAGGCGCAATGGCAGTAGCCGGCGCCCTCCGGGTCGCCCGTGACGGCAATCGTGACAGCGCCGCAGTGGCACTGCCCTTCGAAGGTCTTTTCATCCTGGGTCATGAGTTCTTCCTTCGCTCGAGTGCAAGGCGAATGTCGATCGAGAGGCTATAGCGATCGGGGTGCCCTACTCCCGCAGCCCGGCGGCTTCGAGGGCCTCGGCCCGCTCTTGGAACATCCGCAGGCGAGTGATCTGCTCGTTCTCGACCCTGAACACGAACGTGCTCCTCGCCACCACTTCGATCCCCTCGCGCCCCCGAATGTGGCCGGTGTTCGGGACGACGACTTCAGAGCCCACCTCCGTGAGGTCGTGCATCTCAACCTGGACGTCCTCGAACGTCGTCCAGAACGCGTCCCAGAAGGCTTCACACTCGCCGTGACCCCGATAGACACCTTTGAGCGGCCCTCGAGAGCGCGACCAGTCAATTTCCGCATCTGAGCGGAAGAAGGCCAACCACGCCGTCAGGTCTCGCCGGTTCCAGGCTTCGTTGTGGCGCCGCACGGTTTCGACGGTCTGCTCCGACATCGCTGACGCAGTATCTCGCGACGTAGTGCTGCTCTACATGCAGCGGCGCTTCCTGTGGGTGCCGTCTAGCCTGAGCGGAATGGAGTGGCGCGAGCGAGACGGCGTCCGCTGGCTCGAGGCCGAGCTGCCGGGCGCCAGGGCCGCATTCTCGACCAGGGTCGGGGGGGTCAGCGAGGCGCCATATGAGGCCCTCAACGTCGGGATCCTGACTGGCGACGAGCGCGCCGGCGTGCGCGAAAACCGCCTCAGGCTGGCCTCGGCGCTCGGGCGCGAGCCCCAGGGAGTTGTGATGGCCCGCCAGGTGCACGGCGCGGAGGTACGGACACACGAAGAGCCGCAGGAGCCGCGCGTCTACGCCGATGCGGTGCCCAGCCCGGACCGGGTCGATGCTCACTCCACGACCAGCCGCGAGCTGACGCCCCTGGTGATAGTCGCCGACTGCCTGCCGGTTGCGATGGCCGGTCCCGGCGGGGTGGTGATGGCGCACTGCGGCTGGCGCGGCCTCGCCGGCGGAATCGTCGCCGTGGCCGCCGGGTCTGTCCAGGCCGAGGCCGCCGCGGTCGGGGCCGGCATCGGTCCGTGTTGCTACGAGGTGGGGGACGAGGTGCTCTCGGAGTTCGAGGACCTCGACGGGGTGGCGCAGGGCCGGATGCTCGACCTGACGGCGGTCGCCACTGCCCTGCTGGGGGCCGCCGGCGTCACGGCGGTCGAATCCGCGGGCCTCTGCACCAGCTGCAATCCCGAGCTCTTCTACTCGCACCGACGCGACGGCGAGCGCACCGGCCGCCAAGCCGGGCTCGTCTGGATGGACTAGACGTGGTCGAGCCGGTCACTGACCTTGATGTCGCGCTGGTCCGCTCGAACCTGGAGCGGATTCGCGGGCAGGCCGGGCCCGAGGTCGAGATTCTCGCGGCGACCAAGTACATAAGGACCGAGGACATGGGCGCCCTGGCCGAGGCGGGAATCGAGCTCGTCGGCGAGAACCGCCTTCAGGAGCTGGAGGAGAAGCGGGAGCGGTGGGCGGATCTGTTCACCTGGGACTTCATCGGCAACCTGCAGAGCCGCAAGGTGAAGCGGCTGTTGCCACAGGTCCGGCTGATCCATTCGGTGGCCTCGGACTCGGCGCTCGAGCAGCTCGGGCGGCACGGCGGCCCCGACACGGAGGTGCTGGTCGAGGTCAATCTCTCGGGTGAGGGGGAAAAGGGCGGGATCGACCCCGCGGGTCTCGACGAATTCATCGACCGCTGTCCCGTGACCGTCTCCGGGCTGATGACGATGCCCCCGTTCACGGATGATCCGGAGGCGTCACGTCCTTATTTCGCGCGCCTGGCACAGCTCGCAAGCGAGCGCGACCTGACGCGGCTCTCGATGGGCACGAGCCAGGACTGGACCGTCGCGGTGGAGGAGGGAGCCACGATCATCCGCCTGGGCTCCGTTCTCTGGGCGTAGCCGCCCGTGGCCGCGACCCGATTCTTACCCGTCCCGGCGTGGAAGTCTTCATAATCGGGAAACACCGGCTAGAGGAATAACGTCCGTCAAGCCGAATCTGAGCCGAGATGGCGATCAGAGACACATGGAGACGCGCACTGGAGTACTTCGGCCTCGTCGAGGGTGACTACATCGAGGAGGGCGAGTACGACGAGGACGACACCGGGAGCGAAATGACTCTCGACCACGCCGCCGTCGCGCCGCGGGAACCGGCGCGCGGCGTTGGCTCTCGCCGCCGCGGGCGTGAGGAGGACATCGACGACATCTTCGGCGACGATGAGCCGCCGCCACGCCGTGGCCGTATCCGCGCGGTTGACGACACGGCCGAGGAGCCCCGCAGGGGCCGCCGTCGCGCGCCCGCCGGGAACGGTGGCGGAGTGGCATCCATGCACGTCGTCACCCCCAGAAGCTTCAACGACGCCCAGCAGGTCGCCGACGAGTTCAAGCGCTCGAAGCCGGTGATCATCAACCTCCAGTCGACGGACCGCGAGCTCTCGAAGCGGCTGATCGACTTTTCCTCGGGCATGACCTACGCCCTGGGTGGAGGGATGCAGCGAATCTCGCAGGGCATCTTCTTGCTGACGCCCGAGAACGTCGAGGTCTCAGCCGAGGAGAAGGCCCGGCTGCTCGAGGGCGGCTTCTTCAACCAGTCCTAGGTCGGGACCGTCGCGAGGGCGACCAACCGTAGGCAGGGCCGGCGTGTCAGACCGGCTCTCCGGCGCCCTCCTGATCCCAGGAAGCGCCAAGCACAGCCGCAGCCAGCGTCGCAGCGTGCGCATCGGAGCGCTCACGATCGCCGGGCCCAGGACCCGGCTTCGAGCTATGCGCACGGGATCGACCGGCAGCGCCGGCAACTGCGGAGGTCCGGCCGCGGCCACGGTGCCGGCAAGCGCGATCGTGGCTGCGGCGACCGCCACCCGGCCGCCTCGGCGCAGAATCACAACGGGTTGTGTCGCGATCCGCGCTCTGTGCTCTGCCATTCCTCCAGGGAACCAGCCGAACCTCAGCGCAAGCTGTGGCTCGCCTTAGAGGTTGATGTGAATCCCTCCGAATAGAGTCCCCGTCCATGAAGGTCGGCTTCGTGGGTTCCGGGAACATGGCGGGCGGTCTCGCTCGAGGCTGGTCCGCTGCGCGGGACGAGCCCACCGCCCCCGAGGCGATGCTGTTCGCGGACGCGGACCGCGCCAAGGCCACTGCGCTGGCGAAGGAGGTCGGCGGTGAGGCGGTGGAGGGCAACCTCGCTGTCGCGGACGGCTCCGACTTGGTCGTGCTCGCCGTGAAGCCGAACGTCCTGGATGAGGTCGCACCGGATCTCGTTCAGTCGGGTACCCCCGTGTTGTCGATTCTCGCGGGTACCCCGCTCAAGGCCCTGCACGAGGCGCTGCCGGGCATCGATCTCGTGCGCGTCATGCCCAACCTGGGAGCGCAGCTCCGGCAGGCTGTTCTCTGCGTGGTCTATGGGGAGCGGGTCGGTGAGAGTGAGCGCGGGCGAATCGAGCAGCTGCTCGCACTGCTCGGGGACGTGATCGAACTCGATGAGAATCTGATCGACGCCGCCACCGCGATCATGGGCTCCTCGCCCGGCTATCTCGCCCTGATGGCGGAGGTGCTGGTCGAGGCGGGAGTCAAGGAGGGCCTGAGCGAGGACCAGGCGATGCGGATGGTCTCGCGGGCGATGAGTGCCACCGGAGGGCTGCTCGAGCTGCACGAGCCGGCCGCGCTGAAGCGGGCGGTCGCCTCCCCAGGAGGAATGACGGAGGCCGGCCTCAACGCGCTCGAGGAGCGCAACATCCACGAGACGCTCCAGGCGGCGGTCGACGCCTCCCTCGAGAAGGTGCGGGAATGACCCTCCTGCTGGCGATCACGCGGGTCGACGTGGCCAACTACGTCAGCGCGCTCTTCCTCGTCTACTTCATCCTGATCTTCATCCGGATCCTGCTGTCCTGGATCCCCCGGATGCCGTACTACCCGTGGCTGCGGGCGAGCGTCGACTTCATCCATCAGGTGGTCGACCCCTATCTGAACATCTTCAGGCGCGTGATCCCGCCTCTGGGCGGCGGCGGCATGGCGATCGACATCAGCCCGATCCTCGCGATCATCATCCTCAGCATCGTCTGGCGCGTGGTCGTATCGCTGATCCACGGTTGAGGCGACTCGACCAAACGGGTCGCGCCTCGGCTCCGCCTCACCGCGCCCTCGCGTTGATCGTCCCGGCGCTGGCGGCCTGCGGCGCGGTGGTGGCGATCGACCAGGGCACCAAGGCGCTTGCGACCTCGCTCGTCTCTCGAGGCGACCGTGTCGAGGTTCTGCCGTTCCTCGCCTTCGAGAACGTGCGCAATCAGGGCGTCGCCTTCGGCCTCGGCGGCGACATCTCGGCTGTCTTGATCGCCGCGACGATCGCCCTGCTGGTCGGCTTTCTCGTCTTCCTCGCAACCAGGGGGCGGGGCGGGTGGCTGGTCTGGCTGCCCGCCGCGCTTCTCCTCGGCGGGGCGCTCGGGAACCTGGCCGATCGGGTCCGCGAGGGAGCCGTCACCGATTTCATCGACCTGCCGCTCTGGCCCACCTTCAACCTGGCGGACGTCGCGATCGTCGTCGGCGTCCTGCTCCTGCTGTTCGACGTCGAGCGCTCGGATCGGCGGCGGAGAGGATCGTGAAGCCCGAGGCGGAGCGGCTGATCGTCCATCTCGACGAGGACCTGGCCGTAATCGAGAAGCCCGCCGGCCTGGTCGTCCACTCGGCGCCGTCGCACAAGGGGAAGACGCTGGTCGACCTGATGGAGGGAATCGCGGGCGGAGGTGAGGGCGGCAGGCCGGGAATCGTCCACCGCCTCGACAAGGGCACCTCCGGCCTGATGCTGGTGGCGCGCAACGACGAGTCGCACCGGGCGCTTGCTCGCCAGGTGAAGGCGCGCGAGGTCCTGCGCGAGTACACGGCCCTGGTCGAGGGGCATCTCGGGAGCCGCACCGGGACGATCGACGCACCGCTCGGGCGCCACCGCCGCCAGCGCACGAAGAGAGCGGTCAAGGGTGCGGGCTCGCGCGCGGCGCGCACCCACTTCGAGGTGATCGAGACGCTGCCGAACGACACCCTCGTCCACGCCCGCCTGGAGACCGGCCGCACGCACCAGATCCGAGTGCACTTCGCCTCCATAGGCCACCCCGTGGCGGGCGACCCGGAGTACGGCTCACGCGGGCGCCACGGCCTCGAGCGCCAGTTCCTGCACGCCTCGCGCCTCAGCTTCGTCCATCCGCGCTCCGGCGAGACGATGGAGTTCACCTCAAAGCTGCCGGCAGACCTGCGGGTCGCCCTCGCTGAGGCATCAGGGGCGTAGCCTGGTGGTGATGGCCGCCTTCGAGAGCCCGGCAGACCTGAAGTTCAACCGAGAGCCCATCTCGGATCCCGCAGAGTTCGCGCGGGAGGCGAACGCCGCGTCCTGGCTGTATCTGTGCGGCGAGGAGTTCGCTGAGATGGACGGAGGGATGTCCTACGCCAGCGTCGAGGCGGCCGTGCCGGAGTCGGTCAACATCGTCTCCGACCCGCCGCGGGTGCTCGACATGGATCTGGCTCGGCAGCACGTCGCCGCGCTGGACCAGCTGCCCAGGCCGACACTGGTGACGTGCCGTGCGGGCCCTCGCTCGTCCGCCGCGGTTTACCTCTATGCCGGGCTCCGATCCGGTGCCAAAGCTGACGAGGTACTGGCCCACGCCGAAGCCGATGGCGCCCCCTTCGCCGGATCGGGCGATCTCAGGGCCTGGGTCACGCAGGGCCTCGACGAGCTCTCCTGAGCAGCACCGATCCGCACAGGGCCTACAATCGCGCGGACTCAGCACCCAACCCCCGCCGAGAGGCAACGGGACGCTGCCCGGTCAAGCCGGGTTCCCGCAGCCGCGACGGGGCCAACATGCATCGGGTGGCTCCTCGGCTACGCCTGCGGAGCCCCCTCAAACAAATCAAGCGATAGGAAGATCAGATGGCCGACGTAGGCATCAAGGAGCTGCTGGAGGCCGGGGTTCATTTCGGCCACCAGACCCGGCGCTGGAACCCGCGCATGCGCCGCTTCATCTTCGGAGAGCGGGAAGGGATCCACATCATCGATCTCCTCCAGACGGAGGAGCTGCTGAAGCAGGCAACCGCGTTCGCGACCGAGGTCGCCGCGAAGGGCGGAGTGATCCTCTTCGTGGGGACCAAGAAGCAGGCACGCGATTCGATCCAGAACTGGGCCGAGCGCTGCGGCATGCCATACGTGAACCGGCGCTGGCTCGGCGGGCTGCTCACCAACTTCCACACGATCCGCCAGCGGATCAAGCGGCTGCACGAGCTGCGCGAGCTGAAGGAGGGTGGCCGGCTCGACCTGCTGCCCACCAAGGAGCGGATGTCGATGGAGGCGGAGCTGCGCAAGCTCGAGTACAACCTCGGCGGCGTCGCTGACATGGAGCGAATCCCGGACGCGGTGGTGATGGTCGACCTGAAGACCGAGGAGATCGCGCTGCGCGAGGCCGAGCGCCTCGAGATCCCCATCATCGGGCTGGTCGACTCCAACTGCGACCCGAGGCCGGTCCAGTACGTGATCCCCGGCAACGACGACGCCATCCGCTCCTGCGAGCTGATCATCGGCGCGCTGGGCGAGTCGATCGAGGGCGCCGCCGCAGCGTGGCGCGCCGCGGAGGAGAAGCGCCGGGCCGAGGAAGAGGAGCGAAAGCGCCGCGAGGAGGAAGAGCGCAAGCGCCGCGAGGCCGAGGAGAAGGCCAAGCAGGAGGCCGAGGAGAAGGCAAAGGCCGAAGCTGAGGCGAAGGCCAAGGCCGAGGCGGATGCCAAGCAGCAGGCGGCGGCGAAGCAGACAGAGGCCAACCGCGAGGCGGCCGAGGAGATCCCCCAGCCGCAGCAGGCGGCGGCGAAGCCCCATAACGCCCAGGGATCCGACGCCGAGGCCAACCGCGAGGCGGCAATCGAGGTCCCTCAGCCCCAGCCGACGGAGGAGCCCGAACCCGCCCCGACGCAGAGCGGGGGTGACTCCTGATGCCCGTGACGGCTGCGGACGTGAAGGCCCTTCGAGAGCGCACGGGCGCACCCATCGTGGACGTCAAGAACGCGCTCGAGGAGGCTGAAGGAGACGAGAAGAAGGCGATCGAGATCCTCCGCAAGAAGGGGCAGGCCTCGGCGGCCAAGCGAAGCAGCCGGGGCACCGAGGAGGGGACCGTGGCCTCCTACATTCACGCGGACGGCCGCAAGGGCGCCCTCGTGGAGGTTCAGTGCGAGACCGACTTCGTGGCCCGCAACGAGGACTTCAAGGAATTCGCCCGCCAGGTCGCGATCCACGTCACGGCCATGAACCCCGAGCACGTCACCTTCGAGGACGTCCCGGAGGAGGACGTCGCCAACGAGCGGCGGATCCTGGAGGAGAAGGCGAAGGCCGACGGCAAGCCCGACGACGTGGTCGAGAAGATCGTCGAGGGCCAGCTCCGGAAGTGGGCCTCCGAGCTCGTCCTGCTCGACCAGAAGCACTTCAACGAGGAGCGCTACGAGGGCAAGACGATCGAGGACCTGCAGACCGAGGTGGCCGCCAAGACCGGCGAGAACGTCCGCGTCGCGCGCTTCTCGCGCTTCGAGGTGGGGCAGGAGTAGGACGGCTTGGCCTCGGCTCGGTTCAAGCGAATCCTGCTGAAGCTCTCCGGGGAGGCCCTGATGGGCTCCCTGGAATACGGCACCGATCCCGCTCAGATCGAGCGGATCGCCCGTCAGGTGCGCGAGGTGCGGGCCCGGGACGTCGACGTCGCCATCGTCGTCGGCGCCGGCAACATCTACCGCGGCCTCGAGGGCGCCGCCGAGGGGATGGACCGGGCCACCGCCGACTACATGGGCATGCTGGCGACCGTTCTCAACGCCCTGACGCTGCAGGACGCCTTCGAGAAGGAGGACGTGGACACGCGTGTCCTCTCCGCGATGGCAGTCACCGAGGTCGCGGAGCCGTACATCCGCCGCCGCGCCATCCGCCACCTGGAGAAGGGCCGCGCGGTGATCTTCGCCGCCGGCACCGGCAACCCGTTCTTCACCACCGACACCGCTGCCGCCCTGAGGGCCCTGGAGATCCACGCCGAGGCGATCCTGATGGCCAAGAACGGGGTGGAGGGCGTCTACGACGCGGACCCGTCCGTCGACCCCAATGCGAGCTTCCTCCCCGAGATCAGCCACCGCCAGGCGATGGAGCGCGGCCT
>JAWVFG010000002.1:0-9541 GCA_033856335.1 Solirubrobacterales bacterium
AAGTCCCCTCCGTGCTGCGAAAAGTTGGTATATCGATCGCGATGGTCGCCCTGGCGCTCGTCTTCGCCAGCGGCGCCGCTGCCGCCGAGCCGTCGTTCAGCGCGCACGGGAGCGTGGAGCAGGTGTACGCGACGGGCCTGCCCGCGGGCGCCCAGACGTCGCTGCTCGACTCCGCCGGCCAGGTGGTCGTCACCAGGGCGGCCAACGACCTGGGCGGGATCCTGTTCCGCAATGTGACGCCGGGCGACGGATACCAGGTGCGGCTCGACACGACCAACGAGACCTCGGGGCCGCTGACGGTCCTGACGACCCAGTCGGCGCCGCCCTCGACCGACGTCTACAACCAGACCGTCCCGTCGGATGGCTACGGCTACATGAGCACCCGCGACGGCACCAAGCTCGCGTACTCGGTGCATCCGCCGACGGACATCGCCAACACCCAGGGCGTCGACCCTCCACACAACCCGGCCGGCGACAGTGTGCCGTCTCCAACCCTGATCGAGTACTCCGGCTACGGCTACGCGGACCCGGCCGGACCGCAGAGCGGCATTGCGGCCCTCGCCAACCTGATGGGGTTCACGGTCGTCGACGTCAACATGCGCGGCACGGGCTGCTCGGGCGGGGCGTTTGACTTCTTCGAGCCGCTGCAGAGCCTCGACGGCTACGACATCACCGAGACGGTCGCCCGCCAGCCGTGGGTCGCCCACAACAAGGTCGGGATGCTGGGCATCTCCTACGGCGGCATCAGCCAGCTGTTCACCGCCCAGACCCAGCCGCCCAGCCTGGCCGCGATCGCGCCGCTATCGGTGATCGACCAGACGCAGACGACTCTCTACCCGGGCGGCATCCTCAACACGGGATTCGCCGTCGCCTGGGCCGAGGAGCGCCAGCACGACGCCATGCCGGCCGGTCCCGACAGCGGGCAGCCCTGGGCCTACCAGCGGATCCAGCAGGGTGACCAGACCTGTGCCGCCAACCAGGCGCTGCACCCGGAGGCGGCAGACCTGCTCGGCAAGATCCGCGCGAACGACCACTACGTGCCGGCGGTCGCCGACCCGCTGTCCCCGATCACGTTCGTCAACAAGATCAACGTGCCGGTCTTCATGGCCTGCCAGTTCACCGACGAGCAGACAGGCGGGCACTGCCCGACGCTCGCCGAGCACATGACCGGCACGGACAAGAAGTGGTTCACGTATACGAACGGCACGCACGTCGACTCGCTGGATCCCGAGACCTACAACCGCTTATACGACTTCTTGGAGCTCTACGTCGCGAAGGAGGCGCCGATCACCAAATCGGCGTTAGTCCAGGCCAGTGCGCCGGTGGCGTTCCAGGCGATTTTCGGAATCAACGGGGCGATGACCCTGCCACCCGACCCGATCCAGCAACAGCCGACCTATGACCTCGCGAAGGCGGCGTTCGAGGCGCAGAAGCCCATCCGCGTCATGTTCGACAACGGCGCGGGCAATTCAAATCCGGGCTGGCCCTACCCGGGCTTCGAGCAGTCGTTCTCGAGCTTCCCGATCCCCGGCACCACGGCTCGCTCCTGGTATCTCGCGCCCCACGGCGCCCTCGCCAACCAGCCCGGACAGGGCACCGCGGCGGACGCCTTCACCTGGGACGCCCATGCCCGGCCGCTGACCGACTTCACCGGCGACACGGCCTCTGGCCCGGGCGGCCTGTGGACCGCGACGCCGAACTACCAGTGGGCCCAGGATCCCAGCGGCACCGCCGTTTCCTATGTGACCCCGCCGCTGAGCAGCGACGCGGCAGTGGTGGGCGCCGGTGCTGTGGACGTCTGGGTTCGCTCATCGACCCCGAACGTCGACCTGCAGGCGACGATCAGCGAGGTCCGGCCGGACGGCAAGGAGACGTTCGTGCAGAACGGCTGGGTGCGCGGCAACGAGCGCAAGCTCGATGCCGCCAAGAGCACGCCCCTCGAGCCCGTCCTCAGCCTCCGCGCGCAGGACGTCTCGCCGCTGCCTCCCAACAAGTTCGTGGAGGTCACGATCCCCCTCTACTACGAGGGGCACGTGTATCGCGCCGGCTCGCGCATCCGTGTGAAGATCTCCGCGCCCAACGGCGACCAGCCCATCTGGTCCTTCGGCGAGACGCAGCCAGCCGGGCAGGCGCAGGTTGCGATCGGCTATGGCCGAAAGACGCCATCCCGCCTCATCCTGCCGGCGGTGCCGGGAGTGAGCGCGACGACTGCCCTTCCACCATGTCCAGGCCTGCGCGGCGAGCCGTGCCGCGACTACCAGCCACTTGCGAACACTGCCGCCGCCGAGACCGTCCCCACTCCCAATCCCGGAGCCGGTTCAGGCGGCGTGAGCGGGTCGGCGACTTCCGGGCCCACAGGGCAGCGCGCCGCGGCGCAGAAGAAGTGCAAGCACAGGCGCGGCCGGGCCCGCCGGCACTGCAAGCAGCGGGCGAACAGGCTGCCGGCGTAGGCAGCTAGGCGCGGTCGCGGCCGCCGTAGGCGACCGCGCCCCAGGACGGCTCCGCGGAGAGCTCGATCAGCTCTGAGTCGCGGTCCGGCTGGACGTACCCGAAGGTCTGGGTCGACTCGTCGAAGACGATGTCGAGCTCACCCTCCTTGACGCGCTGGTCGAGCCAGGCGCCGCGGAAGACGAGGCGGCGAAGCCAGTGGACGAGGCTCTTGTTGGACGGCCCGACGAGCTCGTCCCAGTTCTCGTTGACGTGGCCGCCGAGGGGGGAGCAGGGCTCCCGGATCTCGCCGTTCACCGCCAGCTCGAGCAGGTCCTCCAGCTCGTGCTCGTCGAGGCCCTGCCGGACGAAGTCGAGCTTGACCGCGGCCTGCTCAACGCGCTGGGCGAAGTCCCGCTCGTTGAAGGAGAACCTGAGCTCCCCGTACTCGAGCACGTAGTCGGCGCCCGATTCGTAATTTCCTCTGCGTGCGGTCTCGTCCACGGCGTTGGAGCATCTTGGCGCATGAGCGTTGCCGTCGCCACTCTTTGGGCCTTCCTGAACGGCCGGTTGCAGCAAAAGGGAACCCAGGGTTGGCGTCGACGTTTGCTAGCGAAAAGCGCACCCGACCAGGTGGTCGTTCACGAGCCCGGCGGCCTGCATCGTGGCGTAGGCGGTGGTCGGGCCGACGAAGACGAAGCCGCGGCGCTTGAGCTCCTTCGCCATCGCGGTCGACTCCGGGGTGATCGATTCGATCTCGGCGCCTGTCTTCGGCGCCGGCCGCGCGTCGGGGTCCGGCGCGAAGCTCCAGACCAGCTCGTCGAGTGTCTCGCCGGCGGCGTGCAGCTCGCGTGCGGCGCGCGCGTTGGTGATCGCCGCCTCGACCTTCTTGCGATTCCGGACGATGCCCTGATCGGAGAGCAGGCGGGCCACGTCCTTGTCGCCGTACTCGGCGACCCGCTCGATGTCGAAGCCGTCGAACGCGCTCCGGAAGTTCTCCCGCTTCCGCAGGATGGTCAGCCAGGAGAGCCCCGACTGGAATGCCTCGAGCGTCAGGCGCTCATAGAGCTTGGTCTCGCCATGCAGCGGCCGCCCCCATTCGGAGTCGTGGTAGTCGAGGTAGTCGGGGGTCCCGAGGGACCACCAGCAGCGTGGTTTGCCGTCCGGGCCTTTGCCGATCCCGGTCATGGCTGATATGGCGGGGCCTCGCCCCAGCCCCACCTCGGCGTCGGGGCCTCCTCGGGGATGTCCTCGGCGCCGGGCTGCGAGTTGTGGAAGGCGAGCCGCGTTCCCCACTCGACGTACGCTATGAAGGCGGATCGGAACTCGGGGTCGTTGGGAAGGGCGGCGTCGTCCGCGGCCATGCTCATCAGTGTGGCGAACCGCAGGCGCTGCTCTGGGGTGATGGCGAGGTCGCGGTGCTTGCCCACCATCCTGTGGTAGCCGCCCAGCGTCTCCGTGTACTCGGCGGGGCCGCCGAAGACCTCGCACCACCAGAGCGTCACGTTGTGGCGATGCTCCCCGCTCACGCCTCCGGGGAAAAGCGGGGAGATCAGCTTGTCGCCCTCCACCCGGTCGTAGAAGGCATCGATCAGGCGCCCGAGTGCCTCGCTGCCCCCGGCCCAGTCGTAAAGCGTCCCTGGATCGCCCGATTCGGCCACCCCGTGAAACTAGCGATCCCGCTCAGCCGGCTGTGCCGCCTACTCCATGGGGCCCGCTGCTTATGTGGGGGTGGAGACGCCGATCCGCTTTCGAGGGCTCGAGGGCACGGAGCTGCTCGGCTTCGAGGTCCCTGTCGCGACGACCCGGCTCAGCCGCCTGCTCGGCCTGGCTCTGCTGCGGCGGGAGCGCGCCGGCGCCGGGCTGCTGCTGCCGCGCTGCCGCAGCGTCCACACGTTCGGGATGCGGTTCCGGCTCGACGTGATCTTCCTCGACGCCGAGGGGCGCGTGGTCGATCTCCGACGATCAGTCCCGCCGTGTCGGGTCATACGCTGCCCGAGCGCGATGGCCGTGCTCGAGCTGCACTCCCCTTGAGGGTCGCCGACTCCATAACCGGCAATTGTGGGGCACAAGCTGGAGAGCGGTCGCTGCGCCTCTAAAGCGTCCATCGAGAATCCCACGGCTTCCTCAAACGCGTTAGTGTCGGTCGAGTCCGAAGATTGTGTTTCTCGCGCGGGGGGCCGCGACAACGGAAGGGAGCTATGACCGGCACTTCTCGCCCGGCCCACCGCCGCCTGCGGGGCGCTGTCGCGCTCCTGGCAATCAGTGCCGGCCTGGTCAGCCTCTCATCGGTTTCATCTGCGCTCGCCTCGACCCAGATCGGCGCGACCTTCGTGCCCGTGGACGGCTACGGGGCGGGCACCTACCTGCAGTCCGTTACGCCGGCGGGGCAGTACAGCGCACCGACCTCGGGTGTCATCACCTCATGGAGTTACCAGGCGGACAGCACACACGCGCTCGCCATCAAGCTCAAGGTCGCTCGCTCTGCTGGCGGCAACGACTTCACCATCGTCGGCGAGAGCGCCCTCAAGAACCCGGTCCTAAACGTGCTCAACACCTATAACGTGAAGATCCCGGTTCATGCAGGCGACTTCCTCGGGCTCTACAACGACGCATCGAACGGATATCTGTCCCGAACGACGGCCGGCTATGGGTACCACTCGCTCTTGAGTACAGATGCGCCGCCGGGTGATACCAGCACGTATATCGACAGCGCATCCGCGGACACTCAATTCGACGTCTCCGCCGCCTTGGAGCCCGACTGTGACGGAGACGGCCTCGGCGACGAGACCCAGGACCCGGATACGTCCTCGTGCCACCCACCGCCTGCCTCTGCGCCGACCGGCCAGCGCGCGGCGGCCAAGAAGCACTGCAAGAAGAAGTTCCCGAAGGGCCCCAAGCGCGCGAAGTGCATCAAGAAGGCTAAGAGGCTCCCCGTCTGAGTACGGGTTCAGCGGGGGAGAGTGTGATTCACGCCCGGCTTAAGGGGGCGTGCTTCCCAACGTTGAAGAGCTGGCGACAGTGGTGGTCTGCGAGGACGATGATCCGACTCGCGAGCTCCTCTGCGATCACCTGACCGCCGACCGCTACCGCGCCCTGCCGGCGCCCAGCGCCTCGGATGCGCTGCGTCTCTGTGGCTACAACCAACCGGACCTGATGCTGCTCGACCTAGGGCTGCCCGACGCATCGGGGATCGACGTGCTGCGCGAGATTCGCGCGGCGGGCGAGCGCTTCGATCCCGACCTGCCGGTGCTGGTGCTCTCCGGCCGCGCCAGCGAGGCCGACCGGCTGCGCGGTTTCGAGGCGGGCGCGGACGACTATCTGGCGAAGCCCTTCCACTACCCGGAGCTGCTCGCCCGGGTCGCCGCGGTCTTGCGTCGGAGGGCCGGGGCGCGTCGCGGCCCGATCCGGATCGGGGACCTGAGCGTCGATCCCGTCACGCGCCGCGTCGCGGTGGGCGAGCGCCAAGTGGAGCTCGCGAACAAGGAGTTCGCGCTGCTGCGGGCCCTCGCCGCTGAGCCGCGCCGGGTCTTCACCAAGGACGAGCTCCTCCGCGATGTCTGGGGCTTCCGGTCGAAGGGCCGGACCCGGACGCTCGACTCTCATGCCAGCAGGCTGCGGCGCAAGCTCGACCCGGAGGGAGCGCGGTACGTCTTCAACTGCTGGGGGGTCGGCTACAGGCTGCTGGACGGGTGATCACCCCAGCGCACAAGCGCGCGCTCAACCAGGCGCTGCACGAGCTCCGCCGCCCGCTTCAGGCCCTCGTCCTGCTGGAGGATGGCTCCGGCCAGCCGGCCGCGTCTCCGCCGGCGGCCAGCCGGCGAGGCCTGCTCGAGGTGGCCGCGAGCGCGCTCCAGGATCTGGACGGGGCCCTCAACGGTGGCGTGCCCTGCCGGCCCGAGCGACGGTTCTCCTGCCGTGAGATCGTGTTCGCCTGTCTGGAGCGCTGGCGCTCGGCAGCAGCGCGAGCCGGTGGCATCCGGGTCTACTGGGATGCCGGCCCGGCGCCGATCGAGGGGGACCCGGCGCGCCTGGCACAGGCGCTCGACAACCTGGTCGCGAACGCGCTGGAGCACGGTGGGCCTCCGGTAGTGGTGACCGGAGCCCGGGTCGCCGGTCGCATCCGGATCACGATCGCAAACGGCGCCGGCCAGCATGCACCCTCCGGCGCTCACGACCCGAGGCGCGGGCATGGCACCCAGGTCGTCTCGGAGGTGGCGAGCGCCCACCGGGGCCGCTTCGCCCTCTGTCAGACCGGCCGCGGCTGCGTGGCGGCGCTGGAGCTTCCCCTGGCCGAGCCCGGTTACGCCCTGGCGGCGTGAGCCGCCGGACCCGCGCGCTCGTCTTCCTGATCGCAGCGCTCGTCTGCGCGGCGCTCGCCGCGACGGTGGCGGGGCGCTATCGCTCCCGCGTCGAGGCTCGCTACGGGCCGCTGCGCCCGGTTGTGGTGGCCACCGCCGAGCTGCCGGCGGGAGAGCCGATCGGGGTCGAGCGGGCCGGAGCGGCGCTCGTGGTCCGGCGCGTCCCGGCGAGCTTCGTCCCGCCCGGCGCGCTCGTTCGGCCTGCCGACGCCATGGGCCGCGCCCCGGGCGCCACGATCCCCGCCGGCTCCTATGTGCTCGGCGCCCAGCTGGCCGTGCCCAAACCCGACGCGCCGCGTGCTCCGGGCGTGGGGCAGGGCCTCAGGCCGGTGGAGGTGGCCGTCGCCGGGGCGCAGGCGCTCACCGTCGGCGGAGCGGCGCCGGAGGGGAGCCACGTGGACGTCGTCGTCTCGCGTCAGGCGGGACTGGGGCGCTCCGCCCGGGCCCACATCGCCGCAACCGCGGTCCGGCTGCTGGCACTGCAGAGCCCGGGCGGGCCCGGAGAGTCATGGTCGGCGACGCTGGCGGTCACCGAGCAGCAGGCACTCGATCTGATCGGCGCGCTGAGCGCCGGTCGGGAGATCAGGCTGTTGCCGCGGCCCTAGAGGTCAGGCTGCCGGGACGTCGCTCAGCTGAGCCAGTCGGATCGAGTTCCCCGACGGATCGCGAAAGGCGGAGTCGATCCCGTACGGTCGCTCTGAGGGCTCCTCGGTGAACTCCACGCCGCGGCCCTTGAGCTCCTCGTAGCTCGCCTTGATGTCGTCGGTCGCGAGGAAGATCGTCCCGGCGAAGCCCTTCGACATCAGCTCCTCGACCTGCTTGCCGGTCTTCTCGTCCATCACCGGCGGCCCGGGGATCGCCATCAGCGCGATCGAGATGTCCACCTGCCCGGGGGGCCCAACCGAGAGCCAGCGGAAGTTGAGCTCTGGGAGGGTCGCGTCGGCGCGGACCTCCATGCCCACCTTCTCGGTCCAGAAGGCGAGTGCCTCGTCCTGGTCGTGCACCCACAGCTGTGCGTTGGAAATCTTGATCATTGGTCCTCCAGTGTTGATTCAGCGGTCGGTCGCCAAGCTAGCCGCGGGTCGCGCGGCTGTCTTCTCGAAACGTGCTGTCTTGGGGCGACCGTAGAAGCGGAGGACACAGGTCGGGACGAGCGCGTGACTGGCAGCGGGCGGGAACTTCGCTCGGTAGGTGTTCGGCGAGACGCCGTAGGTGCGCGTGAAGCTGGTGGTGAACGAGCCGACGCTCTGCAGGCCCACCGACATGCAGACGTCGGCGACCGAGCGGTCGGTCGTTCTCAGCAGCGCTGCCGCGCGCTCCAGGCGCCGGCTGAGGAGATAGGCGTGCGGCGACTCCCCGAAGGTGCGGCGGAACTCACGGCTGAAGTGCGCGCGGGAGAGTCCGGCCGCCGCGGCCATGTCGTCGACGTCCAGACGCTCGAAGTAGCGCGCGTCGGCGAGGTCCTTGGCGCGCAACAGGTGCCGGGCTGGGGGTACGAAGGCCATCGCTGAAGTATGAGACCCGACTAGTCGCCGTCACTCATCGCGGACCGAACCTCCGGCGCGTCCGGTGGCCTCAGGGCTCGATCTCGTGCGTCTTCAGCGCCTGGACCACGGCTCCAGTCCTTGTGCGTGCGTCCAGCTTCTCCATCGCGTTGCGGATGTGGGTGCGAACGGTCTCGCTGGAGATCGTCAGGCGTAGGGCGATCTCCTCGCCTGTCAGGCCCTGAGCTAGAAGGTCGAAGACCTGCCGCTCCCGCTTGGTCAGAAGGAGCGGCTCTCCGTCGACGTCGGCGTCGAGCAGGACCCTGATTCGCGGATCGACGTAGCGTCCCCCAGCGGCCACGCGGCGGATCGCGTGCACCAGTTGGTCGATGTCCCCGAGCTTGAGGACGAATCCCCGGGCGCCGCTCGTCAGCGCATCGGCCAGGATCGCAACGTCCTCAACGCCCGTATAGACGAGGACGGCGATCTCCGGGCGCTCGACCCGAAGGTCTCGCACCAAGTCCAATCCGTTCCCATCCGTGAGTTCGATGCCGACCACGGCGACGTCGGGATTGAGGCCGGAGAAGCCGTCGACGGTGCCGGCCACCGCTGATGCGGTGCCAACCGTCTCGATGCCATGCCGCTCGAGCAGCACTTCCAGCCCGCCACTCAGGGCGTCGTGAGCTTCAACGAGGACTACCCGCATGGCATCGCGGGGTTTAGCACACCGGTGGGAGGCGGGAACGGGGATCTCACCGATCGGTGGTATCCGCCGCCTCATCCAAATGACCGATGCCACTTCTAGGGAGCGGCTGGCCCCTGGCGACAGGCCAGGGTCAGACGCGCGATCCCCGACAACCAAATGGCAAACATGAGGAAGAGACAGAAGGTTCTCCTCTCCGCGCTCGTAGTGGGGGTGCTGGGTGGCTTCGCCGCGCTCGGCGTCTATGGGCTGTTCACAGCCACGACGCAGAACCCCGGCAACGAGATCAGCAGCGGCACCGTCTCCTTCACCGACAACGACGCCGGAGCCGCGCTCTACAACGTCACCGGGCAGCGTCCGGGGGATCTGACGAGCAGGTGCATCAAGACCACCTACACGGGCTCCCTGCCGGCCACCGTCCGCATATACGGGCCGGACAGCCCGGGTCCACTGGCCACCTACATCGACCTGACCGTCACGCAGGGCACGCAGACGACCTCGACGTTTCCGAGCTGCACGGGCTTCGCCCCCGACGCGACTGGCGTCATCTACAGCGGCACGCTGCA
>JAWVFG010000003.1:0-10070 GCA_033856335.1 Solirubrobacterales bacterium
GGCCCACGGCGCCTGGCTGGTGAGCAGGTGCCGCGCGCGCGGCAAGGGGGGCAACGTCACGGCCGCGGCGGAAGCGGCCGTCGACGAGTTCGACGACGACGCGGTCGCGCTGCTCTGCGACGCGGACCTCGGTGGCAGCGCTGGTGAGCTGGTGGCCCTCGTCGACGCGGTGGAGGCCGGCCGGTGCGATCTGGCGATCGGGCGCTTCGCCGATGCGACGGTGCCCGACGGGGCAACCCGTTTTGGGCAGGGAGGTGGCTTTGGATTCACGCTCGGCTACGCGCGCAAGGCGGTGGAGCGACTCTGCGGAGCCAGGTTGCACGCTCCTCTCTCAGGCCAGCGCGCGATGCGCATCTCCACGCTCCGTCAGCTGATCCCCTTCGCGGACGGCTGGGGTCTCGAGGTGGGAATGACGATCGACGCGCTCCGGGCCGGGCTTCGCGTCGAGGAGATCGAGCTGCCCCTCACGCACCGGGTCACGGGTCGCACCCCGCCGGCCTTCCTGCACCGGGCCCGGCAGCTCCGCGACATCCGGCGCGCGGCGCGGAGCCGCGCTGGATAGCGTCCCGGCCGATGATCCTGGCCATCGACCAGGGGACCACGGGGACTACCTGCATCGTCTTCGACGAGAAGGGACAGCCGCGCGGCCGCTCGTACAGTGAGTTCGAACAGCACTTCCCGCGGCCGGGATGGGTCGAGCACGATGCCGCCGAGATCTGGGAGGTCACCCGCCGGGTCGCCGTCGGGGCCCTCGCCGACGCCGCGGTTCAGGCCTCGGAGCTGAAGGGGATCGGGGTTACGAACCAGCGCGAGACTGTCGTCGCCTGGGACCCGAGCAGCGGCGAGCCCGTGCACCGCGCGCTCGTCTGGCAGGACCGCCGCACGGCAGCGCGCTGCGAGGAGCTCCGGGACCAGGGCCATGAGGGTCTGATCCGCGATCGGACCGGCCTGGTGATCGACCCGTATTTCTCCGGGACCAAGATCGAGTGGCTGATTCAGAACGCCGACCTGCCCGATGACGTCGCCTTCGGCACGATCGACTCCTGGCTCGTCTTCAAGCTCACCGGTCGCCACCTGATCGACTACTCGAACGCCTCGCGGACGATGCTGTTCGACATCCGCGAGCTCAGCTGGGACGAGGAGCTCTGCGAGCTGATGGGCGTGGACACCAGGTCGCTGCCCGAGCCCGTGCCCTCGTCCGAGATCTACGGGACGACGTCGATCTTCGGCGGGCAGGTGCCCGTTGCGGGGATCGCGGGCGACCAGCAGGCGGCGCTCTTCGGGCAGGCCTGCCATCGCCCGGGTGAGACCAAGAACACCTACGGCACGGGCAGCTTCGTCCTGCTCAACACCGGGATGGATGCTCCGGAGCCGGGGGAGGGGCTGCTCACGACGGTCGCCTGGGGGCTGGGCGGCAAGGTCGACTATGCGCTGGAGGCCTCCGTCTTCGTCACCGGCGCGGCGGTGCAATGGCTGCGCGACGGGCTCGGGATCATCTCCGAGGCGGGCGAGACCGAGGCGCTCGCCGCCTCTCTGGAGTCGAATGACGACGTCTACTTCGTCCCCGCCCTCACCGGCCTCGGGTCGCCGCACTGGGATCCCTACGCGAGGGGGACGATCGTCGGCCTCACGCGCGGGTCGGGCAGGGCCCACCTGGCGCGGGCGGCGCTCGAGGCGATCGCCTACCAGACCGTCGACGCCGTGCGGGCCCAGGAGGCGGCCGCCGGAGAGAGCGTGCCCTCCCTGAAGGCCGACGGCGGGGCGGTCGACAACTCCTGGCTGATGCAGTTCCAGGCGGACGTCCTCGGCGTCCCGGTGATCGTCCCGGAGATAGCCGAGACGACCGCCCTCGGCGCCGCCTATCTGGCCGGCATCGCCACCGGCCTCTGGACGGCGGATCAGGTGCGGGAGATGTGGCGCGAGGCCGCCACCTATGAGCCCGCCATGCCGGAGTCCGAGCGGGATGAGCTGATCGGTCGCTGGAGGGAGGCGCTGGCCCGCGCCAGGGGTTGGTCGCGAGCGTAACCTGGGCATGCTGAACGGGTAGGAATCAACACGTGTCGCCGTCTCTGACGGCTTTTTTATTGAGGTTGGAGAGATGCCCAAGGTGAACCCCAAGGACATGAAGCCGCAGGTCTACAAGGACCCGCGGCCCGCGGAGATGTTCGAGCAGTACCACCGCAGCGCGCGGCGGGGCGTCGGCTGGATCTACGACCTCGTGCGGATCATCCTCACCATCCCGACGACCTTCTTCTACCGGGCGCGGGCGATCGGTGTGGAGAACGTCCCCGCCACAGGCCCGGTGATCCTGGCACCCAACCACTTCAGCCAGTGGGACCACTTCTTCTCGGCCGTGTACCTGCCGCGGAAGATTCAGTTCATGGCCAAGTCCCAGCTCTTCACCAACCCGGCGATCAAGTACATCTTCAAGCACGGCGGGGTCTTCCCGGTCAGGCGCGGGCACCACGACGAGGAGGCGTTCATCACCGCGAACATCGTCCTCGCGCTCGGCGGCACGATGCTGATGTACGCCGAGGGCGGCCGCTCGCGGAGCGGCGACCTCGGCGAGCCCAAGCGCGGGATCGGCAAGATCGCTTTGGAGTCGGGCGTGCCGGTCGTGCCGGTGGCGATCCACGGCTCCGCGCACGTACGCGGCTGGAAGCGGCTGCGATTCCCGAAGGTGACCATCCAGTACGGCGAGCCGGTCACCTTCCCGGTCAATGCGGACCCCGACCCCGAGGCGCAGCAGCAGGTGGCCGATCAGATCTTCGACCGCGTCCGGGCGATGTACGTCGATCTCGAGGAGAACGGGCGCCGCGACGTCCTCAAGCGCCTGCGCGAGGGACTTCCGGCCTCGTCGCCTCAGACGGGTCCGGCGCGCCGCTACTCCTCGTAGCGGGGCTCGAGCTTCTCCCAGAAGTCAGGGTCGTGTCCCGGGACCATGAGCGCGTACGGATAGGTGCGCCTGTAGGCCTGTAGCTCATGCAGCGAGCGGCGCCAATTGTGCTCGTCGGCCATCATCAGCGGCTCGGACTCTCCCTGCATCTGCTTCCAGTCATAGGCGGCGTCTCCGACCACGACGAAATCGCGCCGCGGCAGCCGCAGGATCACCGAGGTGTGCCCGGCGCTGTGGCCCGGCGTGTAGGCCAGGCGCACGGAGCCGTCCCCGAAGAGGTCAAAGGTCCTCCCGAAGGGCCCGTACGACTCCACGAGCTCGCTGTCGAAGTCGACGGTCGCGTATTCGAATGCGAAGTCGTAGTGCGCGGGGTGGTAGCCGCGGAGCAGCGGGAACCGCCCGGTCGTCGCCTCCTCCCATTCGGTGGCGCTCAGCACGAACTGGGCATCGGGGAAGGACTCGATCGCCGACGCGTGGTCCTCGTGCAGGTGGGTTAGTACGACGACTGCGATGTCCGAAGCCGACAGGCCGAGGTCCCGGAGCTTCGAGATGACGTCCTTGCCCTCCTCGACCTCGTAGTGGCGGCCGGAGAACCTGCCGAGGTTGTCGCGGGGATCGCGGGCGACCGAGGGGTGCAGCCCGGTGTCGATCAGGATGTTGCCCGCGCTGGGATGCCGCGCCAGGTACACCGGCACCGGTCGCCTCTCCCATGTCTCCGGCTTCGATCCGATTCCGAGGGCGCGCAGCCGGGCGATCGGGCCGCGTCCGCTCCGGTTGAAGAAAGAGGCCGGCCAGATGGCTTCGCCGGTGTGAACCGGCTCCACGATCAGCGCCGCTCCCTCGGTCCCGCCGGGTAGTGGCTGCTCGAGCGGAGTCGGCTCTGCGTTCACCTTCACGCCAGCCAGCGTAATTCCGGCGCGTGCGCCGTTGTGGGCGGATTCGTTCCCTTAGACACATATGCTCAGCCGGGCATGGCCGAGACGAGCTCCCGAATCTTCGCGCCCGGATTGCTGGACGGGAAGGTCTGCGTCGTATCGGGGGCCGGCACCGGCCTGGGCAAGGCGACCGCTCTGGAGCTGACCGCCCTGGGCGCCACGGTGGTGGGCTGTGGCCGCCGGAGCGAGCCCCTCGAGGGCATGGTCGACCAGGTCTTGGGGCGGGGTGGCAAGGCCGAGTTCGAGGCGCTCGACATCCGCGACGACGAGGCCGTCGACGGCTTCATGGACGGCGTGGTGGAGCGCCACGGCCGGATCGACCTGCTGGTGAACAACGCCGGCGGGCAGTTCCTGAGTCCCGCCGAGGCGATCACCCCGAAGGGCTTCAGGACCGTGATCGATCTCAACGTGCAGGGCACCTGGCAGATGACCCACGCCGCGGCGACCAAGGCCTTCATTCCCCAAGGCGAGGGCAAGGTGGTCAGCATCACCGTCTCGCCGCACATGGGGTTCCCGGGGATGGTCCACACCGGAGCGGCGAGAGCCGCCGTGGAGAACATGATGCGGACGCTCTCGGTGGAGTGGGCGCGATTCGGGATTCGCCTCGTCGCGGTCGCCATCGGGCAGTTCGACACCGAGACGCTGCGCACTAAGTACCCCAAGGCGATCGTCGAGGGGGTCGCCGGCACTGTGCCGATGGGGAGGCTGGGTACCGAGGACGAGATGGCTTGGCTGATGGCCTTCCTCGCTTCCCCCGCCGGCGACTTCTACTCCGGCTGCGTGATCACGGTCGATGGAGCGCGGGACAACTGGTTCGGCGCTTGGCCCCCGGGAGGGGCCTCAGGCGAGGGCGGCGAGCCGCTCGCCGAGGAACGCCGGAAGGACTAGGAGTACATCCCGACGAACTGCCCGCCGGTGCAGTTGATCACCTGTCCGTGGACGAAATTGGAGAGGGGAGAGCAGAGGAAGAGGATCGGCCCCGCCGCATCCGACGGCTCCGCCGGTCGCCCGAGCGGGATCGTCATCCGGGCCATCTGGCGCATCTGCTCCGGAATCCCGAGCGAGACCTCTTCGGTGCTCTCGCCGGCAGCCTGCATCGTCTCGCCCTTTTCCTTCGCCTGGGTGAGCCGGGTCTCGACGAACCCGAAGGCGACCGCGTTGCTGTTGATCTTGAACTGACCCCACTCCTTGGCCATGGTCTTCGTCAGGCCGGTGACGCCGGCCTTGGCTGACGAGTAGTTCGCCTGGCCGGCGTTCCCCATGGTGCCCGAGACGGAGGTGACGTTGACGATCTTGCGGAAGACCTCCTCGCCGGCGGCCGCCTCCTTCTTGGCGGCCTCCCGCCAGCTGGGCGCCAGGGCGCGGATCATCCGGAAGGGGACGACCGTGTGGATGTCGAGCATCGCCTGGAACTGCTCGTCCGTCATCTTGTGGACCACGCCGTCCCAGGTGTACCCGGCGTTGTTGACCACGGCGTCGACCTGGCCGAAGGCGTCGATCGCCGCCTTGACCAGCTCGTCCGGGGTTCCCGGCTTGGTGAGGTCGCCGGCGAAGACCGCGGTCTCGCCGTCGATCTCCTTCGCAGCCTGTTCCGCGACGTCGCCGTCGAGGTCGTTGATCAGCACCTTGGCGCCCTCGCGAACGAAGAGCTCGGCCGTGGCGCGGCCGATGCCTCGTGCAGAGCCGGTGATGATCGCGCTCTTTCCGTCAAGCAGTCCCAAGTCGTTGCCTCCTGTATATGCGAGGGTGCTCGGCAAGGAGCAACCCGTTTGATGAGGCCGCGACAGCGCGGCCCATTTGTGAGAGCCCGGGGATTCTTACCCAAAGCGGTAGGTGGCGATCCCATGCGGGACGACCTTGCCCCGGCGAGTTCGGGGTGAAGGCCTCGACGATCTCCCGGCGGGTCGGCCGCTCGCTCACATGCGGACCGTACGGGAAGTCAGAGGCCGAGCAGCGCCGGGCCCAGGGAGAAGACCGAGCGCGGGTTGACCCCGTGCTCCTGCTCGAACTGGTGCTGGAGGCGGTCGTCGAAGAGGGCCAGCAGGAGCTCCTCCCTGCTGGATCCGAAGCTGCAGGCCGCCCGGTCGAGCGCCGCCAGCGAGGCGTCCTGGATCTGGCCGCTGATTCCGCCGGTATCGGGCAGCTGGCGTTGCCGGCACGGGTCGCGGATCGGCACCGTCTCCTGGTTGGACGCCCCAAAGGCGATGCCGTATCCGGCTGCGGCCGCGATCGCGACGGCCCCCGCCGTAGCCACCGCCCGCCGAGCCACCACGGCAGCTCCAAGGGCAGCGGAGAGCAGGAGCAGGGCTGCGAGCAGCGCCAGCGCCGCCGTGACTATGAACGTGGTCCGGAACGCGGAGCGAACCGCCCCGGTGACGACGTCGTCGAGCCGGTGGCCCAGGCTGTCCAGCTCGGCCGACTGGCTCGGATCGAGATTGGACCGGGCGCTCGCGATGGATTTCTGGAGCTCACCGCGCGGGTCGTCGGTGTTCAGCCCCCCGAAGAGATCCGGCGCGATCGCGATCTTGTCCTCGGGGGGAAGGCGCGCATCGAGGACGGCGGCGGTGCCCTGCTCGCGGGCGGAGTCGATGGTCGAGGTGAGGTTCGCCGAGATCAGGGGCGCGAGCGCCGCCAGCGCCAGCGCGATCCCCGCGTGGCGAATGGCGAGCAGGCGCGCGACGTCGTGACGGGTGCGCTCGGGCATCAGCTCCCCGGAGAGCGCCGGCAGCGCCATCCCCATGCCGGCTCCCGCCAGGACCTGGGGCACGACCGTCCACCAGGCGGAGGCCGCCGGGAGCAGGGCCAGGCAGCCGACACCGCCCGCGACCAGCAGGCAGCCGGCGACGGCTCGCGTCTGCGGGTCGCCCGGCAGCCGCGACGAGAGCACGGCGGCGATCGGCAGGACGCTCACCGCCAGCGCTGCGGCGAGTGGCTCGATGCTCCATCCCGAGACCAGCAGCAGAACGACCAGGAAGATGACCGCGGTCAGCGATGCCGAGAGCAGCGCCAGCGCGGCCGCCGGGCGGAAGGGCAGGCGGGCGGAGAGGCGGCCGTGGTCGCCGGCGGGGACCACGATCTCGCCGCGCGCCACCTGCAGCGCGACCAGCATCCCCGGCAGCACGATCGGTGCCTGGGCGAGGAAGATCGCCCGCCAGGAGAAGGCCTGGGTCAGGGCACCGCCGAGCGCGGGGCCGACGGCGATGCCGAAGACCGACGCCGCCACCCACATCCGCCGTCCCGGGCCGGGCCTGCCGCCGTCGAGGAGCTCGAAGGCGGCGACCAGCCCGGCGGCGCCGCCCAGCGCCTGGATCCCGCGAAGAACGAGCAGAAGCGGGAGCGAGTCGGACGCGCCGCAGCCCAGCGATGCCGCGCAGAAGAGGGCAAGTCCTGCCGCGCCCACGTGCGCGTCGCCATAGCGCCGGCAGAGCCAGGCGGCGGGCAGCAGCGCAAGCGCCAGCACTGCGGTGTAGACGCCGAGGACCAGCGCCACGCCGTCGACGGTCGCGTTGAGCTCGACCAGGATCGACGGCAGCCCCAGCGTGACGATCGAAGCGTCCGCCAGGGCGACACCGGCGGCGAGCGCTATGAAGACGCGCCTCACGCGGCCAAACTAGCGCGCGGCACCAAAGCGCTCGCCACCGGTTTCAGAGACTCAGGGTCATCCCTCCGCTTCGCCGGCCGCCACGCTCCGCGCGAGCGACGGCTCAACCCGGAGGAGCCGTGCCGGCCAGCTCGGCAGCCACCAGTTCCAGCGGCCCATCAGCGAGATCACCGCCGGCACGATCAACGCCCGGATGATCGTGGCGTCGAGCAGGATCCCCGCGGCCAACCCGGTCGCGAGCATCTTCACGCTGGTGTCGGGACCCGAGGCCATCGAGGTGAAGGCCAGGAACAGGATCAGGGCTGCGCTCGTCACCAGGCGCCCGGTCCTGCCGATGCCCTGGACCACCGCGGTCTCCGTGGAGCCGGTGCGGTCGTACTCCTCCCTCATCCGGGAGAGGATGAACACCTCGTAGTCCATCGATAGACCGAACAGGAAGGCGAAGATGATCAGCGGCATCCACGATTGGATCGAGCCTGTCGCCTGGATGCCCCAGATCGCGTCGGAGCCGTAACCGTCCTGCCAGACGAGCACGAGCACTCCCCAGGCCGCCGCGACGCTGAGGACGTTGAGGATGATCGCCTTCAGCGGCAGCAGCAGCGAGCGGAACGCCCGCGCCAGCAGGATGAACGTCGTGATCGCGATCAGGGCGATCATCAACGGGAAGCTGCCGTAGACGGCGTCGATGAAGTCCTGGTTTGCGGCCGGACCACCGCCGACCCGGACATCCGGGCCCGCCGCGTGGGCGGTATCTCGAACGGCGGTGAGCGTGTCGTGTCCGGCACTCGTGCCGCTGTCTGGGATCGGAATGGCCTCCACGATGTGGGTTCCGTCCCGGTTCCACTCCGGGCCGCTGGGAGCGACCGCGCCGTGGATGCCCGTGACCCCATTCAGGTCCTGTGCGACCTTGTGCGCCTGGGCCGTGCTCCCACTCGCCAGGATCTCGTGGGGCAGGAGTGAGCCCTCGCCGATGCCGGCGTTCTCGAGGGCCTTCAGGCCCTGCTCGGCGTCGCCCTGCTTCGCGATGGTGTTCGCGTCGGAGGCTCCGAGCTGCAGGTTGGTCGCGGCCAGGGCCAGGGCGAGGATCACCGCCATGCCGGCGCCGGCGGCCAGCCACCGTCGCTTCGAGACGGCCTGTGCCCAGCGGGTCCAGGCGCGGCTCGCCTTGTCGTCGGTGCGGCGGTGCGGCCAGTCGAGCCGCGGCCCGGCCTTCGCCAGGATCACCGGCAGCAGCGTGATCGCCACCAGCGTCGAGACCAGGGGAATGAGCATCCCGCCGTATCCCATCGAGCGCAGGAAGGGCAGCGGGAGCGCGATCAGCGCGAGCAGCCCGATCGCGACGGTGATCCCGCTGAAGACCACGGCGCGGCCCGCGGTTTCCATCGCCCGCTGTACGGCCTCATCGCTGGATGCACCGTGCGCGCGCTCCTCGCGCCAACGCGAGACCACCAGCAGCGAGTAGTCGATCGCCACGCCCAGCCCGACCAATGCGACCAGGAACTGCACGATCGGCGATACGTCGGTGAACGTGGTCAGACCGAGCAGCAGCAGGAACGTGGTGAGGATCGAGGAGATCGCCATCATGATCGGCACCACCGCCAGGAAGGAGGCGAAGACGAAGCCGAGCACGATCAGCGCTCCCAGTCCTCCGAGCAGGGCCTCGAGGAGGACTCCCGGGCCGTTGCCCCCGCCGGTCGACTGCTGGAGCGCATCGAAGCCGGTGACGTGGACCGGGGCCCCGCCCACCGTAGTGCCGGCCACTGCGGCCTTCGCGTCCTTCGCCGCCTGCGGGTTGTCGCCGAAGCTCGAGTTCGGATCCGGGCGCGGATAGACGATCGCAAAGGTCGTGTGTCCGTCGGCGGAGACGAAGGCCGGGTCGCCCGTGGAGGCGTAGGACGCCACCCGCGCGCCCGGGAGGGCGTGCGCCAGCTCAGCATCGAGCTTCGCGAGGTCGCTCTTCACCTGCGGTGAGTCGATTGACTCCCCGTCGGGAAGCGTGACCACGGGGAGAAGCGGGTTGGTGTCCCCGCCGGTGCCGTTGTACTTCGCCGCGATTGCCTGGTTCGTCTCCCAGCCTTCCTTGTTCGGCACGGAGAACTTCTGGTTGAGCGCTCGGCTCGCGGGGCCGGCGGCCATGATCCCGGCGATCGTCAGCAGAATCCAGGAGATGACGACGGTTCGCTTGTGGGCCAGGACCCAGCGGGTGAGTGATGACACGAGGTTCCCTCCTATGTGTGAACGGATCGACGCCTATATGACGAACGCGAGGCCGCAGGATGGACACTGCGGGCCGCGCCTTCAATAGGGGATGACCCCTATTTAGCCCTCAACTCATCGCACTTCTGTGACGAGTCGACCCCCCGGGTTGTGACCGCCACGTTTTAGCGGCCTAGAGGCCGAGCTGCTTGCCGAGGATCTCCTTCATCACCTCGTCGGTGCCTCCGCCGATCGGGCCGAGCCTCGCGTCGCGATAGGCGCGCTCGACGCCGTACTCGCGCATGTAGCCGTAGCCGCCGTGGATCTGGATCGCCTCGTCGGCGACGTCGCACATCGCCCGCTGGGTCAACAGCTTGGCCTGGGTGACCTCGCGGGTCGCGTCCTCGCCGGCCGCGAACTTCCTCAGGCAGGCGTAGGTGAG
>JAWVFG010000004.1:0-6870 GCA_033856335.1 Solirubrobacterales bacterium
GGTGCTTCCCGGCCCGCCCGGCCCGCAGCCGGGCCAGGAGGTACGCGGCGTTGAGCACGGCGGTCTCCGATGCCTCCCGCAGGCCGTCGCCGCCGAGGCTCGTGATGTAGGCGTAGGAGCGGACGAAGACCCCGAAGTTCCCCTGAAAGCCGCGAAGGCGGCCGATCGACTTGGGCCGGTCGAAGTCCAGGTCGAAGGAGGGCTCGCCCCCATTCTGGGACTCGCGGCGAACCACCTGAGGACGCGGCAGGTACGGGGCGATCCGCTCACTGGCGGCAATCGGACCGGCACCGGGACCGCCTCCGCCGTGGGGCTGCGAGAAGGACTTGTGGAGGTTGACGTGGACGATGTCGAAGCCCATGTCACCCGGCCGGGAGTGGCCCATGATCGCGTTCAGGTTGGCGCCGTCGTAGTAGAGGGTGCCGCCGGCGTCGTGGACGATCGAGGCGATCTCCTCGATGTTCTCGTCGAACAGGCCGAGTGTGTTCGGGTTGGTCAGCATCAGACAGGCGGTGTCGTCACCCGCCTTCGCGCGCAGGTCGTCAATGTCGATCCCGCCCCGCTCGTTGGAGGCGAGCTTCACCACCTCGTAGCCCGCCATGGTCACCGTCGCCGGGTTGGTGCCGTGGGCCGTGTCCGGGGTGAGGACCTTCGTCCTGTTCTCGCCGCGATCGGCGTGGTAGGCGCGAGTGAGGAGCAGCCCGGCCAGCTCGCCGTGAGAGCCCGCCGAGGGCTGCAGGCTGACGTGGGGCAGCCCGCAGATCTCGGATAGCGACTGCTGGAGAAGCCACATCAGCTCCAGGGCGCCCTGGGCCCGCTTCGGCTCCTGCGCCGGGTGCAACCGCGCGTGTCCGGGCAGCGCCGCCACCCGCTCGTTGAGACGTGGGTTGTGCTTCATCGTGCACGAGCCGAGCGGGTAGAAGCCGGTGTCCAGGTCGAAGTTGCGGCGCGAGATCCGGTTGTAGTGGCGGACGATCTCGGGCTCTGAGACCTCGGGGAGCTCCGCCGGCTGCTCGCGGAGCAGCTTCGTCGGGATCAGCTCGTCGATCGGGCGCTCGTCGACGCCCGCGTCGGGCATGGTCGCCGCGCGACGTCCCTCGACCGAGCGTTCGTAGATCGTCGTCGCCTTGTCGCGCTGCATCGGCGTTTCCGTCAGCTCCGGGCCGGCCGCGGTGAGCTTCTCGCTCACGATGCCACCCTCTCGGCGACCTTGGCGCCCCGCAGATCGTCAACGGCCCTGCCGAGGACGTCGGCGAGCCGGTCGATGTCCTGACGGCTGCGCCTCTCCGTGAGGGCGACCAGCAGGCCGTTCTCGTGCTCGGGATAGTCGCGGCCCAGCGGATAGCCCGCCCCGATCCCCTCGGCGGCGCAGCGATCCAGCACCTCGGAGACCGGGGCGTCCAGCGTGACCGCGAACTCCCGCACCACCGGCGCCTGGTGGAGCGGCTCGACGCCGTCCACCTGCGCCAGCCGCTCGCGCGCGTAAGCCGTGCGCCGGGCCAGCAACTCCCCCAGCTCGGCGAAGCCGCGCTTGCCGAGCCAGGCGAGGTGCACCATGCCGCCGAGCGCGTTCAGAGCCTGCGCGGTGCAGATGTTGTGGGTCGCCTTCTCGCGGCGGATGTGCTGCTCGCGGGTCTGAAGGGTGAGCACGAATCCGCGGCGGCCATCGACGTCGGTGGTCTCGCCGGCGATGCGGCCCGGCATGCGCCGGATGTGCTCCTCGGTCGCGCAGAAGAACCCGAACGACGGGCCGCCGTAGTCCAGCCGGTTACCGAGCGGCTGGCCCTCGCCGACGGCGACATCCGCGCCGCATTCACCCGGCGGCCGGAGGATCGAGAGCGCAATCGGGTCGCAGGCAACCACCACGAGCGCTCCGTGTTCCTTTGCCTTGGCTCCGAGCGCCTCGACGTCCTCGACCGCGCCCAGGAAGTTCGGCTGCTGCAGGAAGACGGCGGCGGTCTCGTCGTCGATCGCCTCGGCCAGCGCGGCGGCGTCCGTCACCCCGCCGGAGAGCGGCACCTCGACCAGCTCGGTGCCGTATCCCTCGCCGTAGGTGAGCAGGGACTCGCGGCTGTGGGGATGGACGCCGCGGGATGCGACCAGCTTCTTCCGCCCGGTCGCGCCGATGGCCAGGTAGGCCGCGGAGGCGACCGCCGACGGCCCCTCATACAGGGCGGCGTTCGAGACCGGCAGGCCGGTGAGTTCCGACATCGCGGTCTGGAATTCGAACATCACCTGGAGGCCGCCCTGCGAGATCTCGGGCTGGTAGGGCGTGTACGGCGTCAGGAACTCCGAGCGGCTCGTGATCGCGTCGACGATCGCAGGCACGTAGTGGTCGTACATCCCGGCGCCGAGAAAGCTCGTCTCGGCCTCCGCGTGGGAGTTGCGGGAGGCGAGCGCGGAGAGGCGATCGTAGACCTCGGTCTCGGCCTTGCCGGCGGGCAGCTCGAGCGGCCGGCCGAGGCGCACGGCCTTGGGGATCTCCGCGAAGAGCTCGTCGACCGAGGAGACGCCGATGGCCTCGAGCATCTCGCGGCGGTCCTGGTCGGTGGCTGACGTGTACCGGCTCACGGACGATTCATCGTAGTGAGGCCCACCGATGGGCCCGGGCCGCGGCCCACGGCTACTCCCCCTTCTCCTGGGCGCGGTAGGCGACCACCTCGACCCGCTCCAGCGTCACCATCCCGTCGCTGACCATCTCGTCGAGCTTGGGCATGATCGCCTCGATCCGCTCGGGCGTGTCGGCGACCTCGATCACGATCGGCAGGTCCTCTGAGAGCCGCAGGATCCGGGCCGTATGCAGGTGCGAGTTCGCGCCGAAGCCCTCGATCCCGCGCAGCACCGTCGCGCCGGCCATCCCCTCCTCCCTGAGCATCTCGACGATGGCCTGGTAAAGCGGCTTCCGACCGTGCTTGTCGGACTCGCCGATGAAGATGCGGAGCAGTTTGCCCTCGCCCTCGAGCTTCACAGCGTCCTCCCGAGCGCGAGCCCGGCGAACGCCGCGAGCATGCCCAGCGCGACCATCCCCACGGAGTTCACCAGAGCCAGGCCCACCGAGCCATCCTCGGCGAGCTTGACGCTCTCGTAGGCGTAGGTCGAAAAGGTGGTGAACGAGCCGAGGTAGCCGATCCCGATGGCGATCCGCCAGTTGGGATGAGGCAGGAGGCGCTCCGTGGTCAGCGCCAAGAGCAGGCCGAGCGCGAACGCCCCGGCTACGTTGATCACGAACGTCCCCCACGGAAACTGGCCATGGGTCAGATCGCTGATCCAGCCGTCGAGCGCGTATCGGCTGACCGCACCGGCGGCGCCGAACACGGCGACCAAGGCGTATGTCACTGAGGACCTCCTGGTGTCGTTGACATCGACGTAGAGGCCATCAGCGGCGTGAACCGCGGTTAAGAGCGAGCCTCATCGCTCGCGCGGCAGGTTAGCCGAGCAGCTCAGCGCCGGTTGGACTTCCGCGCTTCCCGCCAGATCGAGAGCGTGAGCAGAAACGCGACGGCCAGGGGCATCACCAGCCACGCTCCCTTGCCCCCGCTGACGAGCGCGGTCAGCCCCAGCGCAGCCACCACCCCGGCCGCCGTGACCCAGTCATCGCCGACGATGAAGTCCCAGGTTCCGATCGCGCCCGCGCGGATCCGCTTCATGCCCTGACCGCCTGACCTTCGACGGCGGGCGCACGGAAGGTCCGGACCAGCAGGAGCGAGAAGGCCAGAACCGTCGGCACGATGACGAGCAGGGCGGCATCGCCCCCAGGCCACTCGGCACCGGCCCCCTCGGCTCCCCAGAAGGTCCCGAACGAGGTCAGCATCACCCCGACGCCGAACTTCATCGCGTTCTCGGGCACACGGGCAAGAGGGGCGCGGATCGCAAATCCGACCCCCGCCACGACGATGACCGCCGCGGCAGCCGCCGCGGCGGCCAGGCCGAGGCGCCCCTGGTTCGCGCCGAAGGTGAGGGCGATGAAGACGACCTCCAGGCCCTCGAGCAGGACCCCCTTGAAGGCAATGACGAACGAGTAGGGGTCGAATCCTTCGTCGGGCGCGCCCATCGCCGTCGCCGCAGCGGCGTGCTCGCGATAGAGCTCTTCCTCGTCGTGAATGGACTTGAGGCCGGCGCCTCGCAGGATTGCCTTGCGCAGCCATTGCAGCCCGAAGACCAGCAGCAGGCCGCCGACTACCAGCCGCAGCGTGTTGATCGGAAGCGAGGTCAAACCCGGGCCCAGGGCGGCGGTCACCGCCGCCAGCGCGAGCACGGCCACCGCCGCACCGGCCAATGTGGAGCGCCAGCTGCGCGTCGTCCCGACGGCGAGCACGATCGTCAGCGCCTCCACGGCCTCCACCGCGCAGGCGAGAAAGACCGAGACGACCAGCCCAATCTCTTGGCCGCTCACGGCGACGGCCTCATGGCCTCAAGCCTAGTCGGAGTCTTCGAGGAGCTTCTTGTAGGCGGCCGCGTCCATCAGCGCGTCGGCCTCGGAGGGATCCGAGAGCTTCACCTTGACCATCCAGCCGTCCCCGTATGGGTCCTGGTTGATCTTCTCGGGGTTCTCCGCGAGCGCCGGGTTGACCTCGGTGACCTCGCCCGAGAGCGGCGCGTAGACGTCGGAGACCGCCTTCACCGACTCGACCTCCGCGTAGGCCTCGTCCTTCTTCACTTCCTTGCCGACCTCGGGAGGCTCATAGAAGACGACCTCGCCGAGCGCGTCCTGCGCGTACCAGGTCACCCCGAAGGTCGCCTGATCGCCGTCGATCCGCGCCCAGTCATGCTCGGCGTGGTAGCGAAGGTCATCCGGGTAGGTCTCGTCGGCCATTGTCAAACGAAACCTATCCGTCCTTGGAGTACAGCGGCCGCTCGCGGATCTCGCCCGGGCGGCGCTTGCCCCGCACGTCGATCTCGATCTCGGTCCCCGGCTCGGCGAGGTCCTTGCGGACGTAGCCCATCCCGATGCCCACCTCGAGCGAGGGCGACATCGTCCCGCTGGTCACCTCGCCCACCTCGTCGTCACCGACGAGGATCCGGTTGCCCTGCCTGGGGATCCCCGCGCCCGTGATGACGAAGGGCTCGAGCACCTCGCCCGGCCCCTCGTCGCGGACCCGCCGGCATGCCTCGGAACCGACGAAGCCGGTGTCCTCCTTGACGCACCAGCCCAGGGCGGCCTCGATCGGGGTGCGCTCCTCGGTGAGGTCGTTGCCGTAGAGGCAGTAGTTGACCTCGAGCCGAAGCGTGTCCCGTGCCCCCAGTCCGGCGGGACCGGCACCGCCGCCGATCAATGCGTCCCAGACCGTGGTGGCGTCCTCGGGTGAAACGAGCAGCTCCACGCCGTCCTCACCCGTGTAGCCGGTGCCGCAGACGAGGGCCGGGGATCCCGCGACCGGGAGCTCGGCCGTCTTGAAGCGGGCCGGCAGCTCGCCGTCGGTCAGCCGGGAGACGATCCGTCGGGCCTCCGGCCCCTGCACGGCCAGCATCGCGTAGGCGTCGATGCGGTCCCGCACCTCGGCCTCGAACTCGACGGCGTGCGCCTCGAACCACTCCAGATCGCGCTCGTGGTTGGCCGCGTTCGTCACCGTCAGGTAGTGGTCCTCACCCAGCCGGTAGGTGAAGAGGTCGTCGAGGACTCCTCCGTCCTCACGGCAGAGGCAGGAGTACTGCGCTCCCCCGACCTGGATCTTCGAGACGTCGTTGGAGAGCAGCCGCTGGAGCAGGTCGACTGCCTGTGGGCCATCGGTCTCGATTTCGCCCATGTGGGAGACGTCGAAGACGCCGCACGAGCTCCGCACCCGCAGGTGCTCAGCCCTGATCCCGTCGTACTCGACGGGCATCTCCCAACCGGCGAACGGGACCAGCTTCGCCCCTGCGCGCACATGAGCCTCGTACAGCGGGGTCCTCTTCAGCGTCCCTGCTTCCATTGTTCGGCACGATACTGCCGGTCATGAGCATCCCCGAGGAGGAGATGATCGGCCGAGTGCGCCACACCTGTGAGGCGTTCAACCGCGGCGACTTCGACTCGGCAATGGAGGGCGCCCACCCGGAGATGGTCTTCACGCGGGTCGGTGTTCAGAGCGATCTCAAGGGCGCTGAGGCCGTGCGCGCCTGGATGGAGCCGGACGCATTCGAGTCCATGCGCTTGGAACCGGTCGAGTTCCGCGTCGCGGGCAACAAGGTCCTGGTCCGTCAGCTCACCACGATGCGCGGAGCGGGAAGCGGGATCGAGATGGAGAGCGACACCTGGGGGCTCTGGACCTTCGACGAGGACGGCAGGGTCACGAGCGTGGAGACCTTCCTCCAGCACGAGGAGGACCAAGCCATCCGGGCCTTTGGGGCCGAGTGAGGCCCGCTACTTGAGGAAGTCCGGGACGTCGATCTCGGACTCGGAGATGCGCAGATCGCTGAGCGTCTCGCGACCGCGAACGGCAGCGGGCCGACGCTCGGCCGCGCGGGCCGTGAATTCCGGGGCACGCGCGATCATCTCGAAGCCTTCGAAGCCCGTGGCGATCACCGTGACGCGCACCTCCTCGTGCATCGAGGAGTCGACGACCGCTCCGAAGACGATGTTGGCGTTGGCGTCTGCGGCCTGAATGCAGAGCCGCGCCGCCTCGTTGACCTCGAACAGGCCGAGGTCCTCGCCGCCGGTGACGTTGAGGAGCATGCCCTTGGCGCCATCGATCTGCTCCTCGATCAGCGGGGAGGTGATCGCGGCCTTGGCGGCCTCGACTGCCCGGTTCTCGCCGGTGCCGGTGCCGACGCCCATCAGGGCCGAGCCGGCCTGGTGCATGACCAGGCGGACGTCGGCGAAGTCGAGGTTGATCAGGCCGGGGATCGTGATCAGGTCGGTGATGCCCTGGACGCCCTGGCGCAGGATGTCGTCGG
>JAWVFG010000005.1:0-3970 GCA_033856335.1 Solirubrobacterales bacterium
GCGAAATGCGCGACCAGAGGCTGGCCGCCCGCCCCGGGGAGGAGGCGCAGGACCGAGACCTGGTGCGGATCGACCGGGATCCCGCCTCCCGAGCTGCCCGAGGGGTCCAGCTGGAACCAGTTGAGCGGCACCTGCCTGCCGTCGTCCATGACGAGCTGGGCGCTCTGCAGGCCGGCCCGGTGCCCGGAATCGACCGTGATCAAGACCCAGGACGGTGAGCCCTGGTAGCTGAAGACCGTCCCGGCCAGGGTGCCATCCGTACCGCGCAACAGGTAGGACTCGAACTCCTTCCCGTTCGCCTCCTGCAGTGTGTGGCGGTAGTGGGAAGCAAGTTGGAGGTCGGGGGAGACGACCGCGAGGGTGATCGCCACAGCCGCGGCGGCCGCGGCGACCGGAGCGAGCACGAGGGTCAGGCGACGCCGTCTCTTGCGCCGAGGCGCCGGTAGCAAATCACCCAGGACCCGCGACTCGAAGCCCACCGGGGCCTCACGGCGCGGAGCGAGCAGCAGGAGCTCGTCGGCGACCTCGGAGAACTTCTCGACCTCCGCCCGGCAGTCTGGGCACTCGGCGAGGTGCTGCAGCGCGCGGCCGCGCTCCTCGCCCTCGACGATGCCGAGCGCGAGCTCGACCGCCAGCTCGCGGGTCTCCTCGCAGCGGGGGTCCATTACTCGTGCACCTCCAGCTCCGAGCGAAGCTTCAACATCGCGGTTCTGATCCGGGTCTTGACCGTGCCGAGCGGCACGTCGTCGAGGTCGCTGATCTCGCGCGCCGTGCGACCCATGTACGCCGCCAGCACCAGGGCACGTTTCTGATCGTCGGGCAGGTCGCCGATCGCGGAGCGGAGCTGCTCGCGCTCGTCCGGCTGGAGGCCGGCCTCGTCGGCGCCCGGCACCTGAGACTCGATCGAGATCTCGGCGGCGATCACCTCGGGGTCGACCGGGTCGAGCCGCTTCATCCTGGTCACGTCGATCGCCAGGTTGCGGGCGATGGACAGCAGCCAGGTCGACACCCGGCCCTTGCGGGCGTCGTAGTTCCCGGCGTGACGGTAGACGCGGGTGAAGGTCTCCTGGGAGACCTCCTCGGCGATTGCGGGCTGGCGGACGATGGTCATCGCCAGGCCGTAGACGCGACCTTGAAAACGGCGGACGAACGCCGCCGCGGTCCGCGGGTCGCCGGTCGCGAAGCCGGCCAGCAGTGCCTCGTCGGAGGGGTCCACGTTCATGACTACGTTCGCAACGCGAGCCTGGATTGACCCCGAGGCAATCTCCACCGTCGCCGGCGGCGTATTACGTGCGAGGGAGGGTCACACACGACCCACTCAAGGTAAAGGAGACCCATGAAGCGCATACATCGTTTGATTCTCGCCGGCGGCTGCACCCTGGCCCTCGGCATCGGCCTGGCCGCCTGCGGCGGCGGCAACTCGAGCACTTCCGCGAGCCCGAGCGCCCCGGCGGCAACCAACTCGGCATCGAGCGTTGGCGGCGGTGCGACCACAGCGACGACCGGCGGAACCGCGGCCTCCGGCAACACCGGCTCCAGCGGCGGCGGCACCAGCAGCGGAGGCGGCGGCGGGTACGGCTACTAGGAGGCCGACGGGGCCTCGCGCCCCGCGACCGCCCGCTTGACGAACTCGACGATCTCGTCCGTGGCGGCACCCGGGGTGAAGACCTCGGCAACCCCGAGCTTCTTCAGCTCCGGGATGTCGTCAGCGGGGATCGTGCCGCCGACGGTTACGACCACGTCCTCAGCGCCCTGATCCGCGAGCAGCTCCACCACCCTGGGCACCAGGGTCATGTGGGCGCCGGAGAGGATCGAAAGGCCGACGGCATCGGCATCCTCCTGGATCGCCGTCTCGGCGATCTGCTCCGGCGTCTGGTGGAGGCCCGTGTAGATAACCTCCATGCCGGCGTCACGGAGGGCGCGGGCGATGATCTTCGCTCCGCGGTCGTGTCCGTCGAGCCCGGGCTTGGCGACGACGATCCTGATTTTTCTGACGGTGTCGGTTGGCACAATTGAGTGAGGTAGCGAGTTAACCGTAGTTGAACAGGAGGTTTCTACGGTTTTCACCGCGGTATTCCGATAAGAGAATGAATGGATAGGGGAAGTGCAATCGGAGGCACAGCGATGTACGACGTTCTCTTCGTAGACCGCAGGCGCGGCGAGAAGATTCTCGCCAGCGGTCTCGATCACGACGACGCCTGCGCGTTCGCCAGGACGGAGTCCCAGCGGCGCGGGATCGGCCGGATGTTTCTCGCCGGATCCGAGATCGGCCCGGTGGGCGACGTCATCGTGATCGTCGAGTCCTCCCGGCACGCCGCTTAGCGCCGGCTGAAGACGTCGGTCGGCGGTGATCGGAGTCGCCCGAACGGGCCAGCCCTTGCGGTGGGAGCCTTTTTGCCGATAGGTTCGCGTGAGTCCGTCCGTGCCTTAGGGGGAACCGGCAGGGACGGTGCGCAACCTACGAGGAGGGAATCTGATGAAGAAGCTATTTCGACGGCGGCCATCCGCTGCGATGATCATCGCGATCGTCGCGCTGGTTGCCGCCATAGGCGGTACCGCGGTGGCAGGCGGCGGTTTCTTGCAAGCGAAGAAGTTCAAGAAGTTCAAGAGCACCGCCGTCACGAGGCTGACCTACGTCAACAACACGGTGAGCGTCCCGAACACCGCGTCGAACTACCAGCACATTGCAGCGAGCTGCCCGCCGGGCTACCACGCCGTGGGCGGGGGGGTCAAGCTCACGCCGAGCGACCCATCGCTCTGGTGGGGCGATGGCTATCTGACGACGTCCGGCTACGCCGCGGATGTCTTCAACTCGATCAGCCCGACGGCGACGGGGCAGGCTGTCATCACCGTCTCCTGCGTGGCTGCAAACGCGACCGGCTCGCCCGCGTCCCCGTAGCGGAGAAGAGTCGAGAAGGATCGGAAGGGCCGGCGAGAGCCGGCCCTTTCTGATTCAGAAGACCGGCAACTCGGTGTATGAGCCGAAGACCTGCTGGAGGGCCGCCACCATCTCGCCCTCGGAGACCCGGGCCCGGGCGCAGTCAAGGATCGGCGGCATCAGGTTGGCGTCGGTGGCCGCGGCTGACCGGAGCTCGGCGAGGGTGCGCTCCACCGCGGCCGAATCGCGACGAGCCTTGGTCGCCTCGACCCTCCCTCTCTGCTTCCGCTCCATCTCCGGATCGATCCGGAGGATCGGAATCTGCTCCTCGTCCTCCTGCACGTAGTCGTTGACCCCGACCACGATCCGCTGCTTGGCATCGACCTCCTGCTGGTAGCGGAACGAGGCATCCGCGATCTCGCGCTGAGGGAAGTTCTGCTTGATGGCCTCCACCATTCCGCCGAGCTCGTCGATCCGGGCGAAGTACTCGTAGGCGGCGCGCTCCATCTCATCGGTGAGGGTCTCGACGAAGTAGGAGCCTCCGAGCGGGTCGATCGTGTTCGTCACGCCGGTCTCGTGGGCGATCACCTGCTGCGTGCGCAGGGCGAGCCGTACCGCCTCCTCCCTCGGCAGCGCGAGGGCCTCGTCGTACGAGTTGGTGTGGAGCGACTGGGTGCCGCCGAGGACGCCGGCGAGCGCCTCGATCGCTGTTCGGATGATGTTGACCTGGGGCTGCTGGGCGGTCAACGAGACGCCCGCGGTCTGGGTGTGGAAGCGCATCCTCAGCGACTCGTCCCGCTTAGCCCCATAGGTCTCGCGCATCTCGCGGGCCCAAATCCGCCGGGCGGCGCGATACTTGGCGATCTCCTCGAAGAACTCGATGTGGGCGTTGAAGAAGAAGGAGAGCCGCGGGGCGAAGTCGTCCACGTCGAGGCCCCGCTCGATCGCCTGCTCCACATAGGTGAACCCATCCTTGAGGGTGAAGGCGAGCTCCTGCTGGGCGGTCGAACCGGCCTCTCGGATGTGGTACCCGGAGATCGAGATCGGGTGCCAGCGCGGCATGTGCTGCGTTGACCACTCGATCATGTCCCC
>JAWVFG010000006.1:0-3593 GCA_033856335.1 Solirubrobacterales bacterium
CGAGGGCGACCGTCGCAGCCACCGCCCCGGAGCGGCGCACCAGCAGCTCCGGGCTGGCGCCGATGAACGCCGCCTCCGGGGTCCCGAAGCAGAAGCAGAAGCAGGACGGAAAGAGGTCACGCAGGGCGCCGAGCAGAGCGCCTGGGTCATGTGCGGCGGGAGCGTCGACCGTCAGCTCGCGGGCGAGGACCACCTTCTCGACCCCGCCGGAGCGGATTCGATCGACGGCCGTCGCGACGATCTGCTCGTAGCGCTCCGGCGGATATCGACCGGAGATCCGCGTCGCCGCGCTCGGGTGCGGGTCGGCCGGAGTGAGCGCGGCCGGTCGCAACGACCCCAGCCTGCCGGCGATCCTCTCCAGCAGGACATCGGCCGTTGAGCCCGGCTCGTAGGTCACCGAGGCAGTCAGGAAGCCGCGCCCCTCGCTGCGGGTGATCGCCACCTCCGGCAGCACGGCGAGCGCCGGCGGCAGCGAGGACCAGATCGGCTCCGACCCTCCCGAGGGTGCGAACGCCAGCCCGGTGGCCCAGACAGGGCCTGCTCCGGCGGGAAGGCCGCTCGGCTCGGACGCGATGCGATCGCGCGTCACCCGAGAGCAGCCCTCGGCCAGGTCGCGGAAGCGGTCGTCCCCGCGGCTCACGACTTCGGCGGCCGTCCCGAGCCCGGCAAGCGCAAAACCGCGATCGGGCTGCTCCCAGCAGAACCAGCGATCCGCGGCGAGCCGGGAGCCGGAGGCGAGAGCGACGGGGTCCACCTCCGGGTCGAGCTCGACCGTCGCTGAGACCAGCCGGCCACTCTCGGCGCGCGACAGCGCGGTCTCGAGCTGATCGAGGAGCGGCCCGGCGTCGAGAGCGACGCTCATCCCGTCAAACGGGTTGCGCTTTCGCGCACCCTCGCATCAGTTGTCGGGCTTCGCGCGGGCGATCGCGACTTCGCCCGTACGGACCATCTCGATCAGGCCGTGCGGGCGGATCATCCGCTCGAAGGCCTCGATCTTGTCGGCGCTGCCGGTGACCTCGATGGTCAGGGAACGGCGGGAGACGTCGACGATCTTGGCGCGGAAGATCTCGGCGAACTGCATGATCTCCGCGCGGCTCTCGATCGGAGCGGAGACCTTGAACAGGGCCATCTCGCGGGCGATGGTCTCGCCCGGCTCCATGTCCCGGATCTTGATCACGTTGATCAGCTTGTGGAGCTGCTTGGTGACCTGATCGATCGGGTGGACGGCGCCGTCGAGGGTGAGGGTGATCCGGGAGATGTCGGGGTCCTCGGTCGGGCCGACCGCGAGCGTGTCGATGTTGAAGCCGCGGCGGCTGAACAGTCCCGCGATTCGCGCCAGGACGCCTGGGCGGTTCTCGACCATGATCGAGAGCACGTGCTTGCGCCCAGTCAGCGCGCCCGAGGCCGCCTGCAGATCCTCCAGCTTGATCAGATCGGGTGTGCCGGCTTCCATCGGCCTATGCCTTGTGGGCGGGCTCCGGGCCGCCCACCATGTCCCGCGCGGCGGCGCCGGCCGGGATCATCGGATAGCAGTTCTCCTCCTGAGTCACCCGGACGTCGACCAGGACCGGTCCTTCGGTCTTGATCGCATCGCGCATCGCGCCCTCGACTTCGTTCTTGTCGTCGACCATCACACCGGTGGCGCCAAAGGCTTCGGCGAGCTTCGGCCAGTCGGGGCTGGAGCCCATCTCGACGGACGAGTAGCGCCCCTCCCAGAAGAGCTCCTGCCACTGGCGGACCATGCCGAAATAGCCGTTGTTCATCAGGAAGACCTTGACCGGGATCTCATGGCGGACGGCAGTGGCGAGCTCCTGGCAGGTCATGATCAGGCTGCCGTCACCCGCGAGGCACACGACGGTCTCATCGGGCTCTCCGACCTTGGCCCCGATGGCCGAGGGAAGGCCGAAGCCCATCGTCCCCAGCCCACCGGAGTTGATCCAGCGGCGGGGCTTGGTGAAGCCGTAGTACTGAGCCGCCCACATCTGGTGCTGGCCGACGTCGGAGGTGATGATCGCGTCGCCGTCGGTGGCCCGGTACATCGCCTCGATCATCGCCTGAGGCTTGATCTCGGAATCGCTCGAGTCCTCGTAGCCGAGCGGGTAGTCCTTCTGCCAGCCGTGGATCTGGTCCCACCAGGGATCGAGGCGCGAGCGCTCGGCCTGGAGCGCCCGGTACTCCTTGGTCAGCTTCGGCAGCACCTCTTTGGCATCGCCGACGATCGGGATGTGGGCCGGGACGTTCTTGGAGATCTCGGCCGGGTCGATGTCGATATGGACGAACTTCGCCCGCGGCGCGAACTCGGAGAGCTTGCCGGTGATCCTGTCGTCGAAGCGGGCGCCGATCCCGACGATCAGGTCGGCATTGTCCATCGCGTAATTGGCGGTCCTGGTGCCGTGCATGCCGAGCATTCCGAGCCACTGCTCGTGGTCGGCTGGGAAGCCCCCGAGCCCCATCACGGTGCAGGTGACCGGGAAGTTGTCGGCGAGGCAAAGATCGCGCAGCTCATCCGAGGCGTTGGCGTTGATCACGCCGCCACCCGCGTAGATGACGGGCCGCTTGGCGTTCGCGAGCGCCTTGGCGGCGATCCGGATCTGCTTGATGTTGCCCTCGGTGGAGGGCTTGTAGCCCGGCAGATTCGGGGTCTCGGTGATCGGCTCGTAGTCGATGTCGGCCCGCGAGAGGTCCTGGGGAATGTCGATCAGGACGGGGCCCGGGCGCCCGGTCGACGCGATGTGGAAGGCAGCATGGACGTAGTCGGGGATGAAGCGAGGGTCCTGGACCATGAAGGAGTGCTTGACGATCGGCATCGTGATGCCGTTGACGTCGGCCTCCTGGAAGCCATCGGTGCCGATCAGATCGGTCCGCACCTGGCCCGTGATGAACACCGTCGGGACGGAGTCCATGATCGCGTCGGCGATCGGTGTGATCAGGTTGGTGGCTCCGGGACCCGAGGTGGCGAAGGCCACGCCGACTCGCCCAGTGGCCTTGGCATACCCCTCGGCCATATGTCCCGCGCCCTGCTCGTGGCGAGCCTGGATGTGGTCGAGATCGGCGCCGTGGACGGCGTCATAGATCGGCAGGTTGGCCCCGCCGGGGATTCCGAAGATGTGCCGGACGCCCTCGGCCTTGAGGGCCTCCATCAGTGCGTCAGCTGCGCGCATGGGCCGATGGTAGCCAAGCGCCCAAGCGGGGCGCGAATCGATTCCTTCTTGCAACGAAGAGACGCGGGTCCGAGCGTCCGCCGCGACGCTGGCTTCCCCAGCGTCCGGTTCCATGACCTCAGACAAGAACGACGATCCGGCACCCACCCCAGGGTGTTCGCCCAGAACCGCTAGCCCGGGCTACCAAACTGGTAGCACCGAGCCACCGTCTTCTGCGGAGGTACCGGGGTCCGGCTCCTCGGGCGAAGACGACGACCTGATTGATCCCATCCAGGCATTCGCGGAGGTTGCCGCCAAGGAGAGGGAGCGGAAGAAGAGGGAGCGGGAGCCGGGACTCTGGCTGCCCGGCGCGGACGATATGGACCGCGAGAACGGCCTGCCCGATGCCGAGACTCGATTCAGCCGCGACGCATACGGCGGGCGCGGAAACCC
>JAWVFG010000007.1:0-22835 GCA_033856335.1 Solirubrobacterales bacterium
GGAGCGGAGGGCGAAGCGCGGATACTGGCGGCGTGATGAAACGGCGTCTGCGCCGTAGTACCGGTGTGAGCACTGCCGCGGTCGCGACAGCCACCGAAAAGGTCGATGAGGCGCGCCTCGCCTTCGAGGCCCTCTACCGCGAGAGCCGGGACGACGTCTACGGCTACGTGGCGGGACTGCTGCGCGACCGCTCGGCGGCCGAGGAGGTCACCTCACAGGCCTTCGAGCGAGCCTGGCGAAAGCGGCGGCAGCTCGACAGGCGCCGCGGCACTCCTCGAGCATGGCTCTTCGGAATCGCGCGAAACGCCGCGCTCGACGAGCTGGGGCGCAGGTCACGGGTTGCGCCCGACCGCGAGGCCGAGAGCGCCACCCAGACCGCCAACCCAGCCGAGGTCGCCATTGATCGAGCCGTGCTGCAGCATGCGCTCGACTCCCTGACCGGCCGCGAGCGCGAGCTGGTCGCACTCAAGTTCTTCGCCGGGCTCTCCAACGGGGAGATCGCGACGGTGATCCACACCAGCGAGACCAACGCCGGGACCCGGCTGCACCGGGTGATCGAAAAGCTGAGGAGGTCCATCGATGAGGCTGACTGACGAGCAGATCGGCGCGGAGCTGCGCGCACTTCGACGGACCCCCGAGGAGAGCTTTGCCGCCACGCTCGCCCGCCGCGTCTCGGCGGGATTTCCGGCCGTCAACTCAAGAAGTAGCGGCCGTGAACTCACCTGGGGGCGTTTGCTGCCCGTGCTCGGCGCGCTGGCCGCCGTCGCCGTCGCCGTCGTGGCGGTAGTCATCTCGAACGGTGGGTCCGGTGCCGGCGGGACCGGAGCCGTTCCGTCTTCCAGACCATCTCTCGCTCCCTCGGGGACGAATGCATCCGGCGCAACGACCAAGGCCGCGCCAAACGAGGGAATCGCGCCGTCCGAACAGGTCGTACCGTCGCCGGTGCCGCCCACGCCGCTGCCCCCCACCGGCGGGCGCCCCCACAACGGTCGCGCTCAGGTCCAGGAGCTCTCAGCCTCGCTCGGGCTGTCGACTGACGCGGACAAGCTCCAGAACGCAGCCGACGGCGTTGTCCAGGTCACGGATCGATACGGCGGCTTCGTCGACTCGTCCACCATTCATGCAGGCGGTTCCAACGGCCACGCCTCATTCGCCCTCAGGATCCCCACGGCGCATCTCAACGATGCGATGACCGATCTCTCCGACCTCGGACACGTCACCAGCCGCGATCAGGGGAGCACCAACGTCACCGGCGCCTACACCGACGCCGGCAAGGCCTTCACGGATGCCCAGGCGAAGGTCGCGTCTCTGCTCCAGGACCTGCGCAGCGCGTCGAGTCCATCGGAGGCCGCGGCCATTCGGCAACAGCTCAACGCTGCCCGCGACCAGCTCGCCGCGGCAAGAACCGCGCTGAGAGGCCTGAAGCAGCGGGTGGGCCTGACGCCGGTGTCCGTCGAGATCACGGCGCAAGGCAACGGCAGCTGGACGATCGGCGACGCGGCCGACGAAGCGGTGGGCGTGCTGGAAGCGATCGGCGGAGCGACCCTGATCGCGCTCGCACTCCTGGTGCCGCTGGGCGCGCTAATCGCTCTGGGGTGGCTGGGTACCCGCGAGCTAAGACGCCGCCGGCGTGAGACAGCGCTGGACCGCTGACGCTGCGCCGGGCGGGTGGCGCGCAATTTGACCGCCCACGCGCGGTCAGCGCGTGTGCGGCAAATTGGGCGACAGGACCCGCCCGCCACAGCGTCCGCGGGACAGCGGTTACTCCTCGTAAGGCTCGAAGTCGCTCTTGCGCGCCCCGCAAACCGGGCAGAACCAGTCGTCGGGGATGTCGTCGAACGACGTCCCCGGCGGTACCCCGCCGTCGGGATCGCCCTCGTCCGGGTCGTAGATGAAGCCGCACGAGGTGCAGATGTAGAGCTGCTTGGTGGTGGTCTCCGCTGCCATGGAGCGCCAATCTAGTGGACTAGGCTGGGCGGCGTGGAGCCTGTCACCCCGAGGCCCGCCGCCACGGTCATCCTGCTCCGCAGAGGGGGTAAGCACGCCGACCGCGCCCTGCAGATCCTGCTCGTGCAGCGCAACCCCGACGCCCGGTTCATGCCGGGGGTCTGGGTGTTCCCGGGCGGCGCCGTCGACGCCGGCGATGGCGAAGGCGAGGCGGCTCACCGGGCCGCTGCCGTCAGGGAGCTTGCCGAGGAGGCGGGAATCGAGGTGGGCGCCGACGAGCTGGTCGCGTATTCGCGCTGGATCACGCCCAGGGTCGTGCCGATCCGCTTCGACACGCGGTTCTACCTGGCGCTCGCACCCGCGCATTCGCCCCCCAAGCCGGACGGCGCCGAGACCGTGGACGCCGGCTGGTTCAATCCCCAGGACGCGCTCGACCTGCACCACTCGGGCAAGTTGCCGCTGGTCTTCCCCACCATCAAGCACCTCGAGTCACTGGTCGGGTTCGCCAACGCGGCCGAGGCGCTGGAGGCTGCCAGGCGCCGCGAGGTGAAGCCGGTCGAGCCGCGCGTCGTCGGCGAGGGCGACGAACAGCGGATCGTCCTGCCGGACGAGCTCCCTTGACTAGGCAGGACGCCGTCGCGTGGGCGGCGCGGGCAGTCCCCTGCGTTGCATCGCTCCCCCACGGATCCGTCCACCGAGCGCGCCCAGGAGCACCCCGATGATCGCCGTGAAGACGACCAGGATCGGCGCGAAGCCCGGCAGCGAGACCTTCGCGTCGGTGCCCGCGATCGCGTGCGCGACCAACAGCCCGGTGCCGTACAGAGTGCCGCCGACAAGGCCGCGGTCAGCTCCATCCCAGCCGTCGGCGTGCTCGAAGCCGGCCAGGACGCCGCCGATCGCCGCGACCAGGCCGATCACCCAGTAAGCGGCGGCGGACACTCCCAGGAGGATCCCCGCGACTGCGCCGAAGACGGTTGGAACCACCAGCCCAAGGAGCACCTGCGCCTGGCGTGGGCGCTCCCGGAAAAGCGGGGCACTCCGCATCCATCTCTCCATCGCCGCCACCTCTCTCTCCGCTACCGGCTACTCGGTAGCGGCGGCGACCGTATCAGAGAACCCCCGGGCCCAAGCTGATGCGAGGGCGCGCGCAAGCGCGACCCGTTTTATGGTGGTCCGCGAGATGACCGGCACCCTTCCCCAGGACGTGCGCGACGCGTTCGAGCGCTTCGTCACCTGCGAGCTCACGACCGTCGACGCCGCCAGGCAGCCGATCACCTGGCCCGTGACCCCCTACTACGCACAGGGCGGGCCGACCATCGACGTGACCACAGGCCTCGGCTACCCGAAGAAGGCGGACGACGCCCGCGCACACCCAAGCGTCGCGATGCTCTTCTCGGACCCGACGGGCTCGGGGGTCGACAGCGGTCTCAAGGTGCTCGTGCAGGGGACGGCCACTATCGACGACGAGGACCTGAAGGCGAACGCGGACCGCTACATCAGCGAGTCCGGGGCGAAGCTGCCCGCCACTAAGAAGATGCACCCGCCCAAACCGGTGCGGGGAATGTTCAACTTCTACTACGCTCGCATCTACGTCCAGGTTCGGCCCGAACGGGTCTTCGTCTGGCCCGAGGGGAACCTGGCCGAAGAGCCGATCATTCATGACACCCACCTCGAGGAGGTGCGCTCCGGTCATATCGAGGAGCCTCCGCAGGACCTGGGCACCCCGCCCAAGGGTTCACCGGCCTGGGATAAGCGCATGGAGTTCCTGGCCGGGCACGAGACCGGGGTGCTCAGCTGGATGGGGCCCGACGGCTTTCCGATTGCGGTCCGCGTCCCCTTCAGCGCCGATCCCTCCAACAGGGAGATCAGGATCGACGCCGAACCGGCGGGGCTGCCACTGCTCGAGGGTCGCGCCTGCCTGACCGTTCACCGTCACGCGCCTGACTTCACCTGGCAGCGCAACATGCAGGTTCGCGGCAACCTCACCCCCTCCGGCGAGGGGTGGCGCCTGGTGCCGCGCAGGATCGTCGGCGGGTTCGAGCTCCCCGAGGGCCGCCTCACCCACTTCAGGGACTTCATCAAGAAGGGACCGGGCTTCTACCGCACGTATCGCCGTCGCATGCGCGACCGAACCTAGGATCCGGCCTTCGGCGGGAACGGCTCGAGGCCCGCGTTCCAGGGCCCCGGCTTATAGATGTCGAGATTGTTCTCCTCCATCTCCCGGTGGAGACGGTCGAAGATCCCGCCCCCCGAATGGAGGACTTCCTTCAGCACCTCCTTCGAGCGCTCCCGCAGCCGCCAGTGGAAGAAGAGCTGCTGCTCGGTGATGCCGAAGTCGACCTCCGCCGGAATCCGGGTGATCCAGTCGATGAACGCCGGGCTGAACAGCTCACGCAGCGCGACCGGATCGTGGTCGAGCGGAACCGTGGCGATGAATCGCTTGTTGAAGTCGATGCTCTCGAACTCGACCCGGCGCCGCGAGTGCTTGTCGACCATGTCCCCGGCCGTCCGCTCGATCGATTCGACGTCGAAGACGGGAACGACCGTCGCGAGGTCGGGCATATGCGACTTGACGAGCAGGGCCCCGGGGAGGATCGCCTTCCGCCCGAACCCTCCCTCCTCGTGCTCGTCAGCGTCGCAAGAGGAGCCAAAGAAGCCGTCGCTGAGCTCCCCCGTGATCCTGTTGGTGCCGCCGGGGCAGAGAGCGACCGGCCCCTCCTTGGGATTGATGCCCCCGATCGGCTCGTAGCGGAGGTTCCGCTCCGACGCCAGGCCGGAGACGATCCCCGCCCACTCCTCGGCATCCGAGTTCGCGCTCACTCGACGGTGACCAGGTCCTCGCGCCCGTCTGCCTCCAGCTGGGCCTTGTAGCGCGGGTACACCGGCTTGGTGAGCGGCACGAGCTTGAGGATCTTGGCGACGGGTCCACGAGCCTTGATCTGACCGCGCGCGAGCGCGGTCGTCACGTTCACCTTTCCCAGCCAGAAGCGGTGTGCAGTATCGGCCTCCATGCTCATCACGACCTCGGCCTCCATCTCCGTCTCGCCGAAGTCGATGTCGGCGGGTCCGTCCTCCTGGAGCCGGAGGGTGATCGTCGAGTCGGGCTCGCGGTAATCGTGCTGCAGGATCGTGTTCGCCTTCCGGAATTTGGGGCCGAGCTCCGGATCGTCGGCGAGGTTCGCAAATAGCTTGCCAATCGTGTCGTAGACCTCCTGCGCATCCTTGAAGTACGCCAACTCACACCTCCCGTTGGGTGGCGAATGCTAGTGAGGCGCCGGTGTCGCTAATGGTCGGGCAGGACCTGGGGGATCTCGCTGCCACCGAACACCGAGGGGTAGTTCGGCGCGATCGTGCAGGCGGCGTACGCCGAGGGACCGGGCGGGTTGATCGGGTAGCCGGGGAAGTTCGAGCCGACTTGCTGCGGGACGCTCGGGTTCACGATCGACGAGAAGGGGAACTTGCCGCTCTCGGTCTGCGGCGGGCTGGACGGCGGGTTGCTGGTGACCGGCTGGCCGCCGAAGGTGTTGTTGCAATCGTGGCCCGGGAAGATCTCTCCCTGGGTGCTGGAGTACGGATTGCCGATCGCGAAGGGTTGCAGGTAGCCGTTCCCTCGGTTCGTCGCCAGCCGTGACTGGTAGACCGAGAGGGTCTCGGCGGTGATGATCGTCATCTGCCGCGAGAGGTGGAGCGGCGAGCTCTGCTGGGACTGGGTGGGCAGGAAGTCGGCGGTCGATGAGGAGGGGTTCGAGAGGAAGTCCGTGACCACCGGGGCCTGGTAGTCGAGCCAGCGCACGAGCGGATTGAAGTTCGCCAGGAACGGATCGAGCCCGTCCATCACCGGCCGCAGCTCGCGCAGGAAGCTGCTCAGCGAGGGCAGGCCGGTTGCCGACGCCTTGATCAGCGGATCGAGGTTCTGGAAGAGCTTGTGGGCCTTCGGGGCGAGCTTGCGCACGTCGCGCAACGTCGGGCTGAGGTCACGGGCGACCGGCCTCAGGTCGTGGAAGACCGGCTGGGCATCCTGAGCGAAGCCCTTCAGCCGGTTGAGCGTGAGCCGGCTCTCGTTCTCGAAGGTCGGGAAGATCTTGAAGGTGTCGGAGAGGGCCTTGCTCTGGGATGCGAGGGCGCCGAAGGTCCTGTTGGCTCCCACGATCGCCCCGCCCAGCGCCTGGTCGTGTGCGGTCAGCGCGCCGAAGACGTCGCCCGTGTCGTGGACGAGCGTGCGCAGCGACTGTTCCTGGCTGCGCAGCGTGCCGAGCACGTCGCTCGCGTCCGAGGCGAACGGCCCGAGGTTGCCGAAGGCGTCGTTCAGGTCGAGCCCCCGCCCGTTGATCGCGAGGGCTGAGTTCTGCATCCACGACTGGAACGCCTCGCGGGTGGGCTTGTCGAAGCCCTGGAAGATCTCGTCGATCTGCGTCTGGTCCTGTACCTGGGTCTGGGCCAGGTGGCCGCCCTCCGGGATCGGATGTGGGGCGTCGCTGCCCGAGAGCTGCCCGACGTCGATCGAGCTCGACTGGGCGCTCGTGTTGCCGCTGCTTTGACCGGGCTGCACCTGGCTGCCGGTCGTGATCTCGATGTAGGTCTCCCCGAGCAAGGTCTTCTGGCGGAGGATCGCCTTCGCGTCCGAGGAGATCGGTGCGTACTGGGGCGAGATCTCGATCGTCGCCTGGGTTGTGTTGCAGACCGCCGGGTTGGCGTGGCACTCGCTCTCCGGCGCCAGGCCGATGTCCTTGACCTTGCCGACCGAGACGCCGCCGATCCGCACGTCGGCCTCCTTCTGGAGGGTGATCGCCTCGGGGAAATCGGCGGTGAACCGGTAGCTCTCCGGCTTGAAGGGCACGGGGCCGCCGAAGGTCACCCAGAGGAAGAGCAGCAGCCCGAAGCAGGACAGGGTGAACCCGACCGCCACCAGGATGCGTCCTATGGAGGGTGCTTGCTTCTGCATCTAGGCCGTCTCTGCGTTGGTCAGGGTCATGGCGGGCACACCGTCCCGAGCAGCTGGTCCCAACCGGTGACGGGGGGCGCCAACGGGCTTGTGGCGATGATCGACTTGATCGTGTTGCAGGTCGCGATGATGTAGACGTGGCGGTAGACGCCGTGCGCGTCCTGCGAGGAGAACGTGCTGTTGCCGACGTGCGCCAGCCAGCCGAGCCAGTACAGGTAGCCCTCGTCGCGGTTGGGGGTGCCTGGCGCCTCGGCACCGTTGGGGTTGTAGGCCGCCATGTTGAACAGCTCGTTCAGCTTCGAGGCCACCGTGGTCAGGCGCGGGGTCGCGTTGACCAGGTTCTCGGCGGCGGGACGCAGGTCGCGCACCGGCTGCCGGGCGTTGCGCACGAACGGGCGAATCTCCTGCTTGACGGGGTCGTAGGTTGTCTTGGCGAGGTAGCCGAGCGAGTCGTTGATCGGCTTCAGCTTTCGGGCGAAGGGCCGCAGGCTGTTGAGGGTGGGGCCGAGCACGGTGGCCAGCTGGTCGGTCTTGGTGAGAGCGACGCGCGTCGTGCTCAGGGTGGGCCCGAGCAGGGCGACGGTGCGCTGGACGTCCGGCGACTGGCTGGCGATCGCGCCCAGTGCCTGATCGGATGCCGAGACGAGCTGCTGGATGCCCTGACCGTCCTGGCCGACGCGGCCCCAGAGCAGGTTCATGTTGTGGATCAGGGTGGCGAGGTTCGCCTTGCGCTTCGCGACCTCGGTGTTGAGGCGAGCCAGGCCCCGGTTGATCGGCCCGAGGCTGCCGAGCAGCTTGCCGAGGTCCTTGCCGCGGCCGTTCAGGCCCTGGCCGGCGCCCACCAGGAGCAGACGGAGGTAGGCCCTCGTGTCGCCGTCGAGCGCGGACAGGATCTGATCCACGTTCGTGTCGGGGGCGGTGTTGGCGATCGGGATCGAGTCGCCATTCTGGAACTCGTCGGCGTTGGAGTTGGGGTCGTAGTTGCTCCCCGGATCCAGCTCGAGGAACATGTCCTTGAGCCCGGTCTTTGGCCGCAGCAGGATCGTCGCGTTCCTGTAGATCGGCAGGAACTTGCGGTCGATTGCCATTGTCACGACCGCATGTCCGTTGTCGTAGTTGACGGCCGAGATGTCGCCGACTCGGACGCCGGCCACTCGAACCGTCTGGCCCTGGCCCGGGGTGACCGCCTGGGCCGTCGTCATGTCGGCCTTCAGCTCGAACGGCTTCTCCTCGAGCAGCGGAATCCTGAGGCGCTGGTTCTGGACGATGATGTAGGTCGCGAGCAGGCCGACGGTGAGCAGGCCGATGATCGCCACGAAGTCACGGAGGTGGGCTCGGATCGCCTTGCGCATCAGTGCGTCGCCCCCTTCGGCGGCGTCTCCGGCGGCGAGACCTTGACCCCATTCGCGCGCTGGTATGCGGTCCAGTCCTTGGTCCAGCTGGCGTACTGCTGGCGCGCGGAGGCGTACAGCTGCTTGGCCTGGGTCTGCGAGCCGGCCGCCTTGAGCTGCTTCGCCTGAGCGAACTGGGACAGGATCTGGCCGTACCGCGTGGTCAGCGCCTTCAGATCGGGGGACTCGTACGTCGCGCTTCGGCCACTCGAGCTAGTCGCCGGCGCCGGGCCGATCTCGCTGTGGAGGTTGGGCGGGTCCTGCGTCTCGCAGGGCACGTCCGGCCGGAACGGCGTCTTGGCCGAGGACTGCTTGGCCGGCTCCGAGCCGATGAAGTTGAACGGGGTCACACCCGTGAGAGGCGCGGCCAGGTCCGGGGTGCTGAAGGGCGCGATCGTGTTGGTGCCGCCGCCGCCGAGCACGCGGAACTCCTGCCCGTTGGCATCGCCTGAGCGGCTCTCCCCCGCCACGCCGGTGAGCCCGTACGCGGTCTCCTGGTAGACCTTGGCAGCGGGCGGGTCGCTGTCGTTATTGGGGATCGGGGTGTTGCTCCACGGGATGACGACGTTGTTGAAGCAGGAGGCCAGCGACCGCGACTGCTCCAGGAACGGCAGCGAGGCGTTGGTGAGGGCGGCAAGATCGGGGACCGTCGGACGCAGGTCGTCCACCAGGCCCCGCAGCTCCCCCTTCGAAACCAGCTGGCGGAGCTGGCCGATCCACGGGTTCGCGTAGTCCAGGGCCTGGTTGGCCGCCTTGGTGCCCGGGAGCGCCTCGCGCGCGAAGGCTCGCAGGGCCGGGAAGTCCTGGTTGAGCTTGAACAGCGCCGGGCGGCCGACCGCCAGGACCCGGGGCAGCTCCACGATCGCGTCGCGCAGCGAGGCCTGGTGCGCCGCGAAGTCCCCGCTGACGGTGTTCAGGTTCGTGATCAGCCCCTGCAGGCCGGTGGCGTTCTGATTGAGCTCCCTGGTGACGATGCCCAGGTTGGAGACGAAGCCGGCGAGGTCGCCGGGCTGGGTGCCGAGCAGGGCCTGGTTCACCTGGGACGTGTACTCGTACGCGGCCGGCGAGGTGCGGAAGGACTCCTGGAAGCCCTTGGCGCCGCCGTACTTGTCGAGGGCGCCGCCGAACTCCTTCAGGAAGATCTGGAGGTCCGTACGGACCGGCGCCTGGAGTGAGGTGAGGACCTGGTCGAACTGGACCGAGTTCGAGGTCTGGGTCTCGGGCACGACGGAGCCGCTGTTCAGCTCCGGCGCGCTCGGGCTGCCGGGGTGCAGGTCGACGAAGAGGTTCCCCTCGAGGAACAGGCGTGGCCGCAGCTGGAGGGTCGCGTCCTGCCTGACCGGGAGGGCGCTGTCCTGAAGGTCCATGGTGACGACGGCGGCGTCCTCGCCTCGCCCGTTTGCATCGGTGAGGTGCTGAATGTCGCTGACCTGGCCGATGTCGACTCCGGAGATGCGCACCGGGCTCTTGGCGCGGATGTTCTGCGCGTCCTGGAAGACGGCCTTGAGCTGATAGCCGTGCCCGGCGAACGGGATCGTCTTGGTGAACGCGAGGTAGAAGCCGAACAGGGTGAGCGCGACCGCTATCAGCCCGATCTGGGCGTTGGAGAGACGGCGGTTGTGGTTCGGGCGGGTCATGGGTTGTTCGGCGGGTTGTGTGCGGCATCCCAGAAGAGACGGTTGCCGTTCTGCTCCAGGAACAGATCGGTCCTGCCGAGCGAGGGCACGCCCGCTGCCTTGGTGACGTTCTGCACCCCGAACGTCGGGTTGTTCTTGTTCTGGCCGGGGATCAGAGCCTCGCCCAGCGCGTAGCCCGTCTGGCCCGCCTGGCAGTTCGGCTGGCCGTTCGTGAGTGCCGGGCCGTAGGGGTTTCCGTGGAGGATCGGAACGGCCGTGGTGTCCGCCGGATTGCCATCGTTGGCGGGCAGAGCGTCGAAGACGCCGGGGGTGGAGGCGAGGTCCGAGAGCCTGCCGTCACCCTGGCCGCCCGAGTAGTTGTCCATCGGGTTGCGCGGCGGCGTGCTGGGCGTGTTCGACCCGACGATCGCCGGCGGGATGACCCGCTCCGCGTATCCGAATGGAGTCGGCAGCTCGAAGTGGCTGGTCAGGTACGTCATCCAGTAGTCCCAGTAGTTGCAGACCGTCTGGGCCGGGACGATCTTCTGGCCGGCGTCCTGGATGAGGTTGAACGTATCCCCGAGCTGGTTGAGGCTGGACAGCGTCGACGGGTCAGCGACCAGGTCGTTGAGGCTGGACATCACGTCCTTGAGCTCGTTGTTCATCGGGACCGTGCGGGGCAGGACCTTGGCGCCGAGCGCAACCGCCTTGTTCAGGGTCGGTAGCGCCGCGCGCAGGTCACGGACGCCAGGACGCAACAGCCGCGAGAACTCCGCGAAGTCGGCGAGGAACGGCCGTTGCACCGGGAGCGAACGCAGGCCCGCCTCGAGCGCGGGTGGCCCGTTCGAGATCGTGTCGCGCAGCGCCTGCGGGTCAGACGAGATCGCGCCGAACGCGATCGCGCCGTTGGTGAACTGCTCGGCGTTGTCGACGGCCACCGGGGCGACGATCCGCGCCGCGTCGGCGAGCTCGGGGAAGAAGCGGACCAGCTGGGTGGTCGGATCGGCGAGAGCGGCCGAGACCGGCTTCAGGTTGGTGAACAGCGGGTTGAGTGCGCCGATCGCCTCGTTCAGCGAGGCGCCCCGGGCGGCGAAGGCGTCGCCGAAGCCCTGCAGGGTGCGCTGGCTGTTCTCACGCGTCGCGGTGTCGAAGGTGTTGTAGACGTCGTCGAACTCGACCTGCGGGTTCGACTGCGCCAGCGGCAGGACCGCGCCCGCGGGCAGGCCGCTCTGGCTGGTCCCGCGGGTGATCTCCAGGTACTTGAGCCCGAACGAGGACCGGTAGCGGATCCGGATCGTCGAGTCGGCAGGGAGCGGCTCCGCGCTCTTGTCCAGCTTCAGGCCGAGCTTCGCCACGGTGGACGCGCTCGAGCCGTCGGCCGTCTGGCAACCGCTGTTCGGCGGCGCCTGGACCGTGTCGATGGACTGCACGACCCCGACCCGGTTGCCGCCGATCCTCACCTCGTTGTTGGGGCCGAGGCGGGCGGCATCGCAGATCTCCGCGGAGACCTGGTAGGTGGGCACGAACGGCAGCCCGTTGTTGGCGTTGTAGGCGAGGAACACCGCGACGATCACGATCAGCGTCGTGATCGCGCCGACCATCGTGGGCGAGGCCGCCAGCGAACCGACTCGTGCGCGGCCGTTCATCGGGCCACGTCCCTATATATAGGGGAGGCGGTGTTTGCCGACTGATGCTGGGTAGGGGCGCGGTCGATCATTGGCCGAGGAGGAAGTTGAGGAGGTCTTGCGTGGTCGAGCCGGAAGGGGCGCTCGAGTTGGGGGTCACGCCCTGCGGCAGTTGTGGCATCGGGGGCAGCTGCGGAAGCAGGTCGTGGAGCTTCTTCGCGGTGTCGCCCTTGATCTTGTTCGGGTTGACGCCGTTGAGGATCTTCTGGATCTGCTTCTGCTGCTGCGGGGTGGCCGCCTGCTGCTGCGGCGGGGCGGCGGTCGCCGACCTGAGGCCAGCGGCGGAGTGCGGCGGGTCGGCCGGGTTGCAGATCGAGAGCTGATCGCTGCCGGCCGGGCAGACGCTTGGGTCGTAGCGGCCGAGGTTGCCGAACAGGCCTGAGGGGTTGGTCCCGTAGTTGATGCCCGGCTGCCTGTCGCCCAGGATCCCGGCGCACTCGGCGAAGTCCTTCGGGTTGGAGGTCTGGCCGCCCCCCTCCTTCGGCACGGTCGGGCCGGTCTGGTAGCCACAGGGCGCGTTGCCACCGGGCGCGCTGACCAGCGTGATGCCGAGCGCGTGGCCGATTTGGTCGAACAGGTTGAGCGAGTTCGCCTGTACATAGGCGTAGTTGAGGAGCCCCTCCATCCCGGTGAAGCCGGGGTTGCCACCTGTCGGGTTCGTGCCGGGGGAGGCGCCGTTCGCCCACTTGCAGGGGACGGTCTGGTTGCCATGCAGTGTGGTGCCCAGCTTCTGGTCGAGCAGCTGGACCCGCCTGTCGGCCTCGCCCGGCTGCTGGCGGAGGTCGTAACGGGCGCAGGCATCCTCCTCGACGGCGTTGCTTGGGTTGGAGATGCTCTCGAGGAACTGTGCGACCTGGTCGGCCGCGGGGTAGGCCTTGGTGCTGGCCTGGTCGAGCGCAGCGATCTCGTCCTGGCTGTTGGCGAGGGCCGTCTTGCCGACGTGCGCGGCGCCGCCAAGGGCGGTAAGGGACTGCTGCGTGCCGTTGTTGAACGGGGGCAGGTTGGTCCCCAGCTTTGTGAGCCCTGGCGCTGCGGCATGGAGGTCGGTCAGCAGCGGGGTCTGCTGTTCGGCGAGGTTGCCGAGCTGGAACATCGTCGGCTTCAGCTGCGCGAGGAAGTCGTCGAGCAGGTGGAAGTTCTGCGAGAGGTCGCTGCTGCGCTGGGCCGAGATCGCCGCGGTGCGGCCGGCGTTGTCGATGAAGTGGACGACGTCCTCGCGGCGGTTGGCGAGCTGGGCGAAGATCGCATCGGCGTTCGTGTTGAGCTCCGCGATCGTGGTGTTCTGGCGACCGAGGATGTTGAGGACCTGCTTGAGCTGCTGGAGCGCCGGGGCGCCGGAGCGGATCGCCGCGTTCAGGTTCTCGGCGTTGCCGTCGAGCGCCGTCCCGAACTCGTTGATCAGGAGCTGGAGGCGCTCCTTGAACGGCTCGCGCAGGGTGTTCTGGGCGAGGTCCGGCTGGACCGTGGTCTTGTTGCGGGCCGCGGGGATCGGCCCGGTCAGGGGCTGGGGCGAAGTGCCAGGCTGGCAGTCCAGGAAGTACTCGGCGATCAGCGACTGCGGCTCGGAGGAGCAGCTGGCGTCGGCCTTGAACTCGGGGAAGCCGGAGTCGACCTCGAAGGTGACCAGCGCGGTCTTCTGCGGGGTGATGTCGAGGCCGGTGATCGTGCCGGCCTTGGCACCGGCGACGCGGAGCTCGGAGCCCGTGACCAGCCCGAAGGCGTTGAAGAGCTCCGCCTGGTAGGTGTGGCTGCCGGACGCGCCGGCACCCGCGACGAGGTAGGCCGGGATGGCCGCGATCAGCCCGATGATGAGGACGATTCGCTTCATGGCCCGATCGGCTTCTGGCTTGGATCGCAGTTGACGGTGCCGCCCTGGGTGAGCTGGTCGTTGGTGAGGCCGCGCTCGTTCGAGCCGGGGCAGCGCTGGAGGTCCTTGATGCCGACGGCGTTGGTGAGGTCGGTGCCGCTCAGGGTCTGGCAGGCGCTGGTGCCGAGTGGAATCTTGAGAATTTCAACGATGTTGTTGCAGGGGACCCCGGCTGAGGGCGGTCCGACGCTGAAGGTGTTGAGGGTGGTCGAGATGCGGCCGATGCCCCCGAACGCATCCGGGAAGCCCGAGTGCCCGAAGTCATCGAACCACCCCGTCAGCTCGGGGCTGTAGGCCCGCAGGGTGGAGATCTGGTTGAGCGAGTTCTTCAGGGAGTCGGCGGAGGCCGGCAGGGCGCCGGGGCGGGAGGCGCCGTTTCGGTCCACCGGCCCGACACCGATCTGGGCGAGCGGGTCCTGGAGGCGGGTGAGCTCGATCAGGTCGTTGTTGGGGCCCTTCTTGTTGATGATCCCGTTCAGGCCCTTGACGGTGGGGACCGCGTCGCGGGCGAAACCGCGCAGGCGCTTGGCGAAGGGCTGGAGCTTGCGGGCGACCGGGCGGGTGGCGTCGATCAGGGGCTGGACGTCGTCGAGGGCGGCGCGCAGGTTGACCGCGGTGGTGTTGAACTGGCGCATGAAGTCGGGCAGCTGGCCGACCGCCGAGGCGAGCGAGGACTGCTCGGAGCCGATCGTGCCGAGCATCCCGTTCAGGTTCGCGACCAGGGACGAGATCTGGGGGGACTTCTGATCGAGGGTGCTCATCAGCGAGGCGCCGTTCACCACCAGGCCCTCGAGGTTGGCCTGCTGGGAGTTGAGCTCGCCGAAGACTCTGCGGGAGGTGGAGAGGAAGGGGTTCAGGTAATAGAAGCCGCGGTTCGCCTTCGCCCCGACGCCGTCGTAGGAACGGGCGAAGCCCCGGATCACCTCTTGCAGGTGGGTGACGGTGGGCTTGTTCAGGGTGTTGAAGAGCTGGTCGAGGTCGACCTCGGAGGTGGTGTCGGCCTGGTTGATGTCGCCGCCGGAAGAGATCTTCTGGCCGTCGGGGCGGGTGGGAAGGGCGAGGTCGACGTAGCGGTTGGCGATCCCCGAGAGTGACTGGGAGCGGACCGTGGCGTGGGTGCCCTGGGGCAGCGGGGTGTAGGCGGGGTCCGAGATCTCCATCTGGACCAGGGCCTGGCCGTTCTGAGAGAGGGAGATGCCGGAGACCGATCCCACCGGCACCCCTGCCACGGAGACGTTGTTGCCGGTGACCAGCTGGGAGGCGTTCTCGAACTCGGCGGTGACGGTGTACGTGGAGCCGCCGCCGACCACGAGCAGCAGGATGACGGCGATCGCGCCGACCAGCGCGAGGACCGCGGCGACCCGCCCGACAACGCTTGATGTTGGCACTGGCTCCTCTACCTACCCCGTCGCTGTCAATGGACCGCGCCCGGGGTACCCCGCCCAGGCACGGACAGCACACGGATTCTTCCATCGGCCCTCAGCGGGTGTCAAAGGGGAACCGTCGTGTGGGAGGCTCCGGATTCCCCACTACCAAGCCATTTACGGCTTGGCACTCGTTGAGTTCAGATTAAGCATCCACCCATTTACCGAGAGGAACCTATCCCAAATACCGAGTAGCAATGCCGCCGGGCGTGAAGCTACCCCCGCGGAGAGAGCCGGCCGGCCGGGATCACGCCCGGATAGAGCGCCGCCGTCCAGACCGGAGCAAGCCCGTCGACGACCGCCTTTCGAGTCCGCTCACCACGGCCGAGGTACATGTAGCAGCAGCGCTCGGCCATCCAGAAGAGCGATTCGGCCGTCGAGCGCGGGTCCAGAGTTCGCGGGATCAGGCCGACGTCCTGCTCGGAGCGGACGTGGTTCGCGGTGGCCTCGATGAAGCTCTCGGCGATGGCGAGCCAGAGCGCCCGCACCTCGTCGTCGTAGGTCGAGACCTCCGTCGCGATCCTCAGAACTCCGGCCTGCTCGGCGTAGACGGAGACGACTCCGTCGATCGCCCGGCGCACCCGGTCGGCCGGCGGACCGACCCCGTGCCACCAGCGCTCGGCCATCTCGTAGAGCTGCTCCGAGACCTCCTCGACGGCGACCAGCAGCAGCTCCTGCTTGTCCGAGAAGTGCGTGTAGAAGGCCGGCCGCGAGACCCTCGCGGAGCGAGCAATCTCGTCGACGGTGACGTCCCTGAACGACCTCTTCTCGGCCAGCTTCAGAGCGTTGTCGATGACCCGCCGACGTGCCCTCTGACGACGCTCCCGGGGGGTGCCGCCTGTAGTCTTTTTACGTGAGGGTTTCGAGCGCGCGGCGGCCTGCATCCCGGGCGATTCTACTGTCTCTGACATAGTGTCCGACGTTGTGTCTGACACCCTGTCAGAGAACTACGATTTCGACTGGATCGTGATTGGCTCCGGATTCGGTGGGTCGGTGTCCGCCCTCCGTCTCGCCGAGAAGGGCTACCGGGTCGCGATCCTCGAATGCGGGCGGCGCTATCGCGACGAGGACTTCGCGGAGACCACCTGGAATCTCCGCCGCTACTACTGGATGCCGAAGATCGGGCTGCGGGGCATCTTTCGGATGACCGCCTTCAAGGACGTATTCATCGTCTCGGGCTCCGGGGTCGGCGGTGGCAGCCTCGGCTACGCCAACACGCTCTACCGGGCGCGCCCGGCCTTCTTCAGAGACTCCCAGTGGGACGAGCTCGCCGATTGGGAGCGCTCCCTGGCCCCCCATTACGAGACGGCGGAGCGCATGCTCGGGGTCGTCGACTATCCGCTGGAGGGCCCCGCCGATCGGCTGCTCAAGGAATACGGCGAGGAGATCGGCGTGGCCGACACCTACAAGCACGCGCGGGTCGGCGCGTACTTCGGCGAGCCGGGCAAGGAGGTGCCGGATCCCTACTTCGGCGGCGAGGGCCCGCCTCGGTCGGGCTGCATCGGCTGCGGGAGCTGCATGGTCGGCTGCCGGCACAACGCCAAGAACACCCTCCCCAAGAACTACCTCTGGTTTGCGGAGAAGCTCGGCGTCAAGATCCTCGCCGAACGGCAGGTGACCGACGTGAGGCCCCTGGGTCGCGCCGCCGACGGCTCGGAGGGATACGCGCTTACCAGCGAGCGGTCCGGGTCATGGCTCCGCAAACGGCGCTCGACCCTGACCGCACGCGGCGTGATCGTCGCCGCCGGCGCCCTGGGGACCAACCAGCTGCTCCAGAACTGCCGCTACGGCGGCTCGCTGCCGAAGATCTCTCCCCGCCTCGGCGAGCTCGTCCGTACCAACAGCGAGTCGATCAACGCCGTGACGGCCCCCGGCGACGAGCGAGACTTCGCCAAGTCGGTGGCGATCAGCTCGAGCATCTACCCGGACCCCGACACCCACATCGAGGTGGTGACCTACGGGAAGGGGGCGGACTCGATGAGCTATCTGTTCACGCTGCTGACCGGGAAGGGCTCGAAGCTCACCCGGCCCCTGCTCTGGCTCGGGCAGGTGATCCGCCATCCGATCCGGGCGGCCCGGCTCCTCTGGCCCTTCAAGTGGTCGCGGCGCACGGTGATCCTGCTGGTGATGCAGACGCTGGACAACGCCATCCGGCTGCGGCCGAAGCGCCGGCTCTTCGGCCGCGGGGTCCGGCTCCAGACCGAGCAGGACCCGGAGAAGCCGAATCCGACCTTCATCCCGGCCGCCGACGCTGTCGCGCGCTGGATGACCGAGCGCACCGGCGGCATCCCGCAGAGCGGTCTCACAGAGGCGATCTTCAACATCCCGACGACGGCCCACATTCTCGGCGGAGCGGTCATCGGCGACGGACCGGAGCACGGAGTGGTAGACGCCGCCAACAGGGTCTTCGGCTACGAGAACCTGATGATCTGCGACGGCGCTGCAATCCCGGCGAACCCCGGAGTAAATCCGAGCTTGACGATCACAGCGCTGGCCGAGCACGCAATGGCGCAGGTCCCGGCTAAGAACGAAGACGAGGCGCTGCTCGCGCGGGTGGCGCCGTAGGAGGGGCCCACGGGCGCGATTACTGAGCGCCCGTGGGAGGTTCCTACGGCGGCAGGACCCGCGCGCCTAGCGCGTGGTCCCGCTGCTCAGCCGCTGGCCGCTGCGAAGTGCTCCGCGGCCCTCGCCCAGTTGACGACGTTCCACCAAGCGTCGATGTAGTCGGGCCGCTTGTTCTGGTACTTCAGGTAGTAGGCGTGCTCCCAGACGTCGCAGCCGATGATCGGCGTGTTGCCGTCCGAGACCGGAGTGTTCTGGTTCGGCGTCGATACGACCGTCAGGCCGGAGCCATCGTGAATCAGCCAGGCCCAGCCTGAGCCGAACTGGTTGATGCCCGCGTTCTTGAAGTCCTCCTTGAAGGAGTCGAAGTCCCCGAACTTGTCGTTGATCGCGGAGGCGAGGTCGCCGTCGGGCTGTCCGCCTCCATCGGGGCTCATGATCTCCCAGAAGAAGCTGTGGTTCGAGTGCCCGCCGCCGTTGTTGCGGACGGCGGTCTCCTTGTCACCCAGGCTCGACAGGTTCTGCAGGACCTCGTTGACGTCCTTGTCCGCCCACTCGGTGCCTTCGAGGGCGGCGTTCGCCTTGTCGACGTAAGCCTGGTGGTGCTTGTCGTGATGGACGCGCATCGTCTGCTCATCGATGTGTGGCTCGAGCGCGTTGTAGTCGTACGGAAGATCTGGGACCTCAAACGCCATCTGCCCTCCTTAGGGTTGGTCTCCTCCTTCTAATCTAACGGTCGTGCGCAGCGGCCCGCCCGGCGGAGGGACATGGACCGGCGTCGCCGTGACGGTCGCGGGCATCCTGGTCGGTGTCGCAGTGGCGCTGGCGATCCCCTCCCTGCGCGGGGCGATGAGCGACGCGATCCACGGGAACACCGCCGCGGTCCGGCACGACCTCAATGGGAACGCGGCCGGGGTGCTGCTCGTGCTCTGGCTCGCGATGGTCCATGTGATCGTCTGGTACCCGGCGGAGATCCTGGACGCGGCGACGGGCTACGTCTTCGGGTTCGGCGTCGGCTTCCCGCTGATGCTCGGCTCCTGGATCCTCTCGGGGCTCGTCTCGTACGCCGTCGGCAGGCACTTTGCCCGCCCGCTTCTCTACAGGGTGGCGGGCGAGGAGCGGTTCCTCCGGCTCGAACGCCTCATCCATCGCGGCGGGGTCACCGTTCTGCTCGCCGCCCGGCTGATCCCGATCATGCCCTTCAGCCTGATGGGCTATGTCTGCGGCGCGACGCGGGTGCCTCTGGTGCGCTTCGTCTGGACCACGGCGGTCGGCTATGCGCCGATCACGGCCTACTTCACTTATGTGGGCAGCAAGCTGGAGGGCTTCTCGGCCGGAGACCCGATCCTCTGGATCGGCGGAGGCGCGCTGCTCATCTGCATCTTCGGGGTGCGCTTTCTCCTGCCTGGGACGGCTGCCGAGTCACCGGGAAGAGAGTGAATCGCCTGTCCTAGTCCTGGGCGCGGAACTTGGCCAGGTCGCCGCGGGCCTGGCGGCGGACCAGCAGGTTCATCGGGGGCAGCCCGAGGATGAGGCCGGCGGGCCCGAGCGCCTGCCGCGCCCAGCGCCAGAACGAGAAAGAGTCGTCGTGCTCCGCGATCTTCCGGTCGCGAAAGCGAAAGCTGGCGTGGATGTCGTTGATCACATGCCGCCCGCCGCGGAAGGTGTAGCTCGCCTTCCAGTGGGCCCTGCCCTGGTCGCCATCCGCCTCATGCTCCGCCAGCTCCACCTTCAGGTCCGTCGCCCGGCCGGTGAGCATCCGCCACATGTCGCCGGCCTCCGCCCCGGTCAGCTCGCCGAAGGCCGGGTCGTGGAACCGACCGGCCGGGTCATAGAGCTTCGCCATCGCCTCCCCGTCATGGCGATCCATCGCCTCGTAGAGCTCCCTGATCAGCTGAGCGTTGTCGGCCATTCGGCAACGCTATCCGCTCGGCCCGCCGCGTTATGCGTCTCTATCCTTCGGCCCCTCGGGGCGTGGCGCAGCCTGGTAGCGCGCACCGTTCGGGTCGGTGAGGTCCCCGGTTCAAATCCGGGCGCCCCGATTACTTCTTCTTCAGCTTCACACCACCTTGAACTTGCGGACAGCCGGGGCGGGATCGACGACCCCGGCGGAGTTGATCGCCTGGACCCGCAGTACGTGCTTGCCAGCCCTCAGCTTGGAGGGCGGGCGGAACGGCGACGTACAGGGCGCGAATTGGCCGCGGTCGAGCTGGCATTGGAAGGTCGATCCGGCCTGGCTCGCCGTGAACTTGAACTTCGGCCGCCGCTTGCTCGTCTTCTTCTTCGGGCCCTTCGTGATGGTTGTCTCGGGCGGTACCGGGACCGGCTTTGTCGTATCTACACTGAACGACCGGGTGGCGACCGTCGAGTTGCCCGCGGTGTCTGTCACCTGGACGCGGAAGGAATGGGAGCCGTTCGCCAGCGGGCTGGCCGGCGTGTCGCTGTTGCCCGGCCCGGAGCAGCCGCCGAAGCTGACCGTACCGGTATCGATCGAGCACTGGTAGGTGAGGGTGTCGCCGGGCGGGAACGAGTCGGTCGCGCTGAAGGTGAAGGTCGGCGTGGTGTCGCCGGTCGATCCACTCGGCCCGCCCACGACGGAGACTTGCGGGAAGGTCGAGTCCTCGACATAGGTGACCGATGTGGTGGAGCAGGCCGAGGGGTTGCCGGCGCCGGTGGCGGTTGCATAAAAGGTGGTGATCGTGTTGTCGGGGACCGACGCCGTGATTCCCGGGGAGGCGAAGACGGTGTCCGAGCCGCTGGGGACGGGGGGAATCCCGCCGCAGCTCGAGTTCGTGTAGAGCTTCACGGTCGTGCTCGCAGGGGCCGATCCGAACACCTTCGGCGAGTTGTTGTTGGCCGGCGAGCCCGGCGCGCTCCCGGTCACCGTCGGCGCCAGGGGCAGCGTCGAGTCCTCCACATAGTGGACGGATGAGGTCGAGCAGGCCGAGGCGTTCCCGGCCTGGTCTGTGGCCGTCGCGAAGAAGTCGGTGGTCGTGCCGGAACCGACAGTGACCGTCAGTCCGGGGGAGGCGAAGTTGGCCGCGCTGCCGGTTGCGGCCGGTCCGGCCGTGCAACCGGAGTCGGTGTACAGATTCACGGTCGAACCCGCCTCCGCGGTCCCACTGATCTCCGGATTGAGGTCATTGGCGGGCGAGAGGGGCGAGCTGGCGAGCCCGGTCGGCGCCGCCGGAGGGGTCGAGTCCTCGACATAGGTGACCGAGGTGGAACACGCGGAGGTGTTGCCGGCCGCATCGGTGGCGGTGGCCCGGAAGACGGTGGTGCTGTTGTCGGCGACGGTGGCGCCCAGCCCCGGCGAGGCGAACGCGGCCGCGGTGTCCGTGGCCACCAGGTTGCCCGGCGTGCAGTCCGAGGTGGTGGCGGCCTCGTAGAGGTTCACCGTGGAGCCCGCCTCGGCGCTGCCCGAGACCAGCGGGTCGTTGTTGTTCGCGGGCGATGCGGGTGTGACGGCCAGCGAGGACGGCACCGGTGGAGGGGTCGAGTCCTCGATGTAGGAGACGGAGCTCGATGAGCAGGCCGAGGGGTTACCGGCCGCGTCTGTGGCGGTGGCCCGGAAAACGGTGGTCGTGTTGTCCGCCACGGGGGCGGTCAGGCCCGGGGATCCGAACGCGGCGTCGCTGCCGCTCGTCACCAGGTTCCCCGGCGTGCAGTCCGAGGTGGTGGGCGCCCTGTAGAGCTTCACCGTCGTGCCGGCATCGGCCGTGCCGGAGACGACCGGGTTGTTGTCATTCGCCGGTGGAGTCGGTGAGACGGCTAGCCCGGTTGGCTCGGCCGGAGGGGTCGAGTCCTCCTCGTACGTGACCGAGCTCGTCGAGCAGGCCGAGGGGTTGTCGGAGATGTCCGTGGCGGTCGCGTAGAAGGTCGTAATCGAGTCGTCCGCGACCGACACCGGGATCCCGGGGGAGGCGAAGTTGGCGGCACTGTCGGGGGATCCGACGGGCACCGTGCAGCCGGAGTCCGTGTAGAGCTGCACCGTCGACCCCCCTTCGGCGGACCCGAGAATCTTCGGCGAGTTGTTGTTCGCCGGCGAGGCGGGGCTCGTCCCGCTGAAGGTGGGAGGATCGGGCGGGGTGACGTCGGCCCCCACCACCAGGATGTTCGAGCCTGTCATCGACTGGCCGTCAGGGTTCGTGATCGTGACGTCCTTCGGCCCCTGGGTCGAGACGCCGGTCGTATTCAGGTGGAGCGTTACGTGGGTTGGATCCGTGTAGGTGACGCTGTTGACGGTGACGCCGCCGCTGACGCTGGCCCCGATGTGGCTCGTGTATCCGGGTCCTCCGGGGTCGGGGCCGGGATCGAAGAAGCCCGAGCCGTTGACCGACGTCCCGGTGATCTGGACAGAGACGCTCGAGAGTCCCGTCGCCACGGTGTTCGGATTTGCCGTCGTCGGCGTCGCCGGGGGAGGCGGCTGCAGCTTGATCACACGCAGACCCCATGAATCCTTCGCGTTCGTGTACTCCTGGAAGGTCCAGAAGGTCATGTTGTCCGTGGGATCGACCACTGTCTGGGAATAGTCGCCCCAGCGAAGGACTCCGCTCGAGAGGCCTATGTTGTAGGAGTTCGAGCTGGTTTGAATGGTGTCGGGCGGTTCTGTGATCCCGATCGAGTCCGAGTCGAGGTGACCCGACGACGCGATCTCGGCGAATTCGTTCGAGCCCCCCACGCTCGTGTTTAGCGATGCGTTCCCCTGACCGTTCATCGCGATGGAGGGAATCCAGAAGAACCGGGGACTCAGCGCGGCGGAATCGAACAAAGTGCCCGACTGAACCAGCGAGGGGGTTGTGGACAGCGTCCCCAGCTGGTACCAGCGAGCCCCGTCGCGATCCCCCACCGAACTGCCGACGCCGCTCGAGTTCACCCGGATGTTGTGTGCCGTCCAGAGCGACAGGCTCCCGTTTGGGGCCCGGCCGATCATCGCCTCGAACAGCCGCTCATCGAGAGCGTCGGTGTTGTGGTGGCCCCCCTTGACGGGCACGGTCAGTGGCGCCGCAGTCGCAGGAACCGTGACCATCAGGTTGGACGAGATCGACGGCGTCGCGCCCGGGTTGGTGATTCGGAGAACGTCGATTCTGTTGGCCAGCTGGTTGTCGGGGCCGACGAGGTAGCCCGCGCCGACGCTCGGATCCATGTCCAGGGCGGGTTGGGGCGAGTCCGGACCCTGACCCCCGCTTGTGAGGTCCCGAAATGCGGTGACCACGATCGGTCCCGCGCCGAGCACACTCGACTTGCGAATCACGAACGCTGTCGAGTGGGCGAAGGTGTTCCCGGAGAACTGATTGACGCCGACATAGACGGCGTTCGCGTCGACCCCCAGCTGCGGGTAGTCGGCAAACAGTCCGTTATCGGTCGCGGGAGGCGGCGTGCTCTGCGTGAACTGGAAGAA
>JAWVFG010000008.1:0-8177 GCA_033856335.1 Solirubrobacterales bacterium
AATCGCCGCAGTGACGCCGCCCTGCTCGAAGAGCCGCCAGCGCCCGACGCCGGCCAGCTCCCCCTCGGCATTCCCCTCCAGCAGGAAAGGCTTCTCGACCTTGGTGGTCCGCATGAAGAACTCGAGCTTGTAAGGAAGCTTGGACTTCCAAACATAACGCCCGTACTGCCCAACGCCGGATTCGTCGCCCTCCTCCAATTTCTCTGACTCGAGGACCCCCCGCCACCACTCGGGCCAGCGCTCAGACTCATAGATGGCATCCCAAACACGCTCGCGCTCGGCTTCGAGGAGCCACGTCGTAAGGAACCGATATTCAGCCATTCGGGCCCAGACGCCGTGGCGCGCGGGTCCTGTCGCCGAATTTCACCGTGGATCGAGGCATCTCACCACGGCTGAAATTCGGCGCCACCCGCGCGAGCGGCGTCAATTCCGGGATGGCGTCTCCCCATTGCCGAACTGCGTGCTTGGGCGCTCGACGATCTGCGAGAAGCGGATCACGGTAACCGTGTCGTCCTCGCCAATGGGTCGCGTGTAGATCTTCTCGAGGAAGTCCACGGTCTCCTCACGCCGGCGAAACTCGGGGTTGTCGTGCTCGATGTCGCGGGGCGAGAGCTCCTGGATCTTCTTGACCTCGACGTCGTCGATGACCGCCGCGAAGATCTTCTCGCGGGCCTGGTGCCGGTAGCCGATCGTGATCCAGACGACCTGTCCGCGCTTGTACTTGCGCGACTTGTCGCCGAGGCGGATCGTCGCCGTCTTCCGGCCGCTGCGGAGCTGGTCGACGAAGATCGGCGAGTAGAAGTTGAGGACGTAGAGCGCCGAGTTCACGGGGCGAGCCTACCCATCATCAAAACGGGTTGCTTTCGCATAAAACGGGTCGCGCTGGCGCGCGCCCTCGCCCTACCCTCGCATCAATCAGGGGGGCTGAAGCCCTCGGCTCCGATCAGGGGGACGAACCGGCACGGTCCGATGGTCTCCTGGTGCAGATCGCCGTTCTCCCGGACGAAGGCCGTAAGCAGATCGGCGGAGCCGGTGGCGATGGGCACGACGAGGCGGCCGTCGGCTGCCAGCTCCGCGAGCAGGCTGCGTGGGGCCTCCGGGGTGGCCGCGTGGATGGCGATCGCGTCGTAGGGCGCGCACTCGGGATACCCGCGGCTGCCGTCACCGACGATCACCTCGACGTTCCCGATGCCCAGCTCCGCGAGCCTCAGGCGCGCGGTCTCCCCGAGCTCCGGCACCCGCTCCACGCTGATCACGCTGCGCGCCAGCCGAGCAAGAATCGCTGCCGAGTAGCCCGAGCCGGTGCCGATCTCGAGCAGGCGCTCGTCCCCGTCCAGTCTCAGCGCCTCGCAGATCGCCGCCACCACCCAGGGCTGCGAGATCGTCTGCTCGTGGCCGATCGGCAGGGCCGAGTCGTTGTAGGCGCTCGGGCGAACCTCGTCCGGGACGAAATGCTCGCGGGGAACGGCGGCCATCGCGGCGAGGACCCTCTCGTCGCTGATCCCGCGACGGCGTAGCTGGCGCTCGACCATGCGGGTGCGCTGGGAAGCGAAATCCGGCTTCGCCATTTACTTCGCGGGGGTGTGGTTAGGCGGCTTCGCCATCAGGTCGCGGCGCCGGCGGCCGCCAGCATAAGTCGCTTCGGGCTTCGCCCTTCGCTCCAAAGTGCAGCGGCCTGGGCACCGCTAGAAAATGTAGGCGTCGAGCCGCTCGGGCTCGATCACCGTCACCCGGCCGCGCCCGACCTGCACCACCCCGGCCCGCTCGAGCGTGGCGAGAAAGCGGCTGACGCTCTCCCGCGAGGTCCCGGCCATCTGCGCCAGGTCGGACTGCCGCAGGCGGATGGTCACGCCGTCCTTGACCAGCGGGGTGACCGTGCCCTCGGCGAGGAGCTGGTTGAGGACCCCCGCGACCCGGCTCGGGACGGTCTGGAAGGACTGGCGCGCGATGCGCTCGTTCGCCTCCCGCAGCCGGCGGGTGAGCGCGACGACGAGCTTCTCGGCCATGTCCGGGTGCTCGCGGATCAGGACGCGCATGTCCGTCGCGGGAAGCGCCAGCAGCTCGGTCTCCTCCGCGGTCTCGATGCTGGCCGAGCGGCGCTCGCCGTCGAGCATCGCCAGCTCGCCGAAGATGGCGCCGGGACCCAGGGTCGCAAGAGTGATCACGCGCCCATCGGAGTGCTGGCGGATGACGCGGGCGCTGCCGCGGCTGACGATGTAGCAGGCGTCGCCTGGGTCGCCCTCGTGGAAGACGCGGGTGTCGCCCGGATAGCTCCGGGGGATGGCCACCTGGGCCACCCGGTCCAGCTCCTCGGGCGACAGCTCCGAGAAGAGCGGTACGCGGCCGAGGAGATCGACGATTCCTTGTCTTGCTGCACTCTCCATCCACCGACGATTATCGCTGCTGGGGATCCTTAGGGAAAAATACGGAGGACAGGCTGCTGAGTCGCCGGTACGCTTGACGTGCTTGAGGCCACAAGAACGTGGCCTCACGTGCTTTAGGGGCAAGGAGCTAATGAGGGCTGCCACGACAAAGGAGATTGCGGCTGCGACCGCAGCCTCCGGGCCGGATGCTGTCGGCCAGGCCTGCCGCGAAGCGGTGGGTGAGCTGCAGGGCGATCCCGGCCTGGTGCTCGCCTTCACCAGCGGGGACAGAGACTTCGATCGGGACGCCATCGAGATGGCCGAGGCCGCCGGTGGCGCCTCCAGCGCCGGGATGACCGGAAAGGGCCTCTTCGGCCCCGACGGTCCGATGGACGAGGGATGCGTCGCGATGGCCTTCGGCTCGCACGTGAGCGCCGCGGTTGCCTCCAAGGAGGAGGCCAGCGGGGATCTGAGGACCGCCGGTCAGGCTTGTACCGCCGAGGCGCTCGAGAACCTCGGGACCGACGCCGATCTCGTCCTGCTCTTCATCGACTCCACGCGCGGCGACATCGCAGAAACGGTGTCCGGCGCCTACGAGGCCGCCGGCCCCGCCGTGCCCCTTGCCGGCGGGGCCGCCGGCGGTTCCGGGAAACGCCACTTTCATGGGGGGCGAGCCACCCACGACAGCATCGTCGCGGTGGCAATCCACTCCGAGCGGCAGCTCGGCCTCGGAAACACACAGACCTGCAAGACGCGCGGGACGCCGTCGATCCTGACCCGCTCGAACGGCCAGCTGGTCGAGGAAATCGATGGGCGTCCGGCCGAGGAGGTCTACCTGGAGCAGCTCGGCTTCGCCGGTGTTGCCTTCGACGAGGAGGAGTTCGAGTCGATGGCGATCACCCATCCGATCGCCCAGCCCGAGCTCCACGGGGACTTCCGCCTGCGCCACGTTCTCGGGCGGACCGAAGAGGGCGGGATCATCCTCGGCACGGGGATCCCCGAGAGCGCCGTGATCGAGTTCACGGAGCTCGACTTCGAAGAGCTGCTCACGAGCGGCGCAGCCTCGGTGCAGGACGCGATAGGCGCGCTCGAGGGCGCAGATCCCAAGGCGGCGCTGGTCTTCGATTGCGCCGGGCGCCGTCGCGCGCTGCGAGATGGGATTCCACAGGAAGTCGAGGCGATCACCACCGCTCTGGGGGAGCCGACACCGCCTGTCGTCGGCCTCTACACGCACGGTGAAGTGGCGAGGCTCCGCGGTGCCAAGGGAGACCGAAACCATGCGGTCGTCACAGTTGCCTTCGGCTGAGGCTGAGGCCGCGGCCGAGTCTCCCGAGCAAAACGGGAGAACGGTCGAGCGCTCACTGAGAAGGAGGTTCGTCGAGGCAGCGCGCCGTGCCGCGATCATCGGGCTGGTCAACGCCGCGTCGAGCGAGGAGGACCTCGGCCGTCGCTTCATCGACGAGCTCTGCGAGGTGTTTGACGCCGAGCTCGCCTGCCTGCTCGATGGAGGAGATGAGCGGCGATCGGCCCGCGCGATCTCGACCGTCGGGCTCAGCCTGGACGCAGCGGGCGGCCTGCTCAAGCAGCCGGAGTACCTCACCTCGCTCGGCAGCGACCGCGCGGTCCTTCTCAGCGGCGAGGATCTCCTCGGCATCGGCGCGCGCGGCGCGATGGTCGCGCCGTTCCATACCGAGGACGGGCGCCCTGTCGTCGTGGTGGTCGCGCGTCTGCACGAGGCGCCGTTCAACGAGACGGACCGCGCGATGCTCGAGGCGGTCACGGTGGCCGGCGGCCAGGCGCTCGAGCGGATTTGGGCATACGAGGCGCGGAACCGAAGCGCCAAGGAGCAGGCGGCCCTGCTTCGAGCCGCGAAGTCGATGGGGAGCTCGCTCGAATTCGGGCACCTGATGAACACGGTGGCCGAGGAGGTCAGCAGGGCCCTCGACTCGGATGCAGTCATCTGCGCGCTCGGCGACGAGGTCGACGGCTATGTCGTGATGGGGCAGACAGGGCTTCCCGAGGACTTCCTCGGCTTCCGGCAGCCTCCCGGTACGGGCCTTGGCGGCCGGACGGTCGAGGCCGGTCGGACGATGGTCACCCAGCGCTACGACGAGGAGGGCTTTGCGCCCCCGGAGACGACCGCGCTCGACAACCTCCGGGCGGGAGTCGCCGTCCCCCTCGGCTGGGGCGATCGGATCAGGGGTTTCATCACGGCGGGCTTCTTCACTCAGCGGCGGATCACAGCCGGCGACATCGAGCTCCTCGAGGGGTTCGCCGAGCTGGCCGGGCTGGCCTGCGCCAACGCCGAGCGGCATGCCGAGGTTCGCCACGCGGCAGAGATCGACGGCCTCACCGGGTGCCTCAACCGCGACGGATTGCAGCGCGCCCTGCTGGGCCTCATCAGCGAAGCCGAGAGCAACGGGACCCGGCTATCGGTCGCGATCCTCGACCTCGACGGCTTCAAGTCCGTCAACGACGTCTTCGGTCATCCGACCGGCGACGGAGTCTTGAAGGGCGTGGGCGCCGCCCTTCGCTCAAGCGTCCGAGGCGGCGACGTGGTGGCTCGCTACGGCGGCGACGAGTTCGCCCTGATCCTTCCCGATGCCTCTGAGCCTCAGGCGGCGCCGGTCCTGGACCGCGTCCGGGCCTCGATCAGCTCGCTCGAGGTTCCCGGCGGGAGGATCACCGCCTGCGTCGGCGTCGCGGAGCGCAGCGAGGGGGAGTCCATGCAGGAGCTGATCACGCGAGCCGACGACGCCCTGCGCGAAGCGAAGGGGAGCCTCAGCCCGGGGTCCGTCCGTCGAGCGTCCCGCAGCACCAGTCCGCTCAGGGCCTCGACCGTGAACGGCGCATCCCCGGACCGTCGCCAGCGCTGGCGGGCCGTGGCAGGCGACATCGGGCTCGGCGTGGCTCGGGAGAGCGATTCCGGGATCAGCGCCGCAGTGGCCGTCACCGAGCTCCAGGACGTGCTCCAGCTCGAGCTCTGCGCGGTATTGCAGCTGGTCTCCAGCGGACGCCTGGAGGTGATCGCGGAGGCCGGCCCCGCTACTCCGTCGGCACAATCCCGTGACGCGGACGACGGATCGATCGGCCGCGCCCTGCGCGAGAAGCGGCGTGTCAAGGGGGGCTCCTCCCAGGAGGTCGCCGTGCCGCTGATCGTCGGCGGGCGCGCCTGGGGTGCGGTTTCGTGCGTCGCCGGGCAGCGGCCTCTCGACGATGTCGACGTAGAGCTGATCGCGGGGGTCGCGGAGCACCTCTCAGCGGCGATCCGGACCGGCGATCTCTATGAGCAGCTGACCAAGTCGATGATCGGCACCGCCGAGGCGCTTGCCGCGGCGCTCGAGGCGAAGGACAGCTACACGGCCGACCATGCGCGCTCGATCGCGGACCTGGCCGTCGACGTCGGGAGCGAGCTCGACCTTTCGGAGTCCGCGATCGACGACCTCCGCTATGGCGGGATCTTCCACGACGTCGGCAAGATCGCCATCCCGGATGCCCTGATCAACAAGCCGGGCCCGCTCACGGACGAGGAGTTCGAGGTGATCAAGCAACACCCGGCGATCGGAGCCGAGATCCTGGCGCCGGTGCCGTTCCTCTACGGGGTGCGCACCATCGTGCGTCATGCACACGAGCATTGGGACGGCAGCGGCTATCCGGAGGGGCTGACCGGCCAGCAGATCCCGCTCGGCGCCCGCATCGTGCTCGCAGTCGATGCGTACCACGCGATGACCTCGGACCGCCCATATCGCCAGGCCATGTCGCACGAGGAGGCCTGCAAGGAGCTGGAGGACAACGCCGGCTCACAGTTCGACCCAGAGGTGGTTCAGGCCGTCCTCGCCGTACTCGGCAGGCGCGAGCCGTCGGCGGTGGAGCAGGAGAGTCCTCCTACGCGACCAAGCGCCGCGGCTGGCGCCTGAAGCCGGCCTCGATCAGGGCGGCCTCCATGCCGGAGCCGATCACCGGCTCGCCGTCGAGCCGCTCGATCGCCAGCTTTTCGATCTGGCCGCCCTGAGCGGCCGCCGCCAGCTCGCCAAGAGCTGCGGCGAGCTGGTCGCCCTCGAGAGGCTGCAGGCGCAGGATCCCCTTGCCGCCGCGCTCCACATAGACCAGGGGCTCGCCGTCGCGAAGCATCACGTAGGCGCCCGCCGTGCGGGCGGGCCTTCGCTGTCCCTCGAGCTTGGGCCAGGAGAGCGTGGCGCCGTAGGGGTTCGCCGGATCGGTTGCGGCCAGCACCTGGAGTGACCCATCGGCCTGAGGGAGGCTGCGGAGGCGCTCGACAGCTCCAGGCAGGGCGAACTGCGCTCCGCCGAGGCCCTCGACGAAGTAGCCGCGCCGCGCGGTTCCGAGCAGCTCCAGGTTCTGCAGCTCGCCGTAGATGGAGGCGAAGCCACCTGGGATGCCCTCGGCGATCGCGGTCTCGCGGGTGACGATTCCGTGGCGCTCAAGCATCAGCTCAGCCAGGGCGCGCATCCTCGGACCGGCGGTGGGGGCGCCCTCGAAGAGGGATGCGCTCAGCGACCAGCGGCCGATCACCGTTCCGGCCGCAGCCGGGCGCCGGCGCGCGAAGCGCCGGCCACCTCGCTCCGAGCGCTGTGCCGCCCGGAGGCGGGGCGCGCGGAGGGGCGCAAAGGCATCGTTGGTCACCTCGCCCGACCAGGCCAGGTCCCAGAGCGCCTCGTGGAGCTCCTCGGCCGAGCCCTCCAGCTCGAGCAGGTCGAGCCAGAAGCACGGGCCCGCGGAGAGCCGCTCGCGGATGGCGTCGTGGATCTCGCCCTCCGGCGAATCGAGCTTCACGTTGGCCGGCGGCGGGCCGGCCAGCCGGACGTCTTCGCGGAAGTAGAGGGCGACCCTGCCGTCGTTGCGGCCGAGGGCCCCAGCGCCGACCCAGACGAGCTCGCCGCTGGTGCAGAGCTCGTCGAGCCAGGTTGGGCTGTATGAGCCGAGCCTGCGGGGCAGGACGTCGCGCTCCCAGGTCTTCGGCGTCAGGGCGACGCCCTGCAGCGGGACGAGGGCTTCGCGGAGGCGGTCGGGGCCGGCGCCCGAGCGGCCATGGGCGTCGACGTTCTGCCAGCTCGGCAGGAAGCGGGCCAGCTCGCGCGGGTCGGTGGCCTCAACCTCCTTGCGCAGCCGGGCGAGGCTGGCGCGCCGCAGCCTGCGCAGCACGTCGGCCTCGCACCACTCGCGGGTGCTCCCGCCTGGGAGGAGCTCGCCCCGAACCACGACGCCCGATCGCTCCAGCTCCTTCAGGGCCGAGCTCGGGTCAACGCCGTACCGGTCTGCGAGCTGGCGGGTGGGGAAGGGCACGTGGGTGGCGGCGTAGCGCCGAACCAGGGAGACGAGCGCGTCGTCGACCTGATCGAGGAAGCTCTCCGGTAGCCCGGCGGGCGGGGGGACGCCGAGCGCGTCGCGGTACAGGCCGGCGTCCTCGGCGGCGATGTAGCGCTCCTCCCCGGCGACTCGGACCATGGCGGCCCGCCGCTCCTTGACGAGCTTCTCGAGCATGGAGGCGGCCGAGTAGCCCTCCTCGGTCCGCTCCTCGCACTCATCGGCGGTCAGGTCTCCCAGGCGACGGAGGATCTGCTGCAGGCCGTCACGGTCCTTGGCGAGCCCGGCCTCGGTCAGCTGCTGAAGCTGTGCGGCGACCTCCTCGAGCGCATCCGGATCGATCAGCTCGCGCAGCTCCTCCTGCCCGAGCAGCTCCGCGAGCAGGTCCCGGTCGAGTGCCAGCGCGGCGGCGCGGCGCTCCGCGTTCGGGGTGTCGCCCTCGTACATGTAGGTGGCGACGTAGTCGAAGAGCAGCGAGGAGGCGAACGG
>JAWVFG010000009.1:0-40153 GCA_033856335.1 Solirubrobacterales bacterium
CGACCGCCCCTGAGCTAGGGCTTCGCGAAGCGCGCGAAGTAACCGACGGCGTTGCCGGCTCGCCGCTCATAGCCCAGGCCTGCCCCGCTCGCGCGGAGCCTCATCGCACCCAGCCGGACGTAGTGCGGGTCACCGAAGAGCTCGCCGACCACCAGGCGGCCACCGGGTCGCAGAACACGGGCGAGCTCGCGAAGCGCCGCCTCCTGGTCGGGGATCTCGCCCAGGACCGTGACCAGGTAGGCGGCGTCATAGGTCCCGTCCTCGTATGGCATCGCGGTCGCATCGGACTGGGTCGGCGTGACGTTCGCAAGTCCCCGCTCGCCTGCGCGCCGCATCGTGTGCTCGAGCATCTCCTGCTGGAGGTCGAGTATGTGGAGCACCCCATCGGGCTTCACCCACTCGGCCACCTCGAGCGTGTAGTAGCCGGTCCCGGGACCGACCTCGAGGATCCGCTCGCCGGGCCTGGGATCAAGAATCTCTCGCAGCCGAGACCTGGTGATCAGCGGATGCGGCGCCTCGACCCAGAACCGCTGGCCATATGGGCACGCCGAGGGGTTCTTGCGCCACCACAGCGCCGCCCCAGCGACCGCGGCGGCGGCGCCCAGGAGCAGGCGCCGGAGCTTCACCCGCTGAAGCCGATTTTCTGTGGGGTGGTGGCGCTGCGGATGAAGACGACCTGGCTCAGGTCGATCGAGACGGCGCCCTCCTCGGCCTCGATGTCGAGCCAGCCCTCCGCGCTGTTGAGCGCCTTGCGCAGGTCCCGGAGCTTGCCGTCGTCGATTTTGACCTCGACGACCTGCCCTCCGGAGAACCCGATCGAAACCCGTTCAGCTGAAGTCATCAGTGCTCCTTGGCCGGTTCGACGATCTCTGTCAGGACTCCGCCGGTCGAGCGCGGATGCAGGAAGGCGACGCGGGAGTCGCGGATTCCCACCCGCGGCTCGGAGTCGATCAGCTCGACCCCGGCGTCCTTGAGCTCGCCGAGTACCCGGTCGATGTCCCCGACGGCGTACGCGACGTGATGCAGGCCGGGCCCGCGCTTCTCCAGGTACTTCCCGACCGGCGTCTCAGGGCCGAGCGGCCTGAGCAGCTCGACGTGTCCCTCGCCGACATCGAGAAGGGCCGCCTCGACGCCCTGGGACTCCACCGTCTCACGGTGGGCCAGCGGCATGCCGAGGGTCTTCTCGTAGAGGGCGAGCGCGCCCTCGAGGTCGTCGGTGGCGACGCCGATGTGGTCGATCCGGCCGAGCATCGGCCTGAGTGTATTCACGTGCGCGCTCCCATCATCAGGCGCAGCCACAGCGGCCGCCCGGCTCAAGTCGCGGCGGCTACGCCGCCGCTCCCAGATGGCGCGGCCTCGCGGCTGCTGGCCTCCTGCTCGACCCGGAGGATCTCCCGCAGGGCGGCTATGCCGACCTCGAGCTGCTCGGGAGTCGGCTCCTTGGTCGCGATCAGGCGCTGGATCTCATGGCCCGGGCGGTGGAAGGCGCGCGCGGCGGTGGTCCCGGGATTGCGCTCGCTCCAGGCGAACATCTCCGCGGCCAGCGACGCGCTGGCAACTCCTATCGCCGCCCTCGCCACCGGGCCCGGCTCCTCCAGCGTCCGCTCGAGGAGAAGCTGGCCGGCCGCCGAGAGCACCAACATCGGGACGACGAGGTTCGAGCCACAGCGCTCGTGCTCCTTCGTGGCGGATGCCGGGTCATCGGAACCGGCCTCGTAGGCGCCGATCGCCTTGTGCTCGACGCCGTGGTACGCGGCGAGGTTGCGATCGCTGAGCGCCACCATCGCCGGCGCCAGGCCGAGCGCGGCCTGAACCAGCTCGCCCGCCGCGCTCGCCCGCCGGCGGCGCAGGGCCCGGCTCGCGCTCGACGCGATGAACATCGCGGCGATCACGCGCACGTCCTCGAACGGCAGGCGGGCCGAGCGCAGCCTCATCCGCACGTTGGGGATCAGCAGAAACGCCTCGGCCAGCCGGAGCGGCCCGCGCAGGAGCGGAACGCGCACCGCCAGCTCCGGGGCGATCGCCGGCTTGCGGCCCGAGGCGACCTGGATCTCGCCCGCTTGGTCTCGAGCCGCCGCAGCCCAGGAGGTCGGGCCGTGGATCAGCAGGCCGTTGCGAAGGGCCATCCCGCCCAGGCGCATGACGTAGGTCTCTTCCGCCTCCTGACCGGCTGCGGCCCGATCTCCGTTGTGCTCGCTCACGAGAGCATCCTCTGCGGCAGCTCGTAGAAGAAGCCGGCCGAGAGCTCGACGTCCGCTGCGGGCACGCGCTCGTCCGCGCCATGGATCAGTGGGGCGGACTCGAGCAGGCCGACCTCCCGATACGGGCAGAAGCCGTAGACGACGGCATCGGGGAAGGCGGTGCGGAACGGGTTGCTGTCGCTGAAACCCGGCATCACGGTCGGTGCGACCTCCGCGCCCGGATCGGCATCCGCCAGCCAGCCCCTGATCGCGTCCGCGAGGGGAGACTCCATCGGGGAGCTGTTGCCCACCACGGCCTCGCTGAACTCGACGCTGTAGTCGTCCTCGCCGATCAGCGCCGCCAGTTCGCGGAGGGCTTCGTCCTTCCCGGAGCCGGGCGGGACGCGGCAGTCGATCAGCGCCTCGGACTCGGACGGGATCACGTTCGCCTTCTTGCCGCCCTCGGCCTTGGTCGGCGTAAGGGTCACTCCCATCATCGGCTCGACGAGGTAGTCGGCCAGCAGAGGTTGCTCGGCCCTCAGGCGCTCGAGGCCGGCGCGGACGCCCTCCTCGCCGTTGAACCGCTCGCCGAGCAGGACCTCGAGGAGCGCCTCGCCGACCTCGGTCGGCTCGGGCGGCGGCTGCTCGGACAGGGCGGCCAGGTGGCCGGCCAGCTTGAGCAGGGCGTTGTCCCCGATCCGGGGCACGGAGGCATGACCCGCTTGGCCGTGAGTCCGAAGGCGCATCCGGAAGATTCCCTTCTCGCCGACGCTGAGCGTGTAGAAACGGCGGCCGCCGAGCTCGATCAGGTCCCCACCTCCCTCGTTGACGACGAAGTCGCTGCGCACCTTGTCCGGGTGCTCCTCACAGAGCCAGTGGGCGCCCAGCCCGCCGCCGACCTCCTCATCGGCCGTGATGACGAGCATCAGCTCACCGGTCGCGGGTCGCCATCCGCCGTCGCCGAGCTCGATGGCCGCGGCGACCTCTGCGGCCACCTGACCCTTCATGTCCAGGGCCCCGCGTCCCTGCACCCATCCATCGACAACCTCCCCCGACCAGGGGTCAAAGGTCCACTCCTCGGGATCGGCGCGGACGGTGTCCACGTGGCCGAGGAACGTCAGGGTCGGGCCCTCGTCGGCGCCCCGCAGCCGCGCAATCAGGTTGGGGCGGCCCGGCTCCGCGGAGAGCTGCTCGCACTCGAAGCCGGCCGCGGTCAGCGCATCCTCGAGAAGCTCCTGTACGGGGCCTTCGTCGCCGGGCGGGTTGACCGTGTTGGCCTGGATCAGGCGCCCCAGCAGGTCCACGGCCCGAGGGCCGAGGCCCTGGGGGACGGCTGCTGTGGCGGTGCCCTCCTCCATTGGGCCACTTTAGCTCCGAAGTCGAGCGGGCCTTATGGCAGAGGCGCCCCCGCCAGCGCGAGCGCGACGCCGACCGCACCGGCGCCGACCAGGGTCAAGACGACGCCCAGCCGGAGAATCAGGAGGGCGACCGCTGCGGCGGCGAGGACGCCGAACTGCCAGCCGAGGTGCAGGGCGCTGGCCAGGGTGACGGCGGACCCGAGGATCGCCCCGATCGCCGCCGGCCCGGCGCCGTCCAGGAAACCCCGCGCCCTGTCGTTGCCCCGCAGCCGCTCGAACCGCCCACCACCCAGGAGGATGAAGGAGAAGGACGGCGCGAAGGCGACGACCGCCGCCAGCAGGCCTCCCCCCACCCCATGGGCGGCGTACCCCACCGCGGCCACCGTGGCGACCACGGGGCCAGGGGTGACCTGGCCGAGAGCGACCGCATTCAGGAACTGGGCGTTCGTCATCCAGTGGTAGACGTGGACGGCGTCCCCCTGCATCAGCGGGATGATCACGAAGCCACCGCCGAACGAGAGGGCGCCGACCTTGAGCGCGGTCCAGGCCAGCGCTCCGACTCCTCCGGCGGAAGCGGTGGCGGTGATCACCGTCGCCGGCTTCCAGACGAACGCCGCCGCACCCGAGAACCAGCCGCGGCGGACCAGCTCGAACAGCCCGCACGCCAGGAGAACCAGCACCAAGTAGGGGCCGATCACGATCGCCGCGGCGGCGCCCGCGACGAGGTAGGCGAGCCAGTGGAAGCGGCGACCGTGTTCCAGCATCGCGTGCAGGTAGCTGGGGGGAACCAGCTCGCTCCCCGCGCGAACCGCGACGGCGGCGACCGCCGCTCCCGCCCCTGCCCCCGCCCCGCGAACCCAGAGCGGCGGGGAGGTAGAGAGAAAGAGCACCGACAGCGCCAGCACCATCACGACGGCGGGAACCACGAACCCAAGGCCGCCGACCACTGCCCCGAGCGGTCCCCCAACCCGGTAGGCGCAGAAGATCGAGAGCTGCGTCGAGGAGGGACCGGGCAGCAGCGAGCAGGCGGCGTTGGCGTCCTCGAAGGCGCGGGCGTCCATCCATCCCTTCTTGGCGACGACCAGCTCTCGCAGCAGCGTGATGTGGGCCGGCGGCCCGCCGAAGCCGATCAGCCCGATCCGCAGCCACTCCCTCGCAATCGTCCCGATCGGCGCGGAGGGGCGGTTCATACTGCGGCAGCATGCCGAACCCGGGCGATCAGCTCTTCGAGACCGGCGGCGAGACCCCCCGGGCGGTGCCGCCGGAGGACGCGCCGCTCGCGGTCCGTATGCGCCCGCGGGACCTGGACGAGCTCGCCGGCCAGACGCACCTGCTCGAGCCCGGCTCCGCTCTTCGCATCGCGATCGAGTCCGGGGAGCCGCACAGCGCGATCTTCTACGGGCCACCCGGAACCGGCAAGACGACGGTGGCGCGCATCATCGCCGCGCAGGCCAAGGGCGCCTTCGAGGAGCTCTCGGCCGTGAACGCGGGCCGGCCCGAGGTCCGGCAGGTGATCGAGCGGGCCCGGGAGCGGCGCGCCTCCGGTCGCCCCACGATCTTCTTCCTCGACGAGATCCATCGATTCAACAAGGCCCAGCAGGATGCTCTGCTGCCCGCCGTGGAGGAAGGCCTCATCACCCTGATCGGGGCCACCACCGAGAACCCCTACTTCGAGGTCAACTCGGCGCTGCTCTCGCGCTCGCAGATCTACGAGTTCCGGCCGCTGACGCCGACCGAGATCGAGGAGCTCGTCCTCCGCGCGCTCGGCGACGAGCGAGGCATCCCCGATCCGCCGGGTATCTCCGACGAGGCGCTCGAGATGCTGACGACTCGGGCGGGCGGCGATGGGCGCGTCGCGCTCGCCGCACTCGAGCGCGCCGCTGAGTCGACCCGCCAGGCAGATGAGAGCGAGATCGGCGTCACCGCGGTCGAGGACGCGCTGCAGCGCAAGGCCCTGCTCTACGACCGCGAGGGCGACAAGCACTACGACTACATCTCCGCCTGGATAAAGGCCACGAGAGGATCCGACGTCGACGCCTCGATCTACTACCTCGCCGTGATGCTCGAGGGCGGCGAGGACCCCCGCTTCATCGCCCGCCGCATGGTGATCTTCGCCTCCGAGGACATCGGCAACGCCGACCCCCAGGCGCTGGTGGTCGCGACCGCAGCCGCGCAGGCGGTCGATCGCGTTGGGCTTCCCGAGTGCGTCCTCAACCTGGGCCAGGCCGCCGCCTATCTCGCCCTGGCGCCGAAGTCGAACGCGTCGACGCGAGCCATCTCCAAGGCGACCGCGCACGTCCGCGAGCACGGCGCCGCCGAGCCACCGCCCTACCTTCAGGACGCGCACTACCCCGGTGCCAAGCAGCTGGGACGCGGGGAGGGCTACCGATATCCCCACAACGAGGCGGATGCCGTCACCGATCAGCCACTCACCCCGGAGTCGGTGCGCGGCGAGCGCTTCTACGAGCCCACCGACCGGGGCTTCGAGGCGGAGCTCAGCGAGCGGCTGAAACGCCTGCGCGATCTGTTCTCAGATCATTAGCACGACGTTAAGCGGCCACGGAGCCATTGCGCGCCGCAACCTTTTCGAGAAGTCCGTGTTCTGTCGAATGTCTGACGCTCTGGCAGTCGTTGGTTCGCCAGAGCCGGCGCGTAAAAAGCCGGGGAGTGGACAACGAAGGCCGGGAGCTCGGGGATTGCTCCCGGCCTTCACTTTTCTTGCGGGAGCGCGGTCAGGGGAACCCGGGATGGAGCGGCCTCGGCGGGAGGTCGCTGCTCACACGCCGCCTGCACGTAGAATCGCCGGGAACGCGAAAGCGACGAGAGGACGCACCGATGGAGGCGAGCAGCTCCGGCAAGACCGACACGAGCCCGAAGTCCAGCGCCAACGGCAGGAGCGGCAACGGCGGCGCCCCCGGGAAGTCCGAGAAGAAGGCCAAGTCCTCGGCCAAGCGCTCCAAGGCGACACCCGCGCTCGAGTCGTTCAATCCGGCCACCGGCGAGCTGATCGGCGCGGTCGAGACCATCACGCCGGGAATGGTGCAGGGGATCGTCGACGACGTGGCGGAGGTCCAGCCGTTCTGGGCGGCGCTCTCCCTCGACGACCGCGCCCGCTACATGCGGCGCGCCGGAGACGTGCTGCTCTCGGAGCTCGATGAGATCGCCGAGCTGCTCACCAACGAGCAGGGCAAGCCACGGGTCGAGAGCTACACGATGGAGCTCCTCCCCACCATCGACTCGCTCAAGTGGATCGCCGACAACGGCCCGAGCATCCTCTCCGACGAGAAGCTCTCAATGCCGCTCTTCCTGAAGTCGAAGAGCGCGAAGTTCACCTTCGAGCCGATCGGCGTCGTCGGCGTGATCGCTCCCTGGAATTACCCCTGGTCCATCCCCTTCGGCGAGGTCGCCATCGCGCTGATGGCCGGCAACGGAGTCGTGCTGAAGCCGGCCAGCCTGACGCCGCTGATCGGCGATCGGATCCGGCAGACCTTCGAGAAGGCCGGCCTCCCGGAGGGCCTGGTTCGGACCGTCCACGGCGGCGGCCGGATCGGCGACGCGCTCGTCAAGTCCACGGCCGGGAAGATCTTCTTCACCGGCTCGGTCGAGGTCGGCCGCAAGGTCGGCGTGGAGTGCGCCAAGCGGATGAAGGGCTCTGTGCTGGAGCTGGGCGGCAAGGACCCGCAGATCGTCTGCGCCGACGCCGACCTCGCCAACGCGGTCTCCGGCGCGGTCTGGGGCGGATTCGCCAACGCCGGCCAGACCTGTTCCGGGATCGAGCGCGTCTACGTCGTCAACGACGTGGCCGACGCATTCCTCGAGGGCGTCGTCCGCGAGACGGAGCGCCTTACCGTCGGCGACCCCCGAGACTGGACCACCGAGATCGGCCCGATGGTCTCCGACGACCAGGCGAAGATCGTCACCGAGCTGATCGACGACGCGGTCGAGAGCGGCGCCACCAAGCTCACCGGCGGCCCGACCAAGATCAACGGGATGAAGGGCAGCTTCATCGCCCCCGTCGTGCTGACCAGGGTCACGCACGAGATGCGGATCATGAACGAGGAGATCTTCGGTCCCGTGCTGCCGGTGATGACCGTCGACTCGGAGAAGGAGGCGATCGCGCTCGCCAACGACTCGCAGTTCGGCCTCGGCGCCTCGGTCTGGACCAAGGACCGCGCCAAGGGCGAGCGGATGTCGCACGAGATCGAGTCCGGAATGGTCTGGACCAACGATCACTCCTTCTCCCACGGCGCCTGCCAGTGCGCCTGGGGCGGGGTCAAGGACTCCGGCCTCGGCCGCTCTCACTCCAAGTTCGGCTTCTACGAGTGCGTCAACATCAAGCAGCTCGCCTGGGAGCCCGGCTGGACCCGCGATATGTGGTGGCAGCCGTACGACCGCAAGCTCGCGGACGCGATCCGCTCCTCGGCGCAGCTTCTCTACAGCCGCAACGGCGACCGTCTCAAGGCTCTCCGCGAGGGATTCCGGCCTCTGGTGGAGGTCACCCGTCGGACGATGCAGAAGGGCAAATAGGTCCTAACGGGCTGCAGATGGGTTACCGGTAGAGGATGTCCTCCATGACCACGCGGCTGAACAGATCGCGGGCGACAATCGCCCTGCTCGTCGCGATCGCCTTCGGGCTTCTTGCGGCGCAGCTCCTGGGTGGGTCGGGCGCGGCGGCGGCCAAGCCCAATCCCCAGGCCCAGGCGAGCAAGTCCGTGACCTACCGGCAGCAGACCTACACCCTCAGCGGGGCGAATGAGAAACGGCGGCTCACCATCCGCTGCCCCGGGAACCTCGTGCCGCTCGGCGGTGGGATGACCGGCTCCCCGCTGCCGGTCGGCGACGGTGAGGGGATCTATCCCCACTCCTATGAGCGACTCGGCGTCCAGCACGGCTACCACAGCACCGTTGTGCTCTACGACCCCTCACCCGAGAGCACCACCGCGCGCAGCGTGACCATGCAGGTCGCCTGCGCCCGCAAGCAACGGCACGTCACGCCTCCGCACACGACGATCTACGTCAATCCCGGTGAGACGAAGACGGCGGTCGCCACCTGCCCCGGCCGGCGCCACCTCTTCGGAGGAGGCTTTCAGCGCACCGACTTCGTCGCGCGCGGCGGCGACTACGTCACGGAGTCCCGGGCGATCTCCAGCAAGTCCTGGAGCGTCACCGGGCGCGCGTTCGGCGGATTCGGCGGCGAGCTGACGGCGATCGCCTATTGCTGGCGGAGCAAGAAGCCCCTGCTCACCGAGGTTTCCGGATCGACATCCGTCGGCACTGGCCAGTACGCGACTGCGACGACGCTCCCCTGCCCGGTTGGCCACCTCGTGTTCGGCGGATTCAGCACCTCACCATCGGGGGCGGCCTTCTTCACGAACGGCTACATCAACACCAACGGAAGCTGGCAGGCCTCTGCCTACAACCACTTCGGGCCGGCGGCGACACTCACGGCCTACGGCTACTGCCTGAAGCTCTAGATTCGCGTCATGCGAGGGTGCTCCACCAGCGCGACCCGTGAAACGGGGAAGGAGCAACCCGTTTGACGTCGCGGACTGCGGCCGTGGAGAACCGTGCCGGTGGCGATCCGGCGACCAGATCGGCTCGGGCGGCGATCGAGCTCGCGGGGCTGCGGCGCGACTTCGGCGACCGAACGGCGCTGGCGGGGATCCGGGCCCGGCTGGAGCCCGGCGAGAGCCTGGCGGTCCTGGGGCCGAACGGCTCCGGCAAGTCGACGCTGCTGCGGATCCTGGCCGGCCTGCTGCGGCCCAGCGGCGGCGAGGTCATGGTGCTCGGCTGCGCGCTGCCCAGGGAGACACACCTCCTCCGCGGCCGTGTCGGGTACTTGGGCCACGATCCTCTCCTCTACCGCGACCTCAGCCCCCGCGAGAACCTCGATCTGGTTGCGGCGCTGCACGGGCTCGAACCGGCGTCCGCCGCGCGCCGCATCGACCATCTGCTCGATGCCGTCGAGATGTCACCGCGCGGCGACGATCGCGTCGCGGAGCTCTCGGCCGGCATGAAGCAGCGGATCGACATCTGCCGAGCGGTGCTGCACGAGCCGGAGCTGCTGCTGCTCGACGAGCCCGACGCCCACCTGGACTCCGGCGCCCGCCGCCTGATCGAGCCACTGATCGCCGCGGTCGAACGGCGGAGCCGCGTGGTGGTCAGCCACGACCGCGAGGCCGCGACCGCGGGCGCCGACGTCGTCCTGGAGCTCCGATGACCCCGTTCTCGGCGCTCCTGCGCAAGGACCTGCGGGTCGAGCTGCGCACCCTCCGGTCGCTACCGGCGATGGCGCTCTTCGCCGTCTCCGCCTTCGTCATCTTCCGGTTCGGGCTCGATCGCACCACGCTCGACGGGGAGCTGGCGGCCGGAGTCCTGGTGCCCACCCTGCTGTTCGCCGCCCTGCTCGCCATCAACCGCCTGTTCGTCGCCGAGCGCGAGGAGGGCGGCTTCGACCTGATCCGCCTCGCGCCCGTGGACCGCACCGTCCTCTTCGCCGCCAAGGCGAGTGCGCTTGTCATCTACCTCGTGGTCCTGGAGCTGGTTGCGGTCCCGATCTTCGCCCTGTTCTTCCTCGACTCCGTCTCCGGACTGGTCCCATTCGCCCTCGTCCTGCTGCTTGCCAACGTCGGCCTGGCCGCGACCGGGACGCTGATCTCGACCATCGCGACCATGTCGAGCGCCCGGGATCTGCTCGCGCCCCTGATCCTGCTGCCGCTGCTGATCCCGCTGGTGATCGCCGCGGCGGGCGCCGGGGAGCACCTGCTCGCCTCGGGGGGCCCCGACTATGGGCGCTTCGGAACATGGCTGGGATTGCTCGGGCTCTACGATCTGATCTTCCTCCTGGTCGGGTACGCGACCTTCGACTTCCTGCTCGAGGACTGACCCGGGGACCACTGAAAATGGCCGGCGCCTTCCAATCGATAACGCTTCGCCGCCTCGCGGCCGCCACCGTGGTTGTGATGGGCGCGGGCTACGCGCTGGCGTTCCTCTACGCGCCGCAGGACGCCGTGGAGGGCTTCATCCAGAAGGTCTTCTACCTGCACGTACCCCTCGCCATCGTCTCGCTGGTGGGCTTCATGGTCGCCGCCGTGCACGCGATCCGCCACCTGCGGACGGGCGACCCGAAGCACGATGCCCGCTCCTACGTCTCGATCCACATCTCGGTGATCTTCGGCATCGCGGTCCTGCTCACCGGAGCGATCTGGGCGAAGGGGGCGTGGGGGATCTGGTGGGAGTGGCGCGAGCCAACCCTGGTCAGCTTCCTGATCGTGATCCTGCTCTACGCGACCTACTACCCGCTCCGCTATGCGATCGAGGACCGCGATCGGCAGGCGCGCTATTCGTCGGTCTTCGCGATCACCGCCGGGGCCTTCGTCCCGCTCAACTTCCTGGCGGTCAGGCTCGCGCAGCCGCTGATCCATCCGCGGACCTTCTCCTCGTCCGGAGGGCTGCCGGGATCAATGCTTCTGGCGTTCCTGGTCTGCCTGGCAGGCGTGGCGCTGCTCTGGGTGACTCTGGTCTGGTTCGAGCTGGACGCGAAGAAGGCGTCCGGAAACCTGAAGCGGATCCGCAGAGCGCTCGAGGCCACGACATGATCCCGCCGCTTGCAATCCAGGACGGCGGCTACGTCGGCGGCGCATACCTCGTCTTCCTGCTGCTGCTCCTGATCTACGTGGCGATCATGGCCGCAAAGCTCCAGCGGATCCAGCGCGATCTGAGCTCGCTCGCCGACCTCGCCGACCGCTCGCAGGGCCAGGGCTCGGACCGTGGCGTCGGGCAGATCCGCGGCCGCGAGGAGGAGATCGAGGCCGTGCGCCAGGGAGGTCGCGGATGAGCGGCCTGCTCACCCTGGGCGTCTCCCACCGCACAGCGCCGCTGGCGCTGCGGGAGCAGCTCGCCCTCACCGAGGGGCGTGCGGCGGGTGTCCTCAGCGCGCTCGTCACCGAGGGGCCGATCAGCGAGGCGGCGGCGCTCTCCACCTGCAATCGCACCGAGCTCTATCTCGTCGCCACCGACTCGGTGGAGGCCGAGGCCGCGGGCCTCGCGGTTCTGGCTCGGGAGGCCGGGATCCGCCCCACCGAGCTCCTCGGGCCGCTCTACTCGCTCCGCGGCGCGGACGCCGCCCGGCACCTGTATCGGGTGACCGCCGGCCTCGAGTCGATGATCGTCGGCGAGGCGGAGATCCAGGGGCAGGTGAAGCGGGCGTACGAGCTGGCGCTGGTCGAGGGCGCGACCGGCCCGATCCTCAACCGGATGTTCCGCGGCGCCCTCGCGGCGGGCAAGCGAGCGCGCACCGAGACCGCCGTTGGCGAGAAGGGCGTCTCGATTCCATCGGTTGCAGTCGAGCTGGCGCAGCGCAACCTCGGTGACCTGTCAGCCCGCCGCGTGCTGCTGATCGGCGCCGGCGAGACCTCCGAGCTCACCGCCCGCGCCCTCGCGGCCCGCGGCTCCGAGGCCGTATTCATCGCCAACCGCGGCTACAACCGGGCGATCTCGCTGGCTCAGCGCTTCAATGGGCGCGCCGTCCGGATCGACGAGCTTCCGGCGCAGCTGGCGAGCGCGGACATCGTCGTCTCGGCGACCAACTCGCCTCACCACCTGATCGAGCGCTCCGAGCTCGAGGTGATCATGGGACAGCGCGACGGGTCGCCGCTCCTCCTGATCGACCTCGCCGTGCCGCGTGACATCGACCCGGAGTGCCGCGAGATCGAGGGGGTCAGCCTCTACGACGTCGACGAGGTCCAGGCCATCGTGGAGCAGAACGCTTCCGGCCGCGAGGCGGCGGCCCGCCACGCCGGCGGCATCATCGACTCCGAGCTGAGCCGATTCGAGCGCTGGCTGGGCGCCCAGGAGGTAATGCCGACCGTCGCGGCCCTGCGCGAGCGAGCCGACTCGATCGTCGCGCAGGTCCTCTCCGAGAACGCCACCCGGTGGGAGAGCCTCTCCGCCACCGACCGAGAGAGGGTCGAGCAGATGGCCCGGGCGATCGCCAACCGGCTTCTGCACGAGCCCACCGTCAGGCTCAAGGGGATCGCCGACCGCGAGGACGCCTACCTGCAGGTCAGCGCGCTCCGCGAGCTCTTCGGGCTCGACGCCGGCACCGAGCCTGATGCCGGAGAGGGCGCCGACGTCGCCTCGCTCGACGAGAGGCGTCGCCGGAACGAACGCAGCTAGGACGATGGCTGGGCCACCGGTGCTCCGGCTGGGCACGCGCGGCAGCGCACTGGCCCTCGCGCAGGCGAAGATCGTCGCCAAGGCGCTCGGGGGCGCCGAGATCGTTCCGATCAAGACCTCCGGTGACCGGGATTCCGCCGACAAGTCCCGCTTCGTCAAGGAGATCGAGCGGGCGCTGCTGGACGGCGAGATCGATCTCGGCGTCCACTCCGCCAAGGACCTGCCGACCGATCTCCCCGACGAGCTCGAAATCGCCGGAGTCCCGGAGAGAGCTGACCCCCGCGACGCCTACGTCGGCCACGTCACCTCGCTCGGCGCGGTGGCTCCCGGATCCCGGATCGGCACCGCCAGCCTGCGCCGACGGGCCCAGATCCTTGCTCGGCGGCCGGACCTGGAGGTGGTCGATCTCCGCGGGAACGTCGACACCCGGCTCGACCGGCTCGAGGACGGCGAGTTCGACGGGCTGATCCTCGCGGCCGCCGGCCTGCATCGCCTCCGCCGTGCGGAGGAGATGGCCTTTCCGATCGAACCCGAGGAAATGATCCCGTCGCCGGGGCAGGGCGCCCTGGTGATCCAAACCCGACGTGCGGACGACCGCCCCGCCGCTGCGGCCGAATCGATCACCGACCGCGGAGCGCTCGCCACCCTGAGGGCCGAGCGCGCTCTGGTCGCCGCGCTCGGGGCGAGCTGCAACACCCCTCTGGGGGCATATGCCGAGCTCCAGCATGGCGGGCGATGCCGGATGCGCGCCTTCTGCGGGCTCCCGGACGGCAGCGAATGGCTCACCGACGAGATGGAGATGGATTCGGCCGATCCCGAGGCCCTCGGCCGAGCCCTGGCGGAGCGAATGAAGTCAGCGGGCGCCGCCGACATCCTCGAGAGAGCGGAGGCAATGGCGACGTGAGCGAGGGACCTGGAATCGTCTACCTGGTCGGAGCCGGGCCCGGCGACCCCGGCCTGATGACGACCCGCTCGCTCGAGCTGATCGTCGCGGCCGACGTGATCGTGCACGACCGCCTGATCCCGGACGACGCGCTGGCCGTAGCCAGGCCGGACGCCGAGCTGATCTACGTCGGCAAGGAGCCCGGCGCGGCGAGCGTTCCCCAGGAGGGAATCGGTGAGCTGCTCGTCGAGCGTGCCCGGGAGGGAAAGCTCGTCGTCCGCCTCAAGGGCGGCGACCCCTTCGTCTTCGGACGAGGCGGCGAGGAGGCGGAGGTGCTCGCGGCCGCCGAGATCCCCTTCGAGGTCGTACCCGGCATCACCGCTGGGATCGCCGCGCCCGCCTACGCGGGCATCCCGGTGACCCATCGCGACGACGCGTCCGCTGTCGCCTTCGTGACCGGGCACGAGGACCCCGGCAAGGAGGACTCCTCGCTCGACTACGACGCCCTGGCGCGATTCCCCGGCACCCTCGTCTTCTACATGGGCGTCAAGGCCCTGCCGCGGATCGCCGAGAGCCTGATCGCGGCGGGTCGCGATCCGTCCGAGCCGGCGGCGGTCGTGGAGCGCGGCACCCTGCCCGGCCAGCGCACCGTGAGCTCCACCCTCGAAGGCATCGCCGCCGCCGCGGCAGAGGCGGGCATCGATCCGCCGTCCGTGACCATCGTGGGGGCCGTCGCGGCGCGCCGGGAGCGGATCGCCTGGCTCGAGCGCCGGCCGCTGCATGGCAGGAAGGTCGTCGTCACCCGTGCCCGCGCGCAGGCGAGCGAGCTGGCGCGCACGCTCGACGCCCTCGGGGCCGAGTCGGTCGAGCTTCCGGCCATCCGGATCGAGCCGCGCATCGACTCCGACGAGGTGCGCCGCGCGGTGGAGTCGCTCCACGCCTACGCGCTGGTGTGCCTGACCAGCGCAAACGGGGTCCGGCTGCTGTTCGAGGCGATGGCCGCCCAGGGCCGTGACGCTCGCGCCCTCGCCAACGCGAGCGTGGCCGCGATCGGGTCCGGAACCGAGGCCGCGCTCGCGGCCCACGGAGTGATCGCGGACATCGTGCCGGAGCGCTTCGTCGCCGAGGCGCTGGTCGAGGAGCTCAACAAGCTGGAGCTCGACGGCAAGCCGGTCCTGGTCGCCCGCGCGGCCGAGGCCCGGGAGCTGCTCCCCGACGCCCTGCGCAAGCGTGGCGCTCAGGTCGACGTCGTCGCGCTGTACGAGACCGTCGCCGAGACCCCCGACCCTGAGGCGCTGAAGCGCGCAAGCGACGCCGACTTCATCACCTTCACGTCCTCCTCGACCGTGCGCAACTTCGTCGAAGCGAGTGCCAACGGGATCCCGGAGGGCGCGAAGGTGATCTCGATCGGACCGATCACGAGCGAGGCCGTCCGCGAGGCGGGGCTGACCGTGGACGTCGAGGCCGAGCGCCACGACATCGGCGGCCTGGTCGAGGCCCTGCTCCAAGCAGCGACGTAGGATCCGGCCGTGGCGACTCCACGGCCGATCACCTTCCTCTCCGACTACGGATACGAGGACGAGTTCGCCGGCGTCTGCCGCGCCGTGATCTCGCAGATCGCGCCCGGCGCGGCGCTGATCGACCTCACCCACGGGATCGGCCGCCAGCACATCCGACAGGGGGCGATCGCGCTCGCCAACGCCCTGCCGTCGTGCCCGCCGGGAGTCCATCTCGCCGTCGTCGACCCGGGCGTCGGCTCCACCCGGCGGGCGGTGGCCGTTGCCGCTGCGGAGGGGCGCTTCCTCGTGGGCCCCGACAACGGGCTGCTGTCCCGGGCGCTCGACCGGCTCGGCGGGGCGCTCGACGCAGTTGAGCTCTCGCGCTCGCCATTCCGGCTCGAGCCGCTCTCCGCGACCTTCCACGGCCGCGACCTGTTCGCACCGGTGGCGGCGCATCTCTCCCTCGGCGCCCGCCTCGAGGAGGCCGGCGAGTCGATCGACCCGGACTCCCTCACCCGGCTCGACCTCCCGACCCCGCAGATCTCGGACGGCGAGGTCGTCGCCCACGCCATCCACGAGGACGGCTACGGCAACGTGACTCTCGACCTCGACGCCTCCATGCTGGCCGAAGGGCCCATCGGCCCGGGAGACGCGCTGGAGGTGCGCGCGCCCGATGGGCGCTTCGACGCGGTCTGGGCGCGGACGTTCGCGGACGTGGGCCCCGCCGACGTGTTGCTCTTCGAGGACTCCTCGGGCGCCCTTGCGCTCGGTGTCAGCGGCGGCAGCGCGGCCGGCCTGATGGACCTGAGGCCGGACAGCCAGGTCACCCTGCGCCCGTCCGGGTGATCGGAAGGGTGTCCGCTTGATGGAGCTCGGGCGTCCGCACCTCCACCTCCGCCGAACCGGCTCGACCAACGAGCGCGCCAAGGAGCTGGCGATGTCCGGAGCGCCGGGAGGCCTGGTGGTCACCGCGGAGGAGCAGACCGCGGGGCGGGGGCGCCGGGGCAACGCCTGGTTCGCGCCGCCCGGGTCGTGCCTCCTCTATTCGGCGCTCGTCCGCCCATTCGCCGCCGACCAGGCACCGCTCCTGCCCCTGGCCGTCCCGATCGCCGTCTGCGAGGCCGCCGAGGCGGTGGCGCCGGTGCGCTGCCAGGTCAAGTGGCCGAACGACGTCTGGGTCGACGAGCGCAAGGTGTCAGGCGTGCTGGTCGAGGCGCGACCCGACGAGGGCTGGGCGGTGATCGGGGTCGGCCTGAACGTGGCGATCGCCCAGGATGACTTTCCGGGCGAGCTCCGGGAGACAGCCACGTCTCTGCTGCCGACCGAGGGCGAGGGCGGCATCCCTCCGGGCGGCGCGCCGGGCGTCCCGCACGCCCTCTCGGCGCTCAACGAGACCCTCGGTCGCTGGATCCAGGCGCCGGACGAAGAGGTCTTGGACGCCTACCGGACACGAGACACGCTCTGCGGCAGGCGAATCTCCTGGGAGGACGGCGAGGGTGTCGCCGGGGAGATCGACGAACGTGGGCACCTGGTGGTCGAGAAGGACGGGGGCGAGAGAGTGGCGCTGGGCGCAGGCGAAGTGCACCTCGCCATACAGCCCTAGTTCAGTCCTCGGCGGGCTCGAGCTCCTGTTCGTCCGCCTCCGGCGCCGAGCCGTTCTCGGTCTCATCGACGTCGATCTCGTCGAGGTCGCGATCGTTCGGCACGCCATTCGCGGCAGCGGCGGCACCGTTCTTCTTCGAGCCACCGCCTTCCTGAGAGCCGCCCTTGCGCTTGCGCCGGCGACGGCGCCCGCCGCCGGCCTTGGGAAAGTTGCGAAGCAGCTCGCGGGCGACAGCCGAGGGCTTGCGGGCGGCGCGCATCCTGGCTCCACGGAGGACCTCCTCGCCCTCGGGCGTGTGTGAGACGCCGGCCGCGAGCAGCGCGGCGGCCAGGCGGCGGTCGTGGTTGCGGGCGGCGTGGACCAGCCGGCGCGCGTTGCGGCCGTGGGCGCGCCCGGATGAGTTGACCAGCAGGCCGAGCAGTCGCTTGGTCTCGGGCCAGCGCTGGACCGCGTACTCCTCGTGCAGGTCGCGCGTGTAGTCGGCGAGGCGCCAGACCCAGGCCTGAGCCTGGTCGCGGCGGCCGATCCGCCGCTCGGCGAGCGCCTCGAGCAGGACCTTGGTCCCGGCGTGGCGATCGTCTCGGGACCAGGTCCCGACCGTGTCGATCGCGTCGTCGAAGGCGTCTGCATCGCGCAGGGCGGCGATCTCCGCCAGCGCCTTGAGTCGAAGCTGCTGGTTGCGGTTCCGCTGCACGCAGGTGAGCAGGAAGCGGCGACGGAGCTCCTTGGCCTCGTCGTGCTGGAGCATCGCCTTGGCGCGGCGCCAGCCGGAGGGGTTGACGCGCGCGCCGGCGAGAGCCGCCCAGACGTGCTGCTCGGAGTGGTTCAGGTTCTCCACCGCGATCCGCCAGAGCTCCCGCTCGAGGACACGGAGGCGGCGGTTCGAGTCGTCGGACACCGGCACCACGCGCTTCTCGACTCTGACGCGGCGACCGCGGCCGCGCCTCACCGGGCCGACCACGATCGCGCCGCCTCGGTAGACGTCGCGGTCGAGCAGGCTGTGGAGCGTGACGATCGTCTCGTCGTGGGTGGTGGCCGGGTGAACGAGGTCGATCACGAGGCCCGCCTCCTTGCCGGGGTTGCGCCGGGTGACGCGCCCGACACGCTGCTGGTAGACGCGGCGCGAGGCCGTCGGAGCCAGATGCATGCAGATGGTCGCCCGCGGGCTGTTCCAGCCCTCGGCGAGCAGCATCGCGTTGCAGAGCACGTCGACTTCCCCTCTTTCGAATCCAGCCAGGATCTCGGCCAGCTCGCGCTTCGGCGTCTCGCCCGAGACGGCGCGGGCGTTGATGCCGGCGTCCTGGAAGGCCTTGGCCACGTTCTTCGCGTGCTTGACGCCGGCGGTATAGACGACGCCGGGGACGCGCCGGAACCGCGAGCGATAGAGATCAGCGATCGCGACGTTGAAAGGCGTCTGGTCGAGGAGCTTGGCGAGCTCCTCCTGGTCGAAGTCCTGGTCAACCTCTCCCTTGCGCAGGGGGACCTTGGCGATGGTGCGCACGCCTGGACCCGGTGGGATGCGAACGCACCGCAGCGGCGCGATCACCCCACGTCGAGCAGCCTGGGCGAGATCGAAGCGGGAGGTCTGGGTCGGGAACAGGTCGGCGACGTGCCGCGCGATCAGGGCGCCGGTCGCGGTCATGCCGATGAAGACGGGGCCGACCCAGGCGCGGATGCATCCGCTCGTCTTCTCGCCGAGCGCGGTGTGGGCCTCGTCGCAGATCACGATTGAGTAGGCGTCCGAGATCCGGCCCGCGTTGCGGACGAACCACTGGTAGGTCTCGACCGTCACCGGGCCGTAGGGATGGTCGGCGCCGTCGAGCAGGGCGGGCGAGAGGCGGTCGGCGTATCCGCGGTCGGAGATCTCGCCGATGAACTGGTCCACGAGGTTGCGGCGGTGGGTGAGGATCAGGATGCCGCCGGTGCGCGACGCCTCGATGAAGCCGACTGCCGCGACCGTCTTGCCGGATCCGGTGGCGTGCTCGAACCAGAACCGGCGGTTCGCGCCCGGATCTTCCGGGGCTTCCTCGACGATCTCCTCTTCCTCCTGCTCGACCCAGTCCTCGGCCTCCTCCTCCTCGGTCGCCTCCTCTTCCTCCTCCTCGAGGGCCTCTTCCTCGGTGTCGGCACCCGCGCCGTTCTCCGAGCGCTCCTCGTCCTTGATGGCGGCGGGAGGAGGGCTCCCGTTGCCGTTGCCGGTCCAGGAGTGGCCGTTGAGCCGCTCCTGGATGTCGGCGATCATCGCCGCGAGGGTTCCCGAGAGCGCGTCAACCTGATGGGGATCGAGCTCGGCGCCATCGGCGAGATGAGGCTGTTCCTCCGAGAGGAGGCGCTCGAGCCCGAGCAGCAGGGAGAAGTCACGGCGCCATTCGATCGACGGCGCCTCACGCCCCTCGTCGATCTCGGCGAGGGCGGCGTCCAGGGCCCTGCGGCGGGGCGTACCGGCAGCGAGGTCCTTGGGCTTTTCGCCTTCGAGCAGGAAGGGTTCGCGCGCGAACTCTCGAGCACGCTCGATGTCGGCGCTCGTAGGCGCCTTCGCCGCTTTGGCGGCCGGCTTGGTCTCTTCAGCCATCTGAGGCTCTCTGATCCGCCGCTACCCGCCAAACGAAAGGATGGCGAGGCGCAATTGGCCTGATCACGGAAGACACCCGAGATACGGCTGTCCGCTCCGGGCTCTCCCTGGGTCCAGGAACTCAATGGACCGATAGGAATTAAAGCACTCTTGATCGACAACTCGTATTCCCTGAACGTGAACTCCAACCCATCGAGACACCGAATCTCCCTGGCGGCCCTCGCCGCCGGGCTGCTGGCGGGCATCGTCCTGGCCGGCTGCGCCGGCGGAAGCGGAGGGAATCCGGACTCCCGCCTCTCGCTCCAGCAGGCGACCCAGCCGCTCAGCGGCGCTCCGCCACAGCTGACGGCGATCCGCAGCCAGGCCAATCAGCTGCTGGATGGCGGGAAGGACGCGTTCGACCAGCGCATCCAGGCGCTCAAGGGCACGCCGATCGTCGTCAACGACTGGGCCTCGTGGTGCGGGCCATGCCGCTTCGAGTTTCCCTTCCTGCAGTCTCAGGCGTCGAAGCACGCCAGGGACATCGCGTTCCTGGGGGTGGACTCGGACGACTCGGGCGGGTCGGCCAAGACCTTCCTCGGCGAGCTGCCCCTGCCCTACCCCTCCTACAGCGACCCCGACAAATCGATCCGCCAGGAGCTGCAAGGGATCGGCTATCCAGCGACCGTCTTCTACGACCGCGCCGGGAACGTCGTCTACACCCACCAGGGCCAGTACCGGACCGAGGCCGACCTCGCGGCCGATATTCAGCGTTTATTCGCGGGTGCCCGCTAGCGCAGCCCGTTGATGGAGAAGCGGATAATGGATTCATGACCGCACTCGCCATCGCATTGCTGGTGGTGGCCCTGCTGCTCTTCATCGCCGAGGCACATGCTCCGACGACTGTGCTGGGGCTGCTCGGCGTTGGGGCGCTCGTCGGAGCGGGCTTCGCCTGGAGAGATGCCGGGCATGACCTCCCCGTCGCCGCGATCGTGATCGGCGGCGCGATCCTCGCCGGGTTCATCGTCTTCGCCAGCCGCAAGGCGCTCGCCGCGCACCGCGACGAGCCGGTGCGAACCGGATCGGAGGAGCTGATCGGCGCGGTCGCGGAGGTCAGGGAGCCGCTCGATCCCGTGGGTCAGGTCTTCGTCTTCGGCGCTCTCTGGCGGGCCCGCACATCCGCCGGGGAGCCGATCGGCCTAGGCAATAGAGTGCGCATCAAGTCGGTGGACGGCCTGACACTGGAGGTCGAACCCGCCCCCGACCGAGACCCGGCAACCGTCGAGAAAGGAGCCTGACAGGCATGGCGATAGCGATCGGCGTGGTCGTTGTAATCGCGTTCTTCGTTCTGATCTTCCTCGGCTCAGCCGTCCGGGTCCTGCGGGAGTACGAGCGCGGGGTGATCTTCCGGCTCGGCCGGCTGATCGCCCAGAAGGGACCCGGCCTGATCCTGCTGGTCCCGATAATCGACCGGATGGTGAGGGTCGACCTGCGGACGGTTACGCTCAATATCCCGCCGCAGGAGGTGATCACCCGCGACAACGTCCCGGCCCGCGTCAATGCAGTCGCGTACTTCCGCGTGATCGACCCCAACAACTCGATCGTCGAGGTCGAGAACTTCCTGCTCGCCACCTCGCAGATCGCCCAGACCACGCTGCGGTCGGTGCTCGGCAAGGCGGAGCTCGACCAGCTGCTCGCCGAGCGCGAGCGCCTCAACGAGGACCTGCAGAAGATCATCGACGAGCAGACCGAGCCGTGGGGCGTGAAGGTCAGCACCGTCGAGATCAAGGACGTCGAGATCCCGGAGCAGATGCAGAGGGCGATGGCCCGCCAGGCCGAGGCCGAGCGAGAGCGCCGCGCCAAGATCATCAACGCCGAGGGCGAGTTCCAGGCGGCCGAGAAGCTTGCGCAGGCCGCCGACATCATCTCCAAGAACCCGGCCACCCTCCAGCTGCGCTACCTGCAGACACTGCTCGAGATGGGCGTCAACCAGAACACGACGATCGTCTTCCCGCTCCCGATCGAGTTCATCGACGCCTTTTCGCAGATGGTCAAGCGCGCGGACACGTGAGCGCCGCCGACCATCGCCTCGTTCAGACGCGCGCTTGAGCTCGGACTGCCGGCTCACCGTCACCGTGCGTGCGACCCGCGACGCCGCGGAGATCGACGCGGCGATGCGACTGCGGATTCGAGTCTTCTTCGGCGAGCAGGGCGTCTCCCGGACGGAGGAACTGGACGGCCTCGACGCCGAGTCCACCCAGATCGTGGCGCTCGATGAATCCGGCGTCATCGCCACCTGCCGGCTGCGGTACCCGGACGCCGGAACGTGCAAGCTGGAGCGCATGGCGGTCGAGCAGCGGCTCCGGGAGCTGGGCGTCGGCAGCACGCTGCTGGCGGGAGCCGAGACGGAGGCCAGGAATCGCGGAGCCGGCGAGATGATCCTGCACGCACAGCGGCGCGCCGAGCCCTTCTACGCATCGAACGGGTACTTCGCCGAGGGCGAGACGTTCATGGAGGCGGAGATCGAGCACGTCCGGATGCGGAAGGCTCTCTAGGTGGCTGACGAGGCGCCGAAACCCGAGGTCCGGCTCGACCAGCTCACCGGGCTGCGCACGATCCTCTCGCCCGCGCGGGCCGACCGGCCCTTCGACTTCGGGGGCGTGGCACCCGAGCCCGACGGCAGGGCGGCCGATAACTGCCCCTTCTGCGAGGGCCGTGAGGACCGCACCCCGCCCGAGCTCTGGGCGGACCGCCCCGGTGGCGGGGGGCCCGACACCCCGGGCTGGCGGGTGCGCGCCGTCCCCAACCTCTATCCGGCTCTGGCGCAGAGCGATGACGACGACTCGGCGGCGCCCGCCGAGGCGGAGGAGGGCATCACGGCCGCGGGGGACCCGCTGCGCGCGTCGTCCCGCGGCAGGGAGCCGGACCTGTTCCGGGCCTCCCCGGCGACGGGGTTCCACGAGGTGATCATCCACTCACCGCGCCACCGCACCTCGCTCGGCCAGCTGGACGACTCCGAGCTGGCCGCCGCGGTCGCCGGCTGGCGGGCGCGGATGAGCGATCACGCCGAGCGGTCCGCATACGTTCAGTTGATCGTCAACGAAGGGCGTGAGGCCGGTGCCTCTCTCGAGCACAGCCACGCGCAGCTCTACGCCCTGGGCTTCGTACCGGCTCAGGTGGCGCGGGAGCGCGAGCGCTTCTCCTCCTACAACCAGCACACGATGGGCGGGGACCTGCTCGCCCAGATCGCCTCGGAGGAGGTTCGCCGCAAGGAGCGCCTGGTCGCCATCGACGACGATGCGCTGCTCGTCTGCCCGTGGGCCTCGCGCTCGCCCTTCGAGCTCAGGATCATCCCCCGCAGCCCCGCGCCGAGCTTCGAGCGGGACGGCGAGGTGGGCGTCGGGATGCTCCGCACGGCGCTGCGCGCGCTCGAGGCGCGCTTCGACCGGGTGCCCCAGTTCAACCTCTGGACGCTGACCGCGCCCCGGGGCGCCGAGCAGTTCCACTGGCACCTGGACATCGCACCGCGGATCGGCATCCGCGCCGGATTCGAGATGTCAACCGGCGTGGAGCTCAACGTCTTCCCGCCGGAGCGCGCAGCCGCGGAATTGAGGGAAGCGATTTCCTCAGGCGGCTAGACCGCCGAAGCGGCCGCGAGGGTCGGATCCCAGACGGCGATAAGAGGTTCGAGCTCTTCGGGGGCGAGCGGTCGGGCAAAGAGGAAGCCCTGAGCACGATCGCAACCCAGGGCGCGAAGCACCGCGAGCTGGTCGTGATCCTCGACGCCTTCCGCGATCGAGTCGAGGTTCAGGCTGTGGGCGAGCCCGATGATCGCGCGCACGATCTGCTCGCTGCCGTCCTCCTGGAGGATCGACCGGACGAACGAGCGGTCGATCTTCAGCGCGTCGCCGGGGAAGCGGCGCAGGAAGCTGAGCGACGAGTAACCGGTGCCGAAATCGTCGATCTGCGCCCGCACTCCCCGTCGCTCGAGCCGATCCAGGAGCTGAGGGATGCGCGCCGGGTCGTGGAGGATGGAGCTCTCCGTGATCTCGAGCCGCAGTGCTTCGGGCGGCAGCTCGCTTTGCCCGAGTGCCGAGGCCACGTCGGCCGTCAGCTCCGGCTCAACCAGCTGGCGACCGGAGACGTTGACGCTGACGGTGACAGCCTCATCGACGATCCCGCGACGTTGCCAGGCGGCGAGCTGAGCGCACGCCTTGCGCAGGACGAGGGCGCCGAGGGGGCGAATCAGACCGGTCTCCTCCGCCACGGGGATGAACTCGGCCGGTGGAACGGCAGGCGAGTCGACATGCCAGCGGGCGAGCGCCTCGAGACCGCGCAGCTGGCCGCTCTCGAGGTCGACGATCGGCTGGTAGAAGACCCGCACCTCCTCCGCCTCGATCGCCTCGCGCAGGTCCGCCTCGTGTCGCAGGCGGGTGACGACCCGCTTGTGCATGCTCGTGTTGAAGATCGCGTGACGGGCGATGCCCGCGCGCTTCGCGTTGTACATCGCGATGTCGGCGTTGCGCAGCAGCTCCCCAGAGCGACTGCCCTCCTCGCTCACGGCGATGCCGACGCTGGCGCTGATCACCAGCTCGCGGCCATCGATGTGGAAGGGCTCGCCGAGAGCGGCCTGCGTGCGCGTCGCGATCTCCCTGGCCTCGTCGATCGAGTCGACTCCATCGAGCAGAACGGTGAACTCGTCTCCCCCGATCCGGGCCACCGTGTCCCCGGGTCGAAGGGTCGCCGCCAGCCGCCGCGCGGTCGCCACCAGGAGCTGATCGCCCACGGCGTGGTCGAAGCCGTCGTTGACGACCTTGAAGCGGTCCAGGTCGAGGAACAGCACCGCGCAGCGGTCGGTCGTGTCGCGTTCGATGCGCCTCAGGGACTGTGTCAACCGGTCGAGGAACAACGCACGGTTCGGAAGGCCAGTGAGCGCGTCGTGAAGCGCGTCGTGGACGAGCCGCTCTTCCGCGGCCTTGCGCTCGGTGATGTTCGACATCGAGCCCGCCATCCGGGTCGCCCTTCCGTTCTCCCCCCGGATCGCCACGCCGCGGCTCAGCACCCACCTGTAGCCGCCGTCGGCGTGCCGGATTCGATGCTCACTCTCGAAGTGCGGAGTGCGACCGCCGAGATGGGCATCGATCTCTGCCTGCACCCGGTCGACGTCGTCGGGGTGCACTCGTCCCAGCCAATCCTCGGGCGAGGTGCCGATCTCGCCATCCGAGTAGCCGGTGATCGCCTTCCATCGCGGTGCGAAGTACACGCGCCCCCTCGTAAGGTCCCAGTCCCAGATCCCGTCATTCGCGCCCCTGACGGCGAGCGCATATCGCTCCTTGTTCTTGCGCAGCTCGTTCAGCACCGTGTGGTGGCTGACCGCATAGCGGATGGAGCGCTCGAGCATTCGTGCGTCCAGCCCATCCTTGAGGAGGAAGTCCGTGACCCCCATCTGGGTGGCCTTGAGGTCCACCTCGTAGTCGCCCTGGCCGGTGAGGAGAAGCACGGGAGGGCGCACCTCACCCGTGAAGCATTCCCGGACGAGGTCGAGACCAGTGTGCGCGCCCAGGCGATAGTCGATCAGATAGACGTCGTGGCGGCCCTCGCGGATCAGCTCGAGCGCCTCCTCATAAGTCGCGGCGCGCTCCACCTCGAAGCGCCAGCGCTCCTGGGAGATCAGCAGCTGGCGAGCGATCAGGAAGTCATCGTCGTCGTCGTCCACCACCAGGACACTGAGCTGGGGGCGAACCAGGACACCCGCTGCGGATCCGTTATCCACCGTCGACCTCTCCGTCCTCGGCGGGCAACTCGACGATCTCGAACCAATACCGCGACCAGGCCTGGAGGGACTCGACGAGACCGGCGAACGTCACGGGCTTGGTGATGAATGAATTGGCGCCCAGGTCATAGCTGCGGAATATGTCCTCCTCGGCCGCCGACGTCGTCAGCACGCAGACGGGGATCCGCTTCAGATCGGGATCGGACTTGATCTCGCTGAGGGCCTCGCGCCCATCCTTCTTCGGCATGTTCAGGTCGAGCAGGATCACCCCGGGTCGGGGAGCCTCCGCGGTTCCATCCGCATAGGCGCCCTGGCGGCGGAGGTAATCCATCAGCTCCTCCCCGTCATGGACGAAGCGCATCTCGTTGGCCAGGCGGGCATCGCCCATTGCGCTCTTGGTGAGGGCGCAATCCTCCTCGTCGTCGTCCGCCATCAGGATCGTGATGGGCTTTCCGCGACTAGGCATGGATCGCCCGGGATTGTGAGCCGTTGCTCTCGCCGTTCGTGGCCGGCTCGCCGAGCGTTTGCGCGCTCTGGGTCAGCGGCAGCACCACCGTGAAGGTCGAGCCCTCGCCCGGTGTGCTGTCGGCGGCGATCGTGCCCCCGTGGCGATCGACGATCTTGCGACAGAGAGCGAGGCCGATGCCGGTTCCGGGATAGGCGGAACGCCCATGCAGCCGCTCGAACACCCTGAAGATGCGCGCCTGGTACCGAGGCTCGAAGCCTATGCCGTTGTCGGAGACCTCGATCTCCACGAAGCGGCCACGGGTCCCGCCTGAAATCCGGACCTTGGGCGGCACGCCCTGACGGTGGAACTTGAGCGCGTTCGAGAGCAGGTTCTGAACCAGCTGGCGCATCTGCAGCGGATCGGCCGCCACGGTCGGCAGCTCGCCGACCTCCACGGAGCCCCCGGATTGGTCGATCACCGCCCCGAGATCTGAGACGGCGTGCTCGGCCACCTCACCGAGATCGACCTGCTCGAACGGACGGCCCTGGGTGGCAACTCGGGAGAACTTGAGCAGGTCGTCGATCAGCGCCTGCATCCGCCTCCCGGCGGCCCCGGTCCGCTCCAGATAGCCGCGGCCCTCCTCGGAGAGATGCTCGGCATCGCTCTGCGCCAACTGCTCAGTGAACGTCTGCATCTTGCGCAGGGGCTCCTTCAGGTCATGCGACGCGATCGAGGCGAATTGCTCGAGCTCCTCGTTGGAGCGCCCGAGCTCGTTCGCCCGCCGCTCGAGCGCCAGGTTCGCGTCCTCCAGCTGCTGGTTGGCCTCCGCGAGCTTGGCGGCATTCCGCAGCACCCTGCTGAGCAGCACCAGGGCAAATGCGCTGGCGGCGGCGAACAGCCCGAAGATCAGCCAGGGGACCCACTTGTGTGCCCCCGTGACCGAGGCGAACAAGGTGCCCTCGGGAGCCGTGGAGACGACCTTCCAGGGAGTGCCCTGGACCGGCGCCGACACGAAGTACTCGCCCTTGTCGAACGATCCCTGCGTGCCGTTGGCAGTTGCGCTGACCAGTGCGGGGTCGTGCGGGGGCGAGCCGGGCGCGACGGCAGCGTTGGTCGCCGCGATCGCCGCCCCGTTCCCATCCAGGAGGTAGGCCGAGCCGCCGCTGACATTCGGGACCTTGCTCAGATAGCCACCCAGGAAGACGGCGAGGAGTTGTGGGGCAACCCCGGATACGAGCACCCGCCGCCCGAAGTCCGTTTGTATTGGAATGGCCAGCTCGAACGACTGCGTCCCGCCCTTGAATCGCAGGAGATTGGAGAGCCCGAATGGCTTGCCGTCGGCTACGTCACGGACGTCTGGCGGGGTCCCCTGCAAACGGCGCAGGACCGGCGCCGGCGTTCCCGGCGAAGAGCTGATCACGGCCCCCTTCGGCCCCAACAGCACGATGTACGGCGACTGGCCCTGTTCCGCGGCGCTCGCGAGGGTCTTCGTGGGCACCCGGCGGCTGCCGTATCTCCGCGCGTTCTCGGCCTGTCCCGCGGTCGATGACGACTCGAACAGCGACTGGGTCAGGGCGGCGCTGACGGTCGCGCGATCGCGAAAGCTCTTCTGGATGTCGTGGCGATCCCCGCGCTGCTGATTGACCAAGACAACCGCGAACGCGACCAGGACAGCGAGCACGATCCCCGCCGCGACGCCGATTCCCATTCGTGATCGACGCTCGTTGAGCCATCGCCCGGACTTCATCTCATCGCCCTCTCTTGGCTTCCTTGCCGAGGTTTTCCCTGGAGGCGGCACTTGCCCCGCGCGGGTGAGGGTACTCCCGGCGCATGGCCTCTAACAATCCTTGTAGTGGGTAGCGTTGCTTATTGGGTATCGGCCGGTGAGTAGTGTTCCCACGCCGTGAGCCCCCCGGTCCGCCGACCAATCCCCCGCTTCATCGCCGACGCGAGTACCGAGGGATTGCCCTATGGCCGCTGGGGCCAGCGCCTCCGCGACGAGTTCGCCAAGGCATGTGAGCCGCACATCTCAGAGGCAGGCGGGCCGCCCGGCGAGGTGACCTGGTTCCCCGAGCGGGCCTGGGGCGGCCGGGTGTACGTCCCCGCCGTCGCGCCGGTCGAGGGCGCCCAGACGCCGACCGAGTACTTCGGCTTCGTCTCCTTCGCCCGCCCCGCCGAGACGGAGGAAGGCGAGGCCAGCTCCTTCGAGGCGACCGCCGACTTCACCGACGTCACCGCCGACCAGAACCCGGATTGGCTGATAGACCTGAACGAGGAGGTGATCGGCCCCTGGCGCGGGGAGAGCGAGCGGCGCGGAGAGGTCACCCTGGTCTGGGGAACCCCGCTGGTCCGCGGCGCGACCGCCGCCACCGCCGAGCTGGAGGCCGAGGTCGTCGACCAGACCCCGGTGACCGACGAGCGCTTCACCCTGGTCGCGCTCGACGCCGTCAAGGGCTTTCCGGACGAGCTCTACCTCGAGATCAAGCTGTGGAGCTCGCAGGGACAGCAGCTGGCCGCCGAGAGCCTCTACGACGATCCTGAGGAATCCGGCGGTTAGGCTGGATCGCCGCGGTCGAGGTCCCGCTCGCCTGATCCGAATGGTCCCCCTCCGGGACGGGCGTGCGCTTCAATGGGCCCAGGCCCCGATAGCTCAGCTGGATAGAGCGACTCCCTCCTAAGGAGTAGGCCCCAGGTTCGAATCCTGGTCGGGGCGCTTCTCAGGAACCGCTAATGGACCGTGACATTTACCGTGCTGCCCTCCGGCAGCACCGTCCCGGCCGGCGGCTTCTGCTTCTTGACCTTCTTGCCGTGGCCCTTTTTCTTGCCGAGACTGCAGTTCGCGCTCCGGAGCTTCTTCTTCGACTTCTTGATCGACTTGCCCTTCAGCTTCGGCACGACGCAGGTCGGCGGGATCGGCAGGGCCGACCTGACCAGGAAGTTCGGGAAGCCCGCGTGGCCGTCCGAGGTCGTGTACGGGCCGGATCCCTCCGCTCCGATGGCCCAGGCTTTGAATGCGCTCGGGTAGTGGCTGAAATACGAGTGGGTCGTGTCGCTCCATCCGGAAAGGATTGAGTCGCTCAAGCCGCTCGGGCCTGTCACCGCCGGGTCGATGTGGATGATGTCGTCACTGCGCGAGGTGATCAGGAAGCCGCCGGGAGCGAAGCCGTCCAGCACCTTGGCGGGTCCATCGGGGCTGACATTCCCGTAATAGTTGCCCAAGGCGACATAGGCGCCGGTCTGAGTGGGAGATCCTGTGGCGAAGCCGACCGCCCTGTTGACGTACGTCACGGCACCTGGGTCATCCCCAGCGAGTGGATCGGCGTGGTATTCGGGATCGGCGCCGGTGATGATCACGTTTCCGCTCACGGCCGCACCCCACACGCTGGCATTGGCTTCCGCAGCAGCGAGGTCCGAGACGCCGCTGCTGCCGCTGTCGTGGTTGTCGCTGATCACGATCGCGCGGTAGGCGGCGAACTGCGCAGTGGTCATCGAGCTCCAGGCGGAGGCAGAGGCGACGTCCACGCCGAATCCCTGAGCCGCAGCCTGTTGGCCCTCGACGCTCGAGGCGCCGCCGTCGACACTGGGACCGAACAACAGGACCTTGTCGGCACTCGCGGTGGCTGCCGATGTGAAGCCGGCGGCCAGGATCACAACCAGCGAAACGCCAAGCTTGCAGAACCGCGACGACTTCAAAACTGCCTCCTTGTTCGGACCTATCCCTTAGGGGAGCGCTCGCATCGTGCACTCCTTCGCTTCGGGAGTCACCCTACACCGGGCGCTCGCGGCTCGCCTCGCGGAGCTGGAACAACGTGGTGGGTGACTACAGCTAGTCGCCGGCGGGCTCGGGCTCGGCGCGCTCTGGCTCCGGGAAGGCGTCGGACGGCTCGAGCGTGGGCGGGGCGAACTCCACTCGGCTGCCCCCATCCGTCTTGACCGTGTAGAGCGCGACGTCGGCCCGGCGCAGCAACTCGTCGAGAGGCTGCTTGCCGTCCCAGGCGGCGACTCCGGCGGAGAACCTCCCCAGCTCCGGGGTCATCTGGCTGAGGCGATCGACGGCCGCCAGGCCCTCGCCGTCGGAGATGCCCATCAGCAGGGCGCCGAACTCGTCGCCGCCGAGCCTGGCGAGGACGTCGCCGGCGCGGAGGGCCGAGCGCATCCGATCGGCGGTCTCGACCAGCACCCGATCGCCCTCGTCGTGGCCGCGTGTGTCATTGATCTCCTTGAGGCTGTCCAGGTCGAGCAGCAGCAGGCCCACCGACGTTCCCTCTCGAATCGCCCGGGACAGCTCCCGCTCAGCGGCCATCCTCCAGCCCCGCCGGTTGAGGAGGCCCGTGAGGTCGTCGACGGTCGCCTCCTTGACCAGGCGCGCATTGAGCTTCTGGGTCTCTCGAGTCACGGCCCGGAGCGAGTACGCGACGGTTAACCCGACGAGCACGAGCAGGGTGGCGTGGCCCCAGGTGACGGGGTACGCGGGCGGCCCGAAGATCAGCATCGGGAGGTATGCGCAGGCCGCCAGGACCCCCATGCCGATGAGGAGCTCCCGGTCGCTCGCCTGGACGCCGAACCAGATCATGGCCATCATCATCAGGACCGCGTATCCGGACCCGGCGCCTCCGCTGTAGGCCTGCAGCATCGTGATCGCCGGGAGGCCGCCATAGGCCGCCGCGTAGAAGGGGATCGGATGCCTGCGGGTCATCATGGTGACCACGATCGGGGCCATGCATGCCCCAACGGCCCCGATGAAGAAGACCGTGTGGTGCGAGCTGAAGTTCGTCGCCGTCGCGACCGCGATCGGAACGGCGTTGCCGAGGAGGGCGAAGCGCAGTGCTCGCCTGCGTTGCCTGGCGCTGTAGCGCATCGGTGCTTCCATCAGTGCCCCCCGGGACTCCCGGCCGCTCGACTGAGGTGACCGGGCCGGACGACCCTAGGCCACCCACCCCCGGCCTGCATCAGCAGAAATCACCCAAATTCGGCGGTTACGGAAAATGGAGAGGCGCGGGTGGCTGGTGGTCGCCCCGGCCCTCACCGCGACTCGGCGGCGGTCAGGAATGCCTCGAGGCGCTCGTTGTACGGCGCCCCGGTCGAGGGGACGGTGTGGCCGCGCCCCGGAATCACCGCCCGCTCGGCGGAGAGGGAATCCGCCAGCGAGTCGCAGACCGCCTCGAAGGCCGGCGAGTGACCTCCGGAGATGACCAGGATCGGAAAGTCGGCAGCAGCCAGCCTCTCGAGCGGGATCTCAGCCTCCCACGAGGGCCTCTCCCGCTTGAGCAACTCGACGCCGTGAAGGAGCTCCTCAGGCAACCCGCCAGGCGTCTCGTACGCCGAACCCGCGCCACCTCGAAACAACCGGAGGAAATCCTCAGATGGGATCGAGGACGCGTGGCTGAAGAGGCGCTCGCCGTTGGCGATCATCTCGTCGACCACAGGCGTTCCCGCGGCGACCCGCAACGAGCCGGGCTCCGAGACCGTCAGCGAGTGGACCGCCTCCGGCCGCTCCGCCGCAGCGAGCAGAGCGATCACCGCACCGTATGAGTGCCCGACCAGATGCGCACCGTCGCCCAACAGCTCGGCGAACATGGGCGCCTCCACCTCGAAGTCGTTGCGCTCCAGCGACGGGCTCGCGCCGAAGCCGGGCCGGCTGGGAATGATGAGGCTCCAGCGCTCGGCGAGCTCCTGCTGCTTGCGCCAGGTGAGGGAGGGGCCGACGATGTCGCCGTGCACGAACAGGACCGGCGGGCCCTTGCCGAGCCGCTCAACCTCGAGCATGTCGCCTCAGCGCCAACAGGTGATTGCGGAGGCCGATCCCAAAGCCCGTCGGCTTACCCCGGTAGTTCTCGATCAAGCTCGGGCCGGCGTGGCAGGTCCAGCCGCCCTTGGTGTCCCAGGCCCAGCCGAAGTAGGAGATCCCGACGCGGTCGGCCCAGCGCATCCACTTGTCGATGTAGTCGTGGCGGCAATCCGTCTGCCCGAGCTCGCCAACCACCACCGGGACCGACGCCGCGGTGGCTGCGATCGCGTCTTTGCAGGCGCGCAGACACGGGGCCAGGTGATGGCCGTAGTTGTGCTCGGAGGCGACCAGCTGGCCGAGCGGGTCGGCCGGCTCGTGCGCGAGCCAGCCGGAGAGGTCGCGGGCGTAATCGAGCCCGCCGAGCATCAGAGGCTGGGTCGCCCCGGTCGAGCGGACCACGTCCACCAGCTGCTGCATCCCGGCGGCGCGGTAGGCGGGATGGCGCTCGGAGAACCGCCCGCCCGCCGGGATGTCACAGCCCGCCAGCCAGCAGTCCCAGCCGACGTCGTGCGGCTCGTTGTAGAGGTCGAAGACGAGCGAGTGGTTGGAGGCGAAGTGCGAGGCGACCGAGCTCCAGAACGCCGGCGACGAATCTGCGTCCGGCATCGGGATGATCCCCAGCGCCTTCTGGCCCGCGGGGGCGGCCACATGCTCGTCGATCACCACGTAGAGGCCGGCATGGTTGAGGCGGGAGACGAACCCGTCGATCGCGTTCCGGTAGGCCTCGCCGCCGAGGCTTGGCATCACTCCGTCCACCCCGAGCCAGCAGTCGGGATTGAGCGGCAGGCGAACCGCGTTGATCCCCCATCTCTTCATCGACCGGATGCTGCGCGCGCCGGTCGGCCCATCGAAGAACCCGAAGCCCTCCGCGCACGCATACTCGGAGCCGCTCCGGCTGACCCCGAGCAGCCTGATCGGCTGCCCCGACTCGTCGACCAGCTGATTCCCCGACACGCTCAGACCGAGCGCGGAGGCGGCTGGGGGCGACAAAATGGCGCCCAGGCACACCGCGAGCACGACGATACGTAAAGGCCGCGTCATCTCCGAACAAACCCTACGATCACCGCGATGAAGCTGATCATCCAGATTCCCTGCCTGAACGAAGAGGAATGGCTGCCTCGGGTGCTCGCGGAGCTCCCGCGGGAGGTGGTGGGGTTCGACGAGGTCGAATGGCTCGTCATCGACGACGGCTCGACCGATCGCACCGTCGAGGTGGCCAGGCGCCACGGCGTCGACCACCTGGTCAGTCTGGCGACCAACCGCGGGCTGGCCGCTGCATTCCAGGCGGGCCTCGACGCTGCCCTCAAGCTCGGCGCCGACGTGATCGTCAACACCGACGCCGACGGCCAGTACCGGGCCTCCGACATCCCGCGCCTGGTGGAGCCGATCGTCGCCCGCCGGGCTGACATGGTCGTCGGCGACCGCCAGGTGCAGACCGTGGAGCACTTCTCGCCCAGCAAGAAGCTGCTGCAGCGGCTCGGCAGCTGGGTGGTGCGCCGGGCCTCCGGGACGAAGGTGCTCGACACGACCTCGGGCTTCCGCGCGTACAACCGCGAGGCGGCCCTCCAGCTGATCGTCGTCTCGCGCTACACGTACACCCTCGAGAGCCTGATCCAGGCAGGCAAGATGTCCGTCTCGATCGAGGACGTCTCGATCTCGCCCAACCAGACAGAGCGCGACTCGCGCCTGTCCGACTCGACCTCGGCCTACGTCCGCCGCAACGTCTTCGCGATCTTCCGCGCCTACACGCTCTATGAGCCACTTCGCGTGTTCATGCTGCTGGCCATCCTGTTCGGCGCGCTGGCCCTGGCCGCCTGGTCGCCCTTCCTCTTCGACTGGATCGTCAACGGCGACCGCAGCGGGCACCTCCAGTCCCTGATCCTCGGCGCCGTGTTGATGCTGGCGGCGGTCCAGATGTTCGCCCTCGGGATCATCGGGGACGCGCTCGCGGGCCAGCGGGCGATCGCCCAGCGCGTCTACGAGCGGGTCAGGCGCCTCGAGCTCGAGGCCGGTGTGGAGCCCTCCAACTACGAGCGCGGGGATCGCGAGCCCGTCCGCCCGCTCACCGTGGAGACGATCGAGACCTCCGTCGCCCGGTGAGCGTCGACGCCGCCGAGGCCGGCGGCAACGTCTACGACAAGTACGGGACGTCCAACCCGATCGCCCGGCGGCTGATGGCCGGGTTCATGGCCCAGCTCGACGACCTGGTCGAGCGAACCGGTGCGACCGAGGCGCACGAGGTCGGCTGCGGCGAGGGCGAGCTGGCGATCCGGCTCGCGCGCCGGGGGATGCTGGTGCGGGGCACGGACGCCTTTCCCCAGGTGCTCGAGGAGGCGCGGACGCGCGCTGCCGCGGCCGGCGTGGAGATCGACTTCGAGGCGGTCCCCGTGGAGCAGCTCGAGGCGGCGCGCCACAGCGCCGAGCTGATCGTCTGCTGCGAGGTGCTCGAGCACCTAGAGGACCCCGAGCGCGCGCTCGAGGTCCTGGCCGGCCTGGCGCGTCCCTGGCTGATCGCAAGCGTGCCGCGAGAACCGCTCTGGCGAGCGCTCAATCTGGCGCGGCTCTCCTACGTGGGAGAGCTCGGGAACACCCCGGGACACCTGAACCACTGGTCGAAGCGCGACTTCGTGCGGTTTCTCACCCCCCGCTTCGAGGTAGTTGAGTCGACAAGCCCGACTCCCTGGACCATGGTCCTCTGCCGGACACGCGATCACGCTTAAAGGGCGGTAAGAAATCCCACCACTACAATCGCCGCCTTCATGAGGCGCCTGCGACCTTCGCTGCATTCCCCGCGTACAACGGGTCGCTCCTTGCGGAGCGCCCTCGCATTACGCCCCGGCGTCGCCGCCGTCGTCACGCTCGGCTTCGCCTGGGGGCTCGTCATGCACCAGATGGGCTGGGCCCAGATGGCGCACTTCGATCAGGTTCAGGCCTTCTCCAAGGGTCAGGCCCAGATCGACCAGTGGCACTGGGACACCAACGACAAGGCCTGGGTGAACGGCCACTTCTATTCGGTGAAGAGCCCCGGGATGGCCGCGCTGACGACTCCTCTCTATATGGCGATCGACGGCCTGGGCGGCAACAAGCTCGCTCGGGCGGCCGTGCACAACACCCAGCAGACCGCGCACCCGATGTGGATCCCCGACAGCGTCATCCCCCTCGAGAACTACGGGTACAACGTGCAGCGCGGGCTGCGCGTGCAGGCGGCGGTCGAGCAGGACACGCCGATCGTCTGGGCGCTCACCCTGCTCGCGGCGGTGATCCCGGCCGTGCTGCTGCTGCTCGCGGTGCGCTGGGCCGCCGACCGCTTCCTGCCCGGCTACGGGACCGCGGCGGCGATCACGTTCGGCCTGGGCACGGTGGTGATGACCTTCGCGGCCGAGTACTTCTCGCACGTCATCTCGGCCGGGTTCGGCTTTGCGGCGTTCTGCCTGCTGATGAAGGAGAGGGACAAACCTCCCAGCCTCCGGATGGTGGCGGGCGCGGGCCTGCTGGCGGGGCTCGCCGTGACCTTCGAGTTCCAGACGGGGCTGGTCGGCATCGTGCTGCTCGGCTACACCCTGTCCCGCCGGACCGACTGGCTGCGCCGCGGCGTTGCCTACGCCGGAGGCGCGCTGCTCGGCGCGCTGCCGATGCTCGCCTTCAACCTCTGGGCCTTCGGCAACCCGCTCAAGCTGGCCTACGGGTACGCCGTGGCCTTCCCGGGCGTGTCCGGTCATGACGTGCTCGGCCTGAACAGCCACGGGTTCTTCGGAATCACGGCGCCGCGCCTCGACAGCGCCGTCAGCCTGCTCCTGGCCGGTCGGGGCCTGCTCGTCCTGACCCCGATCGTCGTCATGTGCGTGGTCGGCGTGATCATGATGCGAAGGGACGGGCACCGCGCGGAGGCGAACACGATCCTGGCGCTCGCCGCCGTCTACTTCGTCTACAACAGCGGCTACTGGCTGCCTTTCGGCGGCGGCACGCCGGGCCCGCGTTTCCTGATTCCCGCGCTGCCCTTCCTGGCCCTCGGGCTGCCCTACGCCTATAAGCGCCTGCCCGGCCTGACGCTCGGCTTCGCGATCCCCTCGGCGCTGCTGATGCTGATCGGGACCCTGACCTACCCGTTGATCGGGAAGCAGGGCACCGGGACCTGGGCGGACTGGCTCATGGAGGGCAAGCTCGAGCACACCGTGCTGACGGCCTTCGGCGTCACCAACGCCTGGCTCGCCGTCGCGCCCTTCGTGGCGGCCGTCCTGACCTCAATCGTGCTCGCGGTGCGAGCCACGCCATCGGTGTCGCTGTCCGACTTCCGGCTCGCTGTGCCGGCTGTGCTGGGCTGGGCGTGCGTCTCGGCGGTCGGCCCGGGGATCGCCGGCGACGACATCAGCCCGCTGTCGCGCGGCAATATGTCGGCGCTCTGGCTGGTCGCCTCGGCGCTCCTGCTCTCGCTCGGGACGCTGACCGTCGTGCGTGCTCGCGAGCGACGCGCTCAGTCCGGCCCCGAGGTGCCTGCGGCGCGGGAGCCGGCCCTTGGGCCGGAGCTGGCGTTCGACGATCCGACCTCGTAGACCACGAGTCCGGGAAGCCTGTAGCTCCGCAGCGGCAGTCCCGCTATCGACTTCCGGGCGGCGCCAGCCTGCGGGGTCCCCTCCGTGAGCCCGACGTGGAGGATCACCGTCCGGACGCCGTAGTCCTGGAGCTCCCTGACCGTGGCGGCGTCCGGGAAGGAATCCATGTCGCTGATCAGCGTCAGGATCGTGTGCGGGTTCGTGCTCGCGCGGCCGTTGACGATCTCGGGGAAGCCGTCGGTGGAGGCGAGCTGGTACGCGCGATTCTCCTTCGCCTTCAAAGCCGGGAGATGGAGCTGGGGCTGCGGCAGGTCCGCGGTCGAGGTCCCGAGGGAAGGCACGGGAGGCTGTTTTTGGTCGTCGAAGGGGTCGAAGGGCAGGCTGCGGCCCTCGGTCACGATCACCAGCGCCAGCAGTCCGGCGAGGGCCACAGGGGACCAGGTCGGCAGGCGGCTGCGCCACGCCGCCCGCATCAGCGTCTCGCCACCGGCGGCCGCGAGCAGGGCGAGGGTCAGGGTTGAGAAGGTCGCGATGCGCCCCGGGGTGCGGATCGCGTTCCAGCCCGGCAGGACGTCGTAGAGGACGCGGTAGGGCCAGAGCAGCCCCCCCTCGAGCTGGAAGCCCAGCTCGAGGACCAGGAGGACGACCGTACCGGCACCCAGGCCGATCCGCATCCGCCGGCTGAGCCTGCTCGAGCCGAGACCGACCAGGGCAAGCGCGACGATGGCGAGGCCGGGGAAGAGCGTCTTCTCCGGGATGTCCATAAGGCTGTTGCGGATCCCGGCGGTCGCCTGACCCCAGATGAAGTTCTCCTCGGGGGCGGTCAGAAAGACCTTCAGGGGCCCCGAGAAGCCCGATACCTCGTGGGTGCTCCGCTTGGACTCCGGGAACTCGTTGGCGATGTGCAGGTAGGGATGCGCGATCAGGTAGGTAGCCGCGACGAAGAAGACCGCTCCGGCGGCTCCGGCGATCAGCAGCCGCCTGTCGAGCTGGGGCCGGCGCCGCACCAGCCAGACGACCCCGGCGACGACCACGGAGCCGGCGAGCCCGTACGCGAACGGCAGTCCGAGGACGAAGCCGAGTGAGACCTGCCACCACGCGACCACCCAGGCCACGAAGAGCCACCAGGGATGCTTCAAGCGGATGCCTCGAACCGCGAAGGCGATCGCGAGCGGGATGCCGCCGCTCGAGATCACCTGCATGTGGCCGTCCTGCTCCAGCCTGTAGGGGGCATAGGCGAACGCGACACCGGCGATCACCGCAGCCGCCGGGCTCAGGCCGAGCTCCCGGGCGAGCAGGTAGGCGCCGAAGAAGGCCAGTGCGTAGGCGAAGAGGAAGAGCAGGTCGTAGCGGACCAGGGCCGCGTGCGGCCCGTTGCCGATGATCCCCGCCGGGGCGTAGCCGATCAGCGCATCGCCGAAGGCGAGCGAGTCCTTGATCGGCCAGAAGCGGTTAGCGTCGAAGAAATGGAGGGGCTGATGAAGGAGGGCGTGTCCGCCCCAGGCCGGCTGCCAAGCCTCGGCGAGGGGGTCGCCGATGTCGCGCGGAACGTCGGCCCCCAGGTGGAGCACCAGAGGCCAGGTCATCACGATCGCGAGCAGGCAGGCGCCCACTACGGCGAAAGCAAGCTCTCGCCTTGTCATCTCTCGGCCAGGCATGAGCCGGGCATCCTCGCAATTCGCGATGCCCGGGGGCATCGCCGGTGTGTACTGGGTCAGTCCCGGTCGGGCCCCGACTGATTGGGTCGCGCTGGCGCGCGCCCTCTCATAAGAGCTGGTCGATCGTGAACAGCGTGCGGTACGGCGCTCCGGCGGCCTTCTCGATCGCATCCCCTCCGCCGGCCAGGCGGTCGACCACCGAAACGACTCCGGCCACCTCGTGGCCCTCCTCGAGGATGCGCTCGATCGCCCGGACGGTCGATCCCCCGGTCGTCACGACGTCCTCGACCACGAGGCAGCGCGTGCGGGGATCGAGCACAGGTCCCTCGATCCAGCGCTGCAGGCCATGCTGCTTCTTCTCCTTGCGCACGAAGAAGGCGACCAGCCCTTCGCCGCCTTCAGCGCCGATGGCCGCGGTGGCGAGCGGGTCGGCGCCCATCGTCATCCCGCCCACCGCCGTCGCCCCGCGCTCGGTGGCCTCCGCGGCGATCAGCTCGCCGACGGCGCGAAAGGCCAGTGGCCGCAGCAGCGCCCGCTTGGCGTCGACGTAGTACTGGGCGGTCTGGCCGCTCGAGAGGGTGACCTCGCCGATCACCAGCGCGTGCTCCCTGAGCTCCGCGAGCAGGGTGTCGTGCGCGGCTCGCGGATCCGGCGGCATCGGGGCATCCTAGGATGCGTCCGATGCGGACGGGGTACAGGCTCGCGGTGGCCGTCGCGGGCATCACCATCGCGTTCGCGATCGTCCTCCTGGTCGTCGAGGCAGTGGGCGCGAGCCGCGACGCCAAGGCGTACGGCCAGGTTCCCCTCCCGGGGCGGGACTCGGTAACGCTTCCCGCGGGCGACGTGATCATCTTCTACGGGGAGCGGACCGGCGTGAACGAGCATTCACCGCTCGGCGTGCCGTCGAATCTGCGGCTCCGGGTGCGGACCACCAACGGCCAACTGCTGCTCGGCTCCACTCCCTATGCCTTCAGGCAGTTCGACGACGGGGACTACGTGCGCCGCTCGATCGCCAAGCTCAGGGTCCCGGAGGCGGGCACCTACGAGGCCGTTTCGCCGACCAGCGTGCCCGGAGCCGTCCAACCGGTGATCAGCTTCGGCCGCAACGGGACGCGGAACTTCGTCTACGTCCTGTTCGTGCTCGCCGGCGGCCTGCTGCTCGCCTCGATCCTGGGGACGGGAACTGCGCTGGTCGCACGCAGGGAACGGGGCGCCTATTCGTAGATGTGAATCGCGTCGCCGAGGTTGATCCAGTTGTAGATGTACTGCGAGAACGGGATCGGGTTCCTGACACAGCCGTGGCTGGCGGCCTCGTGCATCGGCACCGGGTTGTAGCCGTGGGTGGCGTACCCCCGGATGAAGTAGACGGAGTAGTACATGCCCTCCGAGTTGTAGCCCGGGTCCTTGCGATAGAAGTGGTAGGTCCCGCGAACGGTGGGGGTGGACGGCTTGCCGGTCGAGACGTGGAAGGTCGCGACCACCTTGTCGCCGTCGACGAGAGCCATCACCTGGCGCGAGATGTCGACCTCGACGTGGTGGCCGGTGTGGTAGCGGGGCTGGAACGCGCCCTTCCCCATCAGGAGCTTCTGGAAGATGACCGGCTTGTACTGGTAGTTCCTGGCCATGTTGTTGACCTTGCGGAAGGCAAGGGTCGCGAGCTGGGAGCCGTGGTTGAACTTGCCGCTGACGTGGCCGCCCGTGTAGTAGCCCGCGTCGACCAGGGACTGGTTGAAGAGGTGCGTGATGGCACCCTTGCCGAGGTGCTTCGGCACCCTGACCGTGAAGCGCTGGGCCGGGGAGCTCTGGCCTCCGCTCGTCGCCGTCACCACGTAGTTGCAGCAGGCGTCGATGACGAAGGGGAAGGAGAACTTGCCGTCGGCTCCGACACCAAGCTGCTTCCTGTCGACGGTGTTGCCGCTGGCCTGGACGGTGACCGTCACCTGGTCGCCGGCGATGGCACCCGGGAGGGTGCCTGCCGCGGTGACCTTGTCGAGCAGCCCCGGGCTCTTGGGGCCGTTCAGATCGAGGGTCGGGGGGCCGGTGGCTGCGCTCGCCGAGGCAGCGGGCAGCGTCAGTGCAGCCGCAAGGGCTGCCGATGCGATGAGTATCCCTCCCCTTCGAATCACGACGGCGGCATTGTGCATGATCCAGCGGCTGTATGCGGGCGCGGCCACCGACTCAGCATTGGCTCACCACCACGCCGATCGCAAGCGCGTTGTTCAGGAAGTGGGCGAGGATGCAGGGCCAGAGGGATCCGGTCTTGTTGTAGAGCCAGGCGAGTCCCACCCCGAGCCCGGCGAGAGGGATCGCGGCGGTAGGACCGGTCGGGGCGTGCACCAGCCCGAAGATCGCGCCGGAGAGCAGTGCCGAGGGCCAGAGCGACCACCGACTCCGCAGGCCGGCGAAGAAGAAGCCGCGAAAGAAGATCTCCTCCGCGATCGGAGCGAGCACCACGACCGCCAGCACGGCCGCGACCGCAATCCCGATCCCCGGGTTGCAGACACCGAGCTCCTTGCCGATGTCCTGCTGCTTGGGCTGCAGGACGATCGCCGAGAACGCAATCGCTCCGGCGTAGTAGGCGCCGAGCACGACGAACATCCATCCGAGGTCCGCGGGCTCGAATCGCCTCAACCCGAGCCGCAGGAGAGCCTCCTTCGCGTTGAAGTGCCAGCCCGAGGCCATGCC
>JAWVFG010000010.1:0-28438 GCA_033856335.1 Solirubrobacterales bacterium
GCGCCACAGGATGCTGACCTGCCAGTGGCAGCGCCTCGGCCCGGATCTCGGCGCCGGGATCCCAGACGAGGTGCGTGAGGGCGGCGCCGGGGGTGAGTACGAGCGCGCACTGGAGATCTCCCGGGCCGAGCACGAGAGGCTGGCGACGGCCGGCCTCGAGGACGCCGCGCCGTACGCGCTCTGCCTCGGCTACCGGATCCGCTACATGCTCGACCTCAACGCCCGCGAGGCGATGCACCTGATCGAGCTGCGCTCCGGCCGCGAGGGGCACCCGACCTACCGAGCCGTCGCCCAGGCCATGCACGAGCGGATCGCCTCGGTCCATCCGGCGATCGCCGCGGCGATGACCCACGTGGACGCCTCGACCGAGCCCCGCCTCGAGCGCATCATGAGCGAGATCCGCACTCACCGGAAGCGGGTCGCCGCCGAGCGTGAGCCCGAGGCGTCGGACGCTCCTCCCGGCGTCAGCGCGCTGGGCTAGTCCCCGGCCAATCCCCGCGCCCCGATATTCCGTATCCACCCTACGACGTGGTGGGCCTAGGATGCGACAGGTGAAGGGAGCGAGAGCCCTGGCGAGCGGGATGCTCGTCCTGGCGGCGATCTGCGCCGCCCCGGCGGTGTCGGCCGCGCAGGACGCCGGCACCACCACGGATACGACCACCACGACCCCCGCTTCGGTCGTGCCTCCGGCCGATCCGGGAACTCCGCCCGCCGACCACGGGTACAAGGGGCCCACGGACTCCGGGACGAACACGCAGACCACGGACACGGTCACTACGCCTGCGCCCCCTCCCGTCGCGGTCTCGACCCCGACCGGCAAGGCCCACGCCTCCGCCTCGGCCAGCGTGAACATGGGCGACTTCTTCTTCTCGCCCGGCGCGGTCACGATCGCCGTCGGCGACACGGTCACCTGGCACAACTCGGGTCAGGCACCTCACACGGCCACCGCCGGCGACGGCAGCTTCGACACGGGAACGATCAACCCGGGCGGCAGCGGGTCACACACCTTCAACTCGGCGGGCACCTTCAGCTACATCTGCACGATCCACCCGAACATGCACGGGACCGTCCGGGTCCTGAGCTCGAGCGGAGGCGGCAGCGGCGGTTCCGGCAGCTCGAGCTCGAGCGGGTCGGGGAGCTCGGAGGCCTCCGCTGTCGCCTCGCCCGGCGCCGCGGGCAGCTCCACGACCCTGCCGATGACCGGCATGGCGGTCGGTGCCCTCGCGCTCGTGGGGCTGGCGCTCCTGGCCTCCGGCCTGCTCGCCCGGCACGTCAGCGGCCGGCGGCGCCCTCGCTGGCTCTCGATCTTCTAGCCGCGTGCTCCATCACGTCTCACTCGAAGTGCCGCCCACGGAGGCCGATCGGTCCATCGAGTTCTGGGGGCTCCTCGGCTTCGAAGAGGTCCCGGCCGCGGACGTGCTCGGCGACTCGGTCCGCTGGCTGGAGCGCGACGGCACCCAGATCCACCTGATCCTGACTGAGGGCCACACCGCGCCCGCCCTCGGTCACGCGGCCGTGGTCGCGCCCGACCACGCCGAGGCCAAGCAGCGCCTCCGAGATGCGGGCTTCCAAGTCGATGACACCCGCCAGCTCTGGGGCGCCGACCGCGCCTTCGCGATCGCGCCGGGTGGTCACCGAGTCGAGCTGATGCAAGCGGCGCCCCCGCCCAAGACCTAGCTAGCTGCGCCGCTTCCGCTTCCTTCGCCGCTGACCCTGGGTCTCGCCATACGGCGGCTCGGGAGGGGCACCCGGCTCGCCGTTCTGGCCCTCCTCGGGCAGAGCGGGCTCCGAGACCTCGCGACCGCTGCCCTCGACGGTGCCGGAGTGCCCTCCCTGATCCAGCGGCGGCCCGATGTCATCCCCAGGCCTCACCCAGGGCTTCGCCTCCCCGGCACCCCACGCCGGCGGCAGCGGCCGGGGCCAGAGCCCGAGGAACATCAGCCCGAGGACGGCGAACCAGAGGACCAGGCCGGGGATCGGCGGGAAGAGGGGGATGATCAGGAACAGGCCGAAGGCCATGCCCAGCGCGCCCCACAAGCGAGACAGGAGGCCGACCCGCATGCTCCAGAGGTTCGTGTAGATCATCCCGAACACCATGGCGAGCACGCCGATGGTCGAGATCAGCCCTCCCACGATCAGCAGCGCCGTGTTCTTATTGAGATGGGTGGCGAGCCCCTCGCGCGCGTCGCTCGCGGCCTGATCGGGCGTCTTCGGCGGTGGGGCAGCCGCGGTCGTTCCGGTCCCGGTCGTGCTCGAGCTCGAGCTCGTCGGAGTCGCCGTGGTCGCCGTTGTCCTGGTCGCCGTGGTCTTGCTCGAGGCACCCTTCGACGTGCCCTTCTTCGTCTTCGCCGCAGCGGCGGACTGCGACACCGCCTGCTGGCGGGCCTGCTGCACGACCGCGGGCTCCTGGGTGGCGAACTTGTCGGCGGCCTGCGAGCTGCCCGCCGCCGAGACCGCCAGGCCGATGCCGAAGGCCACAGGCCCGACCATGATCAGCCCTGCGAACGCCCTCCGCACGCGCTCGGCGCGCATGCTCGCCGAGCGGAAGAGGAAGAGCAGTGGGCCCAGGAAGAGGGCGAAACCGACCCCCTGGATCACTGACGTGTAGATCAGGCGGCTGCTGTGCAGGTGGGCGAAGGCGAGCTGGTCGGCGTCGGAGTTTCCGTTGGGGAGATGGAGGCCGACACGCTGCAGGACGATCGAGGCGGCGACGATGAAGGCCCCCACCAGCCCGGCGAGGCCGGCCCGGCGCAGCCATCGGTCCTGGAAGGCAAGTACCTCCTGCTTGCTCGGAAGCGGGTTCACGGGAGGGGCGGGACTGTATCTTGGCCGCGATGCCGCTTCTCTCCCGGCAATCCGGGCCGATCGTCGTCTACGGAGCCACCGGGTACACCGGCCGGCTCGTCGTCGCCGAGCTCGCCAAGGCCGACGCAAACTTCCGCATCTCGGGCCGCAATCCCGAGAAGCTCGAGGCCCTCCGGGCGGAGTTCGCCCTCGAGGCGCCCGGCAGGCCCGCCAAGCTGGACGATCCAGTCTCCCTTCGCGAGCTGCTCTCGGACTGCGCGGTCGTGATCGATTGCGCCGGGCCGTTCCTCCGCTTCGGCGAGTCCGTGTTGGCGGCGGCGGTGGAGACCGGGACCCACTACCTCGACACGACCGGCGAGCAGCCCTATCTGAAGATGGCGTTCGAGCGGTACGGCCCCGCCGCCACCCGCGCCGGCGTGGCGGTGATCCCCGCGATGGGGTTCGACTATGCCCCGGGCGACATGATCTCCTCGCTCACCGCCAATGGCATGGGAGAGCTGGACGAACTCTCAGTGCACTACTCCTGGCAGGACTTCATACCGAGCCAGGGAACCGCCCGCACCACGCTGGAGATCATCAGCGGCGGCGACCTCGAATGGCGGAACATGGAGTGGGTAGAGGCGGCCGGCGGCCTCTCGCGGGGGACGTACGACTTCCCCGCCCCGGTCGGCCGGCATCGGATGATCCGGTACCCGTCGGGCGAGCAGATCACGGTGCCTCGCCACGTCCCCACCCGCAACGTCCGCGCCACGCTGAACGCGTCGGCCTTCTCCAGCGAGCGGCTGGCGCCGGTCTTGGCAGCCGCGATGAGGCCGGCCGGCCTGGCGATGCGGACGCCGCTGAAGCGCTTCGCCAACGCCGCGATCTCTCGGCTGCCGGAGGGGCCTACACCCGAGCAGCGGGAGAAGATGCGGTGGATGATCGTCTGCGAGGCCAAGCTGGGCGAGATCGAGCGGAAGGGAGTGATCAGCGGCAAGGACGTCTATGGCTTCACCGCGGCCGCCATCACCCGGGGCGCCATCCTCGCCTCCAGGAGTGGCTTTGAGCCGCGCGGCGGGCTGGCGCCCTCACAGGCGTTCGATCCGAAGAGCTTCCTCACCGGGCTCGAGCGCTTCGACGTCCGCTGGCAGATCTTCGAGACCCGCGTCCCGACCGCCGTCGAGGCCTGAGGCCATGGCGATCGGACTTGGCACCCGGCAGCGGCGCGCCGTCAGCCTCGACGAGGGGGCGCCTCCCGACGCGACTCGCTGCCCGGCCTGCGGCGAGCCTCTCTTCGCCTGGGTCGAGACCCTCGGCTACGGCACGCGCGAGGATCAGGTGATCGACCGCTGCGAGAACTGCGGCCTGGTCGTGGCCCGTGACGCCGTGCCGTCCCCGGACCCGGCGACCGATGAGCTCCTCACCGGCCAACGGGAGCGAGACAACCGGGTCGCGATCCGCGCCGACAACGCGGCGAGCCTGCAGGCGTGGCTCGGAGCCGAGAACTGGGCCGCCCTCCGGCCCGGCGGTCACCGGATCAAGCCGACGCCGCGCGCGGCTTCCCTGCTCCTCGCCAGGCGCGGGCTCGAGGTGCGCCGCGTCCGCCATCTAGCCCGGCCCGGCATGGCCTCGATGTGGCAGACCCTCCTCAACCTGCTCACGTTCCACCGCGACTTCGCCTCCGAGGCTGTCTCCGGCCGCCTCCGCCCAGGCACCGGCCGGGGCCTGGCGGCGTTCTGGATCGATGCCGCGGTGACCGTGCTCGCCGCCATCCCCACCGCGATCATCGCCGTGGTCCTGGAGGGCTTCGCGGTGCTCGCCCGGCGCGGGGGCGTGATCGAGGTGGAAGCCGACCGCCTGCCGCCTACGGAATGAGCTCGAGCACGATCGAGGCGACCTCCCCGGCCGCGCCGAGCTGAGGAGATTCCGGGCCGGCATCGACCTCCCGCGCCGAGGCGTGAGCCAGCCGGTCGGCCAGGGCCGCGGAGGCATCCCGGACCAGCGGGGGCGTCGATCCGGAGGTGACGATGGCCGACCGGCCCGGGGCGCTCGCCAGGCGCGGCAGCGGCATCCTCCAGGCGGCCGTGATGCCCAGCTCGGCGACCACGCTCGCGGGCCGCTCCCTGGCAACCGCCGCGGTCATGTCGGGAATCCGGCCGGCACCCGGCCCCAGCGCCGGCAGCGCGCCGGAGAGGTAGAGCTCGATCACGTTCTCACCGGTGCCCGCGGCGATCTCGAGCCGGTGGCGGTCCTGGGAGAGCGCCTCGGTCGCAGTGGGGATCAGCTGGAACAGCGGGGGCTCGACCAGCACCGCGCCGGAGACCAGGTCGGCGCGCCGAAGCAGCAGATCCAGGGCGATCACGGCTCCGATGCCGGCCCCGCAGGCGGTCGCGGGAGGATCCGCGATGGCCTCGAGCAGGGCCGCGGCGTCCTCACTCTGCTCCTCCACGGTGGTGCGGCGGTAATCCTCTGGTGCGCTCGATGCGCCCCAGCCACGGCGGTCATAGGAGATCGCGCGAGACCGCGCGGACAACGCCTCCGCGACCGGCTCCCAGCCGGCACCGGTGGCCGCTGTCTCGTGGATCAGCAGCACCGGCGGCCCCTCGCCGCGCTCGCTCCACGCGATCTCGACGCCCCTGGCCTCCAGGGTCGGCATCGCCGGCACCGTCAGATGTTTCGCCAGATCCGGCTGATCAGGGGAAGCGCGATGGCTCTGGGGCTGTGCTGCCCGGCGAGGGCGGAGGCGCGGTTAAGCGCGCCAGGGACGACGACGCGGCGATCATGCGCCGCCCCGTCCACGGCGTGGCGGGCGATGTCCTCGGCCGACATCCAGACCGCGCTGGGGGTGCGGTCCTCAACGCCGGAGACGCCCGCGACGTCGGTGAACTCGGTCCTGACCGGGCCCGGGCAGACTGCGGTCACCGTGACGCCGGAGCCGCGGAGCTCGGTGCGGATCGCCTCGCTGAAGGAGAGGACGAACGACTTGCTGGCCGCGTAGACGGCGGAGCCGGGCAGCGGCTGGAAGGCCGCGGTCGAGGCGATGTTGATCACCGACCCACGCCCGCGCTCCACCATCGGGGTGAGGAACCGGCTGGTCAGGTCGACCACGGCCTCGACGTTGAGCCGGACCATCTCGATCATCCGCTCGCGAGGGCTGGTCGAGAAGTCCGCCTGATGCCCGAAGCCGGCGTTGTTGACCAGCACCTCGACCGCCCGCCCGCGGGCACGAAGCTCATCCGTCAGCCGCTCGCGCTCCTCCGGCACGCCCAGGTCGCAGGCGATCGCCTCCGCCGCCACCCCGTACTCGGAGGTGAGGTCCGTCGCCAGGGTGTTCAGCCTCTCCTCGCGCCTCGCCGTCAGGGCGATCGAGAATCCGCGCGAGGCCAGCTCCTTGGCGATCGCGGCACCGATCCCGGACGAGGCGCCGGTGACCAGGGCGGTGCTGCTGACCGAGGGCTCGGGCAGGCCCACCGGATCAGGCTGTGAGGGAGGAGGCGCGCATCAGTCCTGTAGACCCTCGCGGGCTTCCCTGACCAGCGTCACTGCCTCGGGAAAGACGATCCTGATCGCGTCGCGCACCTGGACGGCCTGCTCATCGCTCGAGCCGGTCAGCGCCATCGAGCTGATCGCGGCGGTCGTCATGTCCACGGCCAGCTTGATCGCGTTGTCGGCCCACGCGACCTTCTGGGCTCCCTGCATCTGCTCCTGGAGCTCCTCCATGCGGCGGCGCATTTCCTCCGGGTCGCCGAACAGTCCACCGAAACCTTCCATGGCTCGATCATAGAGGCCGTCACTGCCCGGTCACCGATTCGACACGGATGTGCGCCCCCCGCCGCACCGGAGGCGAGAGCGTGCGCCGGTGCCGGATACACCGTCAGCTCTACGCAGGGGCGCAGCATCGGTTGAGTACGTCGCCCTCGCGGGCGTGATCGGCGCCCTTATCCTCGTGGCGATCGCCGCCCTCGTGGCCTCCCCTCCGCGCCGCGCCGACCGCGAGCTCGGCGAGATGCTCGCCCGGCGGATCGCCTGCACCCCTCGGTATCCCGTGCCGTGCGGGCGAAACCCGCTCGCCCTGGCATACGGCTTCCCCCTGGGCAAGCTCGTCCGCAGCCTGGCGCCCGCTCCGGCGGTCGAGGGCGGCGAGCTGCCGGTGGACTTCCGCTATTGCCGGCAGCCGAGCTGCGCAGCGCCGGGGTCGGATCCGGGGCTCACCTCATCGAGAAGGCGCGTCACCGCGTTCACCTCGGTGGAGGACCTGCGTAGATCCGGCGGTGGTGTCTGCGGCCGCCGAATATGTGATCCGGTCCGGGTCACCTACTGGCTCTACCGGCCCGGCATCGGCTGGGAGCGGATCACGCGCGGCGCGGGAGCCGCGGAGATCGCGGCGGCGTCCAGGCTCAGGCTGAGCGTCGAGGACGACCCGGCGCTGGTCCCACTCGAGACACTCCCGGGCCGCGACCACTACGTCTTCCCGGCCGGCGACGAGCCGCCCTGGCGCTGGTCGATCCCCCGCTAGCTCTCAGCGACATCCCGCCGCAGGAAGACGATCGCGGCTGCCGCCAAGGCCGGCAGGCCGTACAGGGCACAGACCCAGATCGAGCGCAGAATCGGAGCCCAGTCCGCCGGGGTGCGAAGCAGGCCCTGCCACGCGTTGAACTGGGTGCTGAGCAGATAGGGGTGCAGTCCGCTCAGCCCGGGGAGGATGCCCACGAGCTGAACCAGCAGGGAGAACATCAGGGTGCCGACGATCGCCGCTCCGCTGTTGCGAAAGACCGTCGACAGCAGCAGGCCCACGCAGGCGATCGCCAGGATCGGCAGCAGATAGACGAGCAGGCTGGCGCCGACGAGGCCCAGGCCCTTTGGGGCGGAGACCACGGTTCCCGAGAGCGTCGTCACCGGGTTGAAGCCGGATGCCAGGATGCCGGCGCCGAGCGCGACCCCTCCGGCGATCACGATCGCGAGCACCGCGTAGGTGATCGCCGCAAGCGCCTTGCCGGCGAAGATCTGATGCCGCTCGACGGACCGAGTCAGGATCATCTTCAGGGTCCCGTTGCGGTCCTCGGATGCGACGATGTCACCGGCCACCAGGGCCGTGATCAATGGAAACAGCCAGATCGACCCGAACAGCAGCAGGACAAGTGGGACCGCCAGCCCCGTGTCGTGGACGTAGCGCCCGAAGGCGACGTCGTTCGGGCGCCCACCACCGCTGACCAGCGCAACCACGAAGATGATCGGCACGGCCGCCGCGGCGCCGAGGCCGAGGTAGGTGCGCTTCTGAGCGCGAAGCTTGCGCAGCTCCCAGCGGTAGACGGTCAGCACCCCGGGCATCACGCCACCTTCTCGATCACCTTGGCGTCGCCGGCCGGCGCCCGTGGGCCATCGCCCTCGGTCAGCTCGAAGAAGAGGTCTTCGAGCGTCGCCTGGCGTGGCGTGAGCTCGAGGACCGGGATGTCGGACTGAGCCAGCGCGATCGACAGCCCCGCCACCGCGCTCTCGTCCGCCGCCGTGAACGTCAGTCCGATCGAGGGCGCTTCGGCGACATCATCGATGCCGGGCTGGGACAGGCAGACGTCCTTCGCCCGCTCATCGTCGCTCGTCCGCAGGCGGTAGCTGATCCCGGACCGGCTGCGCAGCTCCGCGAGGGAGCCCTCGTATGCCACCCGGCCGCTTCGAATGATCGCGACGCGATTGCAGAGCTCCTCCACCTCCATCATCTGATGGCTTGAGAGCAGGACCGTGATCCCGCGGCGGCCAAGATCGCGCACCAACTCCCGCATGTCGCGCATGCCCGCGGGATCGAGGCCGGTGGCCGGCTCGTCCAGCAGCAGAAGTCGCGGGTTCCTCAGCAGTGCCGAGGCGATACCCAGCCGCTGCTTCATCCCGTGCGAGTAGCCCTTGACCTTGTCCTTGGCGCGGTCGCGCAGCTCGACGGTCTCCAGGACCTCGTCGATTTGCTTGTCTCCGGCACCGTCGAGGGCGGCGCACAGCTCGAGATTGGCGCGACCGCTGAGGTACGGGTAAAAGGAGGGAGCCTCGACGAAGCCCGCCACCCCCCTCAGGGCGGAGACGCTCAACTGGGGATCGCGGCCGAAGAGCCGAACCGAGCCGGCGGTCGGCCGGATCAAACCGAGCATCATCCGCAGCGACGTCGTCTTGCCGGCGCCATTCGGCCCGAGGTAGCCGAACACGTCGCCGGCATTGACCGTCAGGTCGACCTCGTCGACGGCGGTTATCTCGCCGTAGCGCTTGACCAGCCCCCGGACCTCAATCGGCGGAGCCTCCGCCATCGACTAGAGGGCCCGAGCGGCTGCCTGCGCCGTGGCCGCGGGCACAGACCCGAGCACGGTGTACTGAACGCCGTTGCGCTGGAATCGCACCGCGGTCCCCAGGGCCGTCTCGAGTTCTTGGCCCTGGGTGCCGTTGATCGACACCGTGGGAAGCGACAGCTGACCGTGGTCACCGCCGCTCGAGTTGGCCGAGCTCTGCGCCGGGTCGGCGGGCTGCTCGATCACGGCGATCCCACCGAGGCCCTGCCCGTAGGTGACGAGGGCGCCGGCATCCTTGCCTGACTGGATCAGCCGGACTTCGCTCTGGGGCATGCCGGCCAGGGTCTGCGGGGCGTCGACCGGGAAGGAAGTTTGCTGTTGGACGGCCTGCAGGCCGGTGACCGGCGCCGTCTCGCCGTTCTTGTCGCCCCCGCCACTCGCACCGCTCGTCTGGGGGCTCAGGTCGGTGACCTGGGCTCCGGGGGGCGGGCTGATGTCGAACACGGAGGAGGGAACGTTGCCGTATGAGATGTCGGTGACGGTCAGCTCGAGCACGGGCGAGGTGTCTCCCTTGGCGTAGACCGCGACGCGCAGGGGCGTCCCGTGCACGGCGTCCCAAGCGAGCTCCGCCCCTCCGACGAGCCCACCGTTCTGCTTGGGCTCAACTCGGACCGTGTACGCGGGCTGGCCGGCCACATCGGAGGGCTGGGCGCCGCTCACGATGGCGTGATCCGCCAGTTGCGCCAGGCTGTCCTTGATCTGGGTCAGCGACGGCGGTGAGTCCGTTTGCGATGTGCCCGCTCCCGCTTGCTGATCGGCGGGCAGGGTGCCCTTGTAGACCGTGTTGGAACCGGAGTCGTAGACCCAGGCCGTCTTGCCGTCGGAGAGCACCTGGCTGTCGCTGCTCGCGCCGTCGGAGCTGGAGTCGGCCTGGAGCTCGATCCGCAGGTGGCCGTCAGATGTGGCCCAGAGCCTCCCTGAGGCTCCGGTCAGGATCGGGTCCGCTCCCTGAACGTCGGAGCCGCTGATCAAAGTGTTGGTGAACTTGATGCGGGCGCTGACTCCCTGGACCTGGGGAGCACTCAGGGCATCCTGAATCGCGACGGGAAGTGGCTTGGGGTCGGGCTGCGGGCCGCCGCCGGTGGCCGCCATCGCGATCGCCGCCGCGCCGGCGACGACAACGACTACCGACACGAGCATGATCAACAGCCGACGGGTGGAGACGCTGCGAAGAAGCTTCATCCCGATAAAGGCTACGCCGCCTCCCTAAAGCTCCTGTGATAGCCGGGCGATCATGGCATCGACCTGGGGATCCTCGGGCTCCCAGTCGGCGACCAGGTACTGGAGGCACCGCTGCCGCGCGCTCATCAGGTTGCCCCGAACCTCCTGTCCAGAGGCGCTCAGGTGCGCCGGCGGATCCGAGCTGTCCACGAAGCCCCGAGTCCTGAGTTGCCCGAGCGCCTGCCGCAGGACGATGGTGTCCCCCGGGTCGCGGGCCTCCAGCGCGGTCTCGGGGATCGTCTCTCCTTCGGCGCGCCCGAGCACCCACCCTTCAGCGGGCGTCAGATCGACCCCCGCGTCGTCGATCACGCGCTCGATGAAGCGCTGCGTCCGCTCGCGGCCCACCAGGCGGCCCAGCTCCTGCGTGATCTCGCCAAGCGAGTCCGTGTGCTGTGGCGGTGCGAACGCGTCCCCGACGTCCCGATCCTCGATCGTCTTGCGCAACGGCCGCTCCTCCAGGGTCCAGGCCAACAGGAAAGCCACCGCGACCACGGCGGCCGCGATCAGGAAGACGGTGGAGAGTGAATCGGTGAAGGAGTGCACGTAGCCGTCGTGAAGGGCCGGAGGCAGTGATGCGACCTGAGCCGGATTGACCTGACCGGAGGTGAGGCTCGAGGTGGCGGACGAACCCGCCGGCAGCTGGGAGGCAAGCTCATTGGCGAGCCGGTTGGCGAAGATCGCACCGAGGATCGCCGTTCCGAGCGAGCCGCCGATCGAGCGGAACAGCGTCGCGGACGAGGTGGCGATGCCCAGCTGTGAGTAGGGGACCGCGTTCTGGACCGCCAGCACGAGCACCTGCATCACGAAGCCGAGGCCCAGCCCGAGCACGAGCATGTACGCCGCCGCCTCGACCGACCCGGTCTGCGGATCGAGTCCAGAGAGTAGGAAGAGCCCGACCGCGCTGATCGCCGTGCCGATGATGGGGAAGACCTTGTAGCGCCCAGTCCGTGAGATGAGCTGCCCGGAGCCGATCGAGCTCGCCAGCAGGCCGGCCATCAGCGGGACGAGCTGCAGGCCTGAGGCGGTCGGGCTGAGACCGCGGACCACCTGCTGGAAGAGAGGCAGGTAGGTGAGCGAGCCGAACAGGGCGAATCCGACCACGAAGCCCATCGCGCTCGTGACGACGAAGACTCGGTTGCGAAAGAGCTCGAGTGGGAGAACCGGCTCCGACGCCCGGTGCTCGACGAGGACGAATCCGGCCAGAGCCAGGGCCGCGATGGCACCCAGCCCGAAGATGAAGCCGGAGTCCCAGGCGTAGGTCGTGCCGCCGAGGGTGGTGAGCAGCACCAGGGAAGCGAGGGACGTGCCGAGCAGCGCGGTGCCCAGGTAGTCGACGCGGTGCTGCTTGCGGTCGCGGACGCTGGGCAGCGCCACCGCGAGCACGATCAACGCCAGGACCCCCAGGGGGATGTTGATGTAGAAGATCCAGCGCCAGCTCGTGTGGCTCGTGAAGAAGCCGCCGATCAGCGGTCCCGCCACGCTGGCCACCCCGAAGACGGCGCCAAAGAGCCCCAGGTAGCGGCCGCGCTCGCGCGGCGAGACGACGTCCCCGACCGCGGCCTGGGCGCTGACCATCAAGCCCCCGCCGCCCAGCCCCTGGATCGCCCGGAAGGCGATCAGCTCGGTCATCCCCTGGGCTTGTCCGCAGAGCCCGGAGCCGATCAGAAAGAGGATCAGCGCTCCCTGGAGGACGACCTTGCGGCCGTACAGATCACCGAGCTTGCCGTAGAGCGGAGTGACGATCGTGATCGCGAGCAGGTAGGAGGTGACCACCCAGGAGAGATGGTTAAGCCCGCCGAGGTCACCGACGATCGTGGGCAGCGCGGTCGAGACGATCGTCTGGTCGAGCGCGGCCAGGAGCATCGTCAGCATCAGCGCGCCGATGACGATCAGCACGCGGCGTCTCGGTGGTTCCTCCGAGCTATGCCCCTGCATGCTGCTCCGCCTCATGGCTCGCGCTTCTGAGCAGGTGGCGCCAGTCTGTGGTCCGAAAGACGACGATTAGAGCCAGCAGGCCGAGCACCACCGTCCAGGCGGCGATCGCGATCTGCTGGCCCACCGAGTAGGTCAGCACAGCGATCGGACCGGGTCCCACGAGGGTCGCGACCAGCAAAGCCTGCTGCGCTCCGGCCCCGCCCGGCGTCAGCGGCAGGATCGTGGCGACCGTCTGCACGCTCATCACCAGCATCACGTTCTGGAACGAGCCCCCGATATTGAACGCCTCGAGGAAGAACCAGAGCGCGAAGAAGCGCGCCACCCAGCCGACTCCCTGCCAGGACGCCACGGTCCGCAGATAGACCATGGGGGTGGCCAGCACGATGGCGCCCTGCTTGATGTGATTCCAGAACGCCTCGACCCGGCGCGCGAGCAGCGCGAAGGTGACGACGATCGCGATGCCCAGCACGGTCAGCGTGAAGAGCAGCAGGCTCGGATGCTCCGCCCAGAAGGCGATGTCGAAGGCCGGCAGGTTGGGCAGCTCGGGAGGCTGCGGCAGCAGGCCCTGTGTGAGGGCGTAGATGAAGACAAGGATCCCGGCGGAGGTGTCGAAGACGGAGCCGACGAAGAACGAGGAGACGACGGTCGGGTAGGTGGAGCGCCGGATCGAGCGCTTGGCGAGGAGGATCTTCGCGGCGTCTCCGATGCGCGCGGGGACGACGCTGTTCATCCCCGCCCCGACCAGCTCGGCGGCGGCGATTCGCGGGTAGGGCACTGCGCGATCCGGATACGCCGCCCGGAGCGTGTTCTGCCATGCCCGACTGCGGGCGAGCAGGTGCGCCAGGTAAAAGCCAAGTGCGATCGCCATCGCGGGCCAGGCGATCTCGGATAGCCGGTGGAAGAACTCCTGTGCGCCGTGCTGAAAGCTGTCGAAGCTGCTGCCCAGGTCGACCGCCAGTGGTGCGGTCATCCGGCCTCGCCCTGGACCTGGCGGGACTCCGCGTTGAAGAGCGCGCCCAGCAGAAATGCCAGGTTCCCGAGCCAGAGCCAGATCAGCAATGAGATCAAGGCGCCGAGGGTGCCATAGGTCTTGTCATAAGAGCCGAAGTTTGCGACGTAGGCGCTAAAAGCCAGCGAAATCGCGAACCAGAGCCCCGTTCCCACGGCCGCGCCCGGAAGGACCGAGCGCAGCGAGCGATCCCCCTTCCGAGGGGTCCTTCTCGGGCCGAGCGCGTAGACGAGGGCAAAGGCTGTGAGCAGCGCGAGCGCGCCGATGGGCCAGCGCAAATAGCCGACCAGGCCCTTGATGAAGCTCGGAAAGCCCGCCGCATCGGCGATCGTGCCGAACAGTGGCCCGGCGACCACCACGGCGAGGAAGGCGATCAGCACCAGGAGCGTCACCAGGACGGTCAATCCGAGCCGAACGCCCAGGTTGGGCAGGAAGCTCCGGCCGCCCTCGGCCCGGTTGATCGCCTCGACCGATCGCATCGCCGCCCCCATGGCCCCCGAGGCCGAGTAGAGGGAGAGGACGAGCCCGACGACCAGCAGGACACCGGCGTTGCCCCGGTTGGAGAGCGCGTCGCGCAGCGCGCTGTTGATCGTGTCGACCGCGGTCCCGGGCGCGGCGTCGCGCAGCGTGTTGACGATGCTCTCGTAGGTCTGGGGGTATTGCCCGAGGAGCGCGAGCAGGGAGACCACCACCAGCAACCCCGGGAACAGGGAGAGGATGGAGTAGTAGGTGAGCGCCGCCGCTCGATCGGTGACCTGCACCTCCCCGAAGCGGCCGTAGATCGCCTTGACGACGGCGACCCACTCCTGCCTACCAGACGGCATCGTGCGCCTCCATCACACCGAGAGCCGTATCGACCGGCACGCCGTTGAGCGATCCGCTGAAGGTGCCGAGGGGCGCCTCATAGTCCGAGCGGGCGAGCAATGGGATGCCCTCGTGGTGGGAGCGCTGGGTCTCCGCCTTGAAGTTGAGGCGGGACTCGTCCTCGAAGTGGATCGTGTCCAATCCCTGGAACTGGACCGGGCCTGGCTCGGTCGGCTGTCCCGCGAGCCAGATCGTTCGCTCGCTGGAGCTGGGCGGGTCATTGATGCCGCTGACCAGGTTCCAGGCGAAGGAGCGGCCGTCGCGAGCCGTCCCCACGCCCGCCGACCACTTCCATGACGTGTAGCGGGGGTGGAATCCGGCCGAGTCGTCCTCGACGCCGAGTCCCTCGAGCCTGTTGGTCCTGCGCCCAATCCGAACCTCCCCGCTGACCGGCATGCCTGCGGCCTTTCTGGTCCAGGTGTACCCGCCCTCGCCATTTGGGCACATGCACTCGATCGGGGTCCCCTCGCCGAGCTCAAGGTCGAATTCGATGTTCCCGGAGCGAACGCGAACGGCTCTCCCACGCATCGACACCTCGGGTCGCCGCCCCGGCAGGCCGCGGCGGGTTCGCTCCCAGAGCCGCCGCCGCTCCCGATCCCATACCCCCCAGAAGGTCGTGGACACCGGGCCGACCTCGGCGCTCGCGGCGAACACCATCAGGTTCTCGGCGAAGGCACCCACCCAGCGCCAGCGCTTCCGAAATCGTCGTCCCAGGAGCAGCGGCATCGGAGCCGGAGGGACCGGCAGATTGGGGCGCTCATCCGCCCGGCCTCGCCACGGCAGGCCGGCTACCTCCGCCTGGGTCTCCTCAGACTTCAAGCGAGAAAGCGCAGGATCTCCCGGGCGATCTGCTCTCCACGGTCCTCTTGCAGGAAGTGTGCGGCTCCCTCGATCCTCACCTGGTCGGTCACCGTGGGGATCAGCCCGACGAACCGGTCCCCGCCCTTGGGATAGGGAAATACGGGGTCCGTGTCGGAGAAGGCGACCAGCGCCGGCTTCTCCCACCTGCTCAGGGCATCGGAGACCTCGCGCTGTTGCGCCGCCATGGGCTCATCCTCGGACATCGGAACGAGCAGAGGGAATTGAGCGGCGCCTGCCTTCGACTCCGCGCTGGGAAACGGAGCCTCGTATGCCGCGACCACATCGTCCGGTAACTCGGTGGTGGTGCCGCCCTGGATGACGAAGCCGACCGGTAGGTCCGGATTCTTCTCCGCGAAGTTGCGCCAGGCGAGGAACCCCTTCGAGACGCGTCCAAGGAAAAGGCCGGTGTTGAGGATGACCAGCGCGCCCACGCGGTCGGCGTTGGCGACCGCCCAGCTGAGGCCGATCGGGCCGCCCCAGTCCTGCACCACGACCACGGCGTCATCGAGGTCCAGCCCGGCGAGCACGGCGCTGACCAGTTCGAGATGGCGATCGAAGCTGTACCAGCCGCGATCGGTGGGCTTGTCCGAGCGGCCGAACCCGGCGTAGTCGGCGCACACCACGCGGTGACCAGCCGACACCAGCGGCGACAGCATCTTCCGATACAGGTAGGCCCAGGTCGGCTCTCCGTGGAAGCAGACGATCGGGCGACCATCAGCAGGGCCCTCGTCGACGTAGTGGAGCCGCAGGCCGTCGATCTCGGCGTAGTGCGGGTCGAAGTCGAAGGCAGGCAGGCCGTCGAAGCGCTCGTCGGGGGTGCGGAAGACGTCCACCTTGACCGACGCTAACATGCCCGCCCTCATGGCTTCGGTTATCTCCCCGGCCATGCCTCCCCCCACGCACGACTCCGCCGATGAGGCGATGTGCCTGCGGGCGCGGGAGCGCTATGCCGCCGATCGCAAGCGGGGCGGTCGCGTGCCCAGACGGCGCCGCCGTCATGCTGCGCTGCCGAACCTGATCATCATCGGCGGCCTCAAGTGCGGGACCACGAGCATCCATCACTACCTGGGGCTTCACCCCGAGATCAACATGTCGAAGCCCAAGGAGCTCAACTTCTTCGTCGAGGAGCTCAACTGGGACCTGGGCCTGGACTGGTACCGCGGCCGTTTCGACGGGCGCTTCGAGGTGCGCGGGGAGTCCTCGCCTCACTACACCAACCTGCCCTACTTCACCGGCGTGCCGGAGCGGATCGGTGACCACATCCCGGACGCGAAGCTGATCTACATGGTGCGCGACCCCATCTCCCGGATCCTGTCCCACTGGTGCCACGCCGTCGGCGCCGGCTACGAGACCCGGACCATGGAGGAGGCGCTCGCCCGCGGCGATCAGACGTACGTGACCCGGTCCCGCTACTGGATGCAGCTGCAGCCGTACATCGAGCGCTTCGACCGCTCCCAGATCGAGATCATCACGCAGGAGGAGCTCCAGGCGGACCGCCAGGGGACGATGCGGAAGGCCTTCGCCTATGCCGGGGTCGACCCGGACTTCTACTCGGAGCAGTTCACCCGTGAGTGGGAGAGATCCTCGGCCAAGGAGTCGGAGCGCTACCAGTTCATGGAGAAGCTGATCAAGCTGCCGGGGTTCCGCTCCTTCGATCGCAACTTCGACCGCCTCCCGGAGCGCATGCGATGGATGGTCGAGAAGATCGTCCACGACCCGGAGGCGCCGCCGGCGCCCAAGCCCGAGATACCGGACGGCATTCTCGAGTCGTTGCGCTCTCAGTTCGCCGAGGACGTCGCGGCCCTGCAGGAGTTCGCGGGGCGCGAGTTCGCAGGCTGGAAGACCTACTAGCCGGCATCTCCTCCGCTTCGCGTCCGGGGATGCCCGGTGCCGATTAGTCTCCGGCGAATGAAGATCGCCGTTGCCGCCGACGAGCGCGTGGGCGTCGCCGAGACGGTCGTCGAAGAGCTCCGCGAGCGCGGCCACGAGCCGATCGCACACGGCGCCCTCGGCGAGGGCGAGCGCGACGACTGGGCCTGGGCAAGCGAGGCCGCCGCTCGCGACGTCGCCGACGGGCGCGCCGAGCAGGCGATCGTCTGCTGCTGGACCGGCACCGGCGCCTCGATCGCCGCCAACAAGGTGGATGGAGTGCGGGCCGCCCTCTGCGTCGACGCGCAGACGGCCGCCGGGGCGCGGAAGTGGAACGACGCCAACGCGCTCGCGATCAGCCTGCGGGCGACCTCGGAGGCCGAGCTGGCGGAGATCCTCGACGCCTGGTTCGGTAGCGAGCCCAGCGCGAAGGCCGAGGATGCCGCCAACGTCGAGCACATCTCCGAGATCGAGGGCGCGTGAGTACCCGGATTCCGGGCGAGACCCACACGCTCCGGCGCCTCCTTCCCGACGCGGCCGAGACGACCGTCGCGGAGCAGCTGCACGGCCTGGACCTCAAGCCCCTTGCGCTCCCCGACCGCCCGTATCTGATCCTCAACTTCGCCACGACCCTCGACGGTCGCGCTGCGATTGACGGCAAGTCCGGCCCGATCGGAAGCCCGACCGACAGCGAGATGCTGCAGCGCCTACGGACCCGCGTCGACGCGGTGATGATCGGCGCCGGGACTATGCGGGCCGAGCGCTACGGCCGGATCGTCTCCGACCCACAGCTCCGCGCCTACCGGGAGAGAACCCTCCTGACGCATGACCCGCTCGCCGTGATCGTCTCCAACCGCTTCGAGCTTCCCTGGGATGCCGGCCTCTTCACGGATGGTGGCGGCCGCGTCGTCGTCTTCACGGCCTCCGAGAAGGAGCCTCCCGAGACGAACACCCCGGTGACCGTCGTGCGCCACCCCGATGGCGTCGAGCTCGATCGGGCGCTCGAGTGGCTGCTCGTCGAGCGCGGCATCCGCTCGGTCCTCTGCGAAGGGGGGCCCACGCTGCACGGGCGCCTCCGGGAGCGCGGACTGGCGGACGAGCTCTTCGTGACCATCGCCCCCAAGATCGCCGGCGGCGAGGGGCCGCGGCTGCTGGAGGGGGCGCTCACGGACGTAGATCAGGTCGAGCTCGCCTGGCTGCTCGAGTCGGGCGGCGAGCTGTTCGCCCGCTATCGCGGGATGTCGTAGCTTTCAGTCGTGGACTTCAATCCCTCGCCCGAGGTCGAGTCCCTCCGGGAGCGCATCGAGGCGTTCATGGAGGAGCACGTCTATCCGGTTGAGGGCGAGGCGACCCAGGCGATGGACGACGAGGTCAAGCCCGGCGTCCCGTACCCGCAGATTCTGGTCGAGATCAGGGAACGCGCCAAGGAACAGGGACTCTGGAACCTCTTCCTCCCGGGCGATGAGTTCGGCGCCGGCCTGACCAACTGGGAGTACGGGATCCTCTGCGAGCAGATGGGTCGCAGCCCGCTGATCGCACCGATGGCCTTCAACTGCTCGGCGCCTGACACCGGGAACATGGAGATCCTCGCCGACCACGGGACCCAGGAGCAGAGGGAGCGTTTCCTCCAGCCGCTCCTCGACGGTGAGATCCGCAGCTGCTTCTCGATGACCGAACCCGAGGTCTCGGGCTCCGATCCCACCAGCCTGCAGACGAGAGCCGAGCTCCAGGACGGCGAGTGGGTCATAAACGGGCACAAGTGGTTCACCTCCGGGGCGAACGGCGCGAACTTCGCGATCGCGATGGTGGTGACCGATCCCAGCGCCGCCCCCTACACGAGGGCGAGCATGATCATCGTCCCCGTCGACTCACCCGGCTTCGAGCTGGTCCGGAACGTCTCTGTGATGGGACACGACAAGGGACCCGGCCACTGCGAGATCCGCTACACGGACTGCCGCGTGCCCGAGTCCAACCTGCTCGGCGAGCGTGGGGCCGGCTTCGTGATCGCGCAGGACCGGCTCGGCCCGGGCCGCATCCACCACTGCATGCGCGCGATCGGCACTGCCGAGCGCGCCATCGAGATGATGTGCGAGCGGGCCAACAGCCGTGAGAGCTTCGGCGGACCGCTCGCCGACAAGCAGTTCATCCAGGACTTCATCGCAACCTCACGGATGGAGGTCGACCAGGCTCGGCTGCTGACGCTCTACGCCGCGTGGCAGATGGACACCGAGGGCAAGCGCCGTGCCCGCCAGGCGATCTCCATGATCAAGGTGGTCGCCGCGAACGTCGTCATGGACGTGCTCGACCGCGCGATTCAGACCCACGGTGCCCTGGGCATGTCCGACGACACGCCGCTCGCCGGCATGTGGCGCTTCATGCGCATGCTGCGCGTCGCGGACGGCCCCGACGAGGTCCACAAGATGGTGATCGCCCGCCGCGAGCTCAACCGGGCGGCCAAGCGGGGCGACACCGCGGGGAATAAGAGCGAGCACGGAAACGGCGCCCAGGCCGGCGACGGCTCCGCGGAGCCCGCCAAGGCGACGACTTAGCCCTTCTGGTCCTCGAGGACCGCGAGCGCGCCCCGATGAATGAGCAGCCGCGCCAGCGTGGTCGGCCGCAGGCCGTACGCGCGCGCAGCCTCTCGCAGAGCGTCGTACCCCAGCTGCGTGAGCCGGACATTCACCTGCCGGTCACTTGAGTCTTCGGGCGCTTGCGGCGCTTCTTGTAGATGCTGTCGAAGCCCATTCGCGCCCACTTCGCCTCGGATTCCTGGACGTAGTCCCAGAACGTCTCGTACCCGGCCTTGTTCCACCAGCCGCTCTTCATCCCTTTCCATACGTCGATCAAGGGACCAAGGTCTTCGGAGAGATAGCCATCGCTATCGGACTCGCTATCGGCTTGATAGCAATCGCTATCACCCGCCGGAGGAGTCTGTTCTCGGGGGTCGTCCTCAACCATGAGGAGAAGCCTCCGCAGCGGATTTGCCCGTCTCGGTACCGGTTTGTGCCGGTTGCGTAAGAAAACTACGGCAGCCGTTTGACCGCTTCGTCGGCCGCTTCCGCCAGCCGCTCGACGATCTTCGCGAACGCCTCGAATCCCTCGTCGGTCTTGCCGTACTGGCCCGAGGCGTAGCGGGCGTAGACACCCTCGAGGATGATCGCCAGCTTCCAGTAGCCGAGAGCGATGAAGAAGTCGATCTGGCTCAGGTCGCGCCCTGATCGCTCGGCGTAGCGCTCCCGGACGTCGTCGCGCTTCGGGAATCCCGGGGCGATGGTCGCCGGCGCGAACAGCGGCATGAAGTCGTCGCCCTCCTGCGACCAGTAGACGAGCAGCATCCCTACGTCTGCGAGCGGGTCGCCAAGGGTGCAGAGCTCCCAGTCGACGACGGCCGCGACCTCGCCCGAGGTCGAGAGGATCATGTTGTCGAGCCGGTAGTCGCCGTGCACGATGGTCGCCGGCCCCTGCTCGGGAATCCGGGCGGCGAGGCGCTCGTGGACGTCGTCGACCACCGGCAGCTCGCGAGTCTTCGACTTCTCCCACTGCCCGTGCCAGCGCTTCAGCTGCCGCTCGACATAGGCCTCCTTGCGGCCCAGCTCTCCCAACCCAACCTGATCGGGATCGACCTTGTGGATCGCGACCAGCGTGTCGACCACACGCTCGCCGATCGCGCGGCGCTCGTCCTCGTCGAACTGGTTCGCCTCGTCGGCCGAGCGGAGGATCGGTCCGTCCACGAAGCCCATCACATAGAACGGGGCGCCATTCACCGAGTCGTCCTCGCAGAGCCCGATCACGGGCGGGACGGGGACCGGCGTCTCCTGGAGCGCGGCGATCACGCGGTGCTCGCGTCCCATGTCGTGGGCGGATCCGAGTCGCTTGCCCAGAGGCGGCCGGCGAAGGGCCCATGCGTGTCCGGCGGAGTCGCGGACGCCGAAGGTCATGTTCGAGCGGCCGCCCGAGATCCGGTGGAAGCTCAGCGGCGGCTCCGCATCCGGGACGTTGGCCTCGAACCAGCCCTCGACACCCGAGCGGTCTATGCCCTCGGGCGCCTCCGCCGTCGTGGCGTCGTTAGCCTGCTCGTCCATGCGGGGACCAGCATATGCGGCAGTGCTGTTCGATTTCGGCGGCGTGCTGACCACCCCGGTCTGGGACAGCTTTGCCGCCTTCTGCCGAGCGGAGGGCCTCGACCCCGACGCGATCAAGAACCTCTTCCGGAAGGATCCCGAGGCGCTCGCAGATCTGCGTGGCCTGGAGACTGGCACCCTGAGCGAATCGGAGTTCGAGGCGACCTTCGGGCGGCGTCTGGGCCTGCGCAATCCCGATGGGCTGATCGACAGCATGTTCGCCGGCATGAAGCCGGTCGAGTCGATGGTGGACGCGGTCAGGGAGATCCGCGCTGGAGGCCTGCTCACCGGGCTGGTCTCGAACTCGTGGAGCACCGGGCACTACGACCGCGATCTCCTGGCCGAGCTGTTCGACACGGTCGTGATCTCGGCCGAGGTCCATATGCACAAGCCCCAGCCGGAGATCTACCGGCTGGCCGCGGAACGGCTCGATGTGACGCCCGAGGAGTGCCTCTTCGTGGACGACCTGCGCGAGAACTGCGAGGGCGCGGAGGCTGTGGGGATGACCGCGATCCGGCATGTCGACCCGCCCGAGACGATCGCTCGGCTCACGGAGCTCACGGGCATCGCCCTGGCCGCTGCCTAGCTCCCCGCGGCGATCATCGCCACTCCCGCAAGGGCGAGCAGCACGCCGGCCCACTGGACCCGCGCCAGCCTCTCTCCGAGCACGCCGTGGGCGAGAGCGACCGTGAATGCCGGGTACATCGAGCCCCCCACCGCGACCACGGGAAGGACGCCCTTGGTCGTGGCGACGGCAAACAGGGCGTTGGCGAGAACGTCGAACAGGCCGATCACGAGCAGCACCGGCACCGCGGCGGCGACCCCGTCCAGCCGCGGGCGCGCGACCAGCAGCGCCGCCGCGACCGCGGTCACGCCCCCGACGCGAACGGCGAGGATCGCCCAGCCGGGACGGGCCGCGGCGGCCGCATCGAGGCCCGTGAAGAAGACCCCGAACGAGAGCCCGGCGATGATCGCCAGCACGATCGAGCGGCGCGCGGCGCCCGCGTGCTCGGGGTTCTCCTCGTAGCTGAGGATGATCACGCCGGCCATCGCCGGGATCAGTCCCGCGAGCTGGATGGCCGCCGGCGCCTGACCCTGGGCCAGGCCGACGCCGACCGGAACCACCACACCAAGCGACGCAATCGGGGCGACGACGCTGACGGTGCCCATGGCCATCGCCGCGTAGAAGGCGCCGAGCCCACCGAGAGAGGCGGCCCCGGCCAGAAAGGCGATACCGAGCTTGTCCGCCGAGATCGGGTCGGCCCCGACCAGCGGAATGAGGACCGCGATCAGGATCAGTCCGGCCGGCTGGGACACCGCCAACACTCCGAGGACAGGCAGGCGCCGGCTCTGCAGCCCGCCCAGGAAGTCCGAGACACCCCAGGAGAAGGCGGAGGCGAGGCTGTATATGAGAGGGGCCACCGCTAGGTGGCACTCGTTTTATCGGGCAGCAACCGGCGGAGTCTGCCCGGAATTACTTACCGAGCACGCCGTTGACGGTGTTGTTGACACCGCCGAGCGCGTTATTGACCGTGCCGCCCACGGAGCCGGTCGCGCCGCCCGTCGCGCCGCTGCTGCCCGGCAGGTTCACGGTGGGGGCGCTCGGGGTGCTGATGGTCGGGGCAGGCGAGCTGCCCGAGCCGCTACCAGACCCGTTCGATCCGCTGCCGCCGCCGGTACTCGTGCCGGTCGAGCCGGGCGAAGTGCCGTTGGACCCGGGATTGCCGCCGCTGGGGCCGGACCCGGAAGAGCCGGTCGGCTTGCTGGCGAGCGCGACCACTGCGTTGTTCAGCTTGGTGGTCGTTGACTGGACGACCGAGGCTGGAACTGCGTCTGGACCGCTGGTGATGGCAGTGAGGCCTCCGGCGACACCGGAGAAGCCGGTTCCGAAGCCGATCAGCGCGGCGACGGCCACAGGCACGGCGAAGAATGCCGCTCCGGCCAATCCGCGCGCCACAATCCTCCGGCGCCACCACGCAAGCAATCCTTTACCCATGGAATCCCCTGCGCCGTAGTGTACGGGATGGTCGGGGATTCACAAAACAGATGAGAGTCAACCCCTCATTAACTGCACGCCTGCGAATTGGCTTCGTAGTGCTGTTCGCGCTGCTTCTGGTCGTCTCCCTGCTGGGCGTGGGCCGGCTCTTCCAGATCCGGGTCGACTACGAGAACAACATCACCCGGTACTTCCAGCTGGAGCTGGAGACCGAGCGCATTCGCTCCGCCTTCATCCTCGAGCAGGCGGCGGCGCGCCCGCCGACGACCCATCAGCAGCCCAGCCAGGTCGAGCTCAACCAGGCCGCCGCGAGCTTCACGGACGCCTCCGGCCGCGCTCGAGATCTGACCGGCGGCGACATCGCGCTCACGGCGAAGCTCCAGCAGCTGGTCGCCGGGGAAGCGGCCTGGCGCCAGGGGGTTGCGGAGCCGCTGGTGCACGGACGCGTCCCGCCTCCTGGGGTCGAGCGACGGCTGACCGAGACGGTCACGAACAGCGGCGAATCGCTCGCCGTCGCGACCCGCGGCGCCCGAGACACGGCGCGCAATAGCGCCCGCAGCGACACCCGCGACACCACCATCCTCGTCGCTGCCGGACTAGCCGGTGCCCTCCTTGCCGCTCTGATCCTCTTCTCGGGCCTGATCAACTCGATGCGCGCGCCGCTGGGCCGCCTGGTCGAGGGCGCGCGCCGCCTCGCGGGAGGTGACCTGCGAACTCGCGTCGAGGTCGGCGGCCCGGTCGAGATCGCGTCCCTGGGCCGCGCCTTCAACGAGATGGCCAACTCCCTCGAGCGCGATGCGCGAGAGCGCGACCGGGTGGAGCAGATGAAGGACGACTTCGTGCTCACCGTCTCCCACGAGCTGCGGACGCCGGTGACGGTCGTCAAGGGCTTCGCGGAGATGCTCACGGCACAGCGCAAGTCGCTCAACTCACGGCAGGCCGAGGCCGCCGAGGTGATCGCCGAGAGCGCGGGGCAGCTTCAGAAGATGATCAACGACCTGCTCGACCTGGCGCGCAGCGACGCCGGCAAGCTCAGGATCGAACCGGAGGCGACCGCGGTCCGGCCGCTGGCGCAACGTATCGGCAGGCAGATGCGACCCAATTTCGAGGGCAAGGATCAGCGCTTCACCGTGACCGTCGAGAAGGGCCTGCCGGAGGTCGAGGCGGACGCCGGCCGAATCGGGCAGGTGCTCGCCAACCTGCTCACGAACGCGAACAAGTACTCCCCGGAAGGGGCGCGCGTGCGCCTTGCCGCCTCGCGGGTGGGCGAGGAGATCGAATTCGCGGTCTCGGACACCGGGCCCGGCCTCGAGGAGGACCAGCTCGAGCACGTCTTCGACCGGTTCTGGCGGGCTGACAGCGGCGAGACCCAATCCGTCGGAGGGACCGGCCTGGGCCTGGCGATCGCCAAGTCGCTCGTCGAATTGCACGGCGGCGCGATCTCCGCGAACTCCAACCCGGGCGAGGGCGCTACCTTTCGCTTCGTGTTGCCGATCGCCAAGGATGGACGACCAAAGCCGAAGGCCCCCGCCACCAGGACGAAGGCCGGGGCAACCGGGTGACGCGACTGCTCGTCGCGGACGATTCCGAGACGGTTCTGCTCATGCTCCAGCGCCGCCTGGAGATGGAGGGCTACGAGGTCATCACGGCGACCGAGGGGGTCGAGGCGCTCGATCGCCTGCGCGAGGCGGGGTCCAATGAGCCGGATGTGATCCTGCTCGACGCGATGATGCCCAACAAGTCCGGCACCGAGGTCCTCGAGGAGATCCGGGGTGCGGGGTCCAAGATCCCGGTCCTGATGATCTCGGCCCATCTCGACGCGCAGGAACCCGACCGGATGCGCTCCCTGGGCGCCACCGACTGCATACCCAAGCCGTTCGAGTGGGAAGACCTGATCGGGAAGATCGAGGAGCTCGTCTCCAACTAGGAGCGGGCGATCTCCATCCTGATCTGCTTGCCCTTCAGCTTCGTCCCATCCAGGTACTCCACCGCTCGCTCCGCCTGATCCGCGGAAACCTCGACGAACGAGAAGCGATCGAGGACGCGGATCGAGTGGATCGCGTCCTCCGGCACGACCGCCCCCTCTGTCAAAGCCCAGCTCAGGTCCTCCTCGCTCAGCCCTCCCTGCTTGCCCCGGTTGACGAACAGCTTCACCGTCCCGTTTGCGGCCGGCTCGGGAGGACCCTCGCGACGGCGCGGGCGTGGGGCGTGCTCGAGCCGCTCCTCGGGCGGCTCCCACTCGCCGATCGGCGCCTTCACTGTTCGCTCGATCGTCTTCAGGTCGGCCTCCTGCTTGGCCGTGGCAAAGGTGATCGCCCGTCCCGTCCTGCCCACCCGGCCCGTGCGGCCGATGCGGTGCACGTAGATCTCGGGATTGTTGGGCAGGTCGTAGTTGATGACGTGCGTGACGTGCTCGATGTCGAGGCCGCGGGCAGCGATGTCGGTCGCCACCAGCAGCGGCGTCTTGTGCTCCTTGAAGGAGATCATCACTCCGTCGCGCTGGCCCTGGCTGAGGTCGCCGTGCAGTGCCTTCACCCGGAGACCCTTGTCCGCCAGCTCCCTCCCGAGCCTGGCGGCTCCGATCTTGGTGCGGACGAAGATGATCGCCTGCTCGGGCTCCTCGGCCTTCAGCACCTCGGCCAGGCGCTCGAGCTTGTTGCGCGGCTCGACCATCACGTAGGCCTGCTCGACCGAGTCGACGGTCAGCTTCTTCGGCGTGACCCGGATCGTGACCGGGTCGTACATGTACTGCTCGGCGAGCCTGGCGACCGGCGCCGGCATGGTGGCCGAGAAGAGCAGTGTCTGGCGCCCGCTCGGGCACATGCGGAGGATCTTCTCGACGTCCTCGATGAAGCCGAGGTCGAGCATCTCGTCGGCCTCGTCGAGGACCACGTAGCGGGCCGCGGTGAGCACCAGGGATTGCCGTGAGATCAGGTCCATCATCCGGCCCACCGTCGCGACCACGACCTGGGCACCATGCCGCAGGCGTGCCTGCTGCTCCTTGATCGGAGCGCCTCCGAAGATCGCCACGACGTTGACGCCGTCCAGGTGCTCGGCGTACGCACGCAGGGCCTGCGTCACCTGGATGCAGAGCTCCCGGGTCGGCGTCAGGACGATCGCCTGGGTCTCCTCGTTCTCGGGATCGAGATGCTCGAGCATCGGCAGGCCAAAGGCGGCGGTCTTGCCGCTCCCGGTCTGGGCCTGACCGATCACGTCGTTGCCGCCGAGGAGAGCGGGAATCGCCTCGGCCTGGATCGGGGTCGGCTGGGCGTAGCCCAGCTCCTCGAGCGTCTGCAGCAGGGCATCGGACAGCCCGAGGTCCGCGAAGGAGGCCGTCACCTCCTCTTGGGCGATGCCGTTCTCGCTCATCACGCCGCCGGGTCGAGGAGCACCTTGCCGCTGGTGCGGCGCTCCTGCATGTCGGTGTGAGCGCGCGCGACCTCGCTCAGCGGGTAGGTCTCGCTGATCACGACCTCGAGCTCGCCCCTGGCGACGGCGCCGAGCAGGTCGACCGTCATCGACTGGACCAGGTCGCGGCGCTGGGCGACCAGCGCGACCAGCCAGAAGGCGAGCACCGACTTCGAGGTCTGCAGCAGGTAGTTCGTCGCCACCTGGTTCGGGTGGCGGGCGGCGTTGCCGAAGCAGACGATCCGGCCGAGCATCCCGAGCGAGTGCAGCTCGGCCTCGAAGCCCGTGCCGCTCATGTGCAGCACGACGTCGACCTTCTCGCCGCCGTTGGCCTCGAGGATCGCCTCCTTCAGGTCCTCGGCTCGGGAGTCCGCAACCGCGTCGGCACCGAGTCGCTGGCACAGCGCATGCTTCTCCTCGCTCGAGGCCAGGGCGATCACCTTGGCGCCGGCTCGCTTGGCGAGCTGCACCGCCAGGCTTCCGGTTCCCCCGCCGGCGGCCTCGACCACGACCGTCTCCCCCTTCTCGACATGCGCGCAGTAGTGGAGGAGAGCGTGGGCGGTGAGGCCCTGGAGCAGCAGGCCGGCGGCCTGCTCGTCGCTCACCTCGTCGGGAAGCGGGACCAGCCAAGGCTCGGGGACCGCCACCTTCTGGGCGTACCCACCGTTCGAGATGAGCGCGGCGACCCGGCGCCCGTCGGGAGTTGTCCCGCTGACCTCGGCGCCCGGGATCAGCGGCAGGGCCTGCTCCGCCAGGTAGTCGTTGCGGATCGCGTGAGTGTCCGCGAAGTTCATTCCCGAGCGTGCGACGTCCACGACGACCATGCCGTCGGCGGGCTCGGGGTCGGGTACTTCGACGTGCTTGAGCATCTCGGGCCCGCCGAATTCCTCGATCTGAATAGCCTTCACGCCTTCAGGATATGTCGCTAACCGCCGTAGGGTCGATTGCCTTTGATTCCGTGCGCACTCCGTTTGGCGAGCGCGACCGGATGCTGGGCGGCTCAGCCGTCCATTTCTCGCTGGCCGCGAGCTTCTTCACGGACGTCCGCGTGGTCGGGCCGGTCGGCGAGGACTTCGGCGCGGACGAGCTCGGGGTCCTAGAGGGCCGCGGCGTCATCACCGACGACATCGAGCGGATCGGCGGCGGCGAGACCTTCTTCTGGCGGGGCCACTACGAGTACGACATGAACGTCGCGCACACCGACGACACCCAGCTCAACGTCTTCGCGGACTTCGACCCGAAGCTCTCCGAGGAATCCAGCGCCGCGGAGATGCTCTTCCTCGGCAACATCCAGCCCGACCTGCAGCGTCGTGTGCGGGCCTCCTGCCCGCGCGCCGAGTTCACGGCCCTCGACTCCATGAACCTCTGGATCGAGACTGCGCGCGACTCGCTGAAGGAGGCGATCGCCGAGGTCGACTGCCTGCTGCTCAACGACGCGGAGATCCGAGAGCTGACCGGCGAACCGAACCTCCCGAGGGCCGCACGGGTGGCGATGGACATGGGTCCCGGCGTCATCGTCGCCAAGCGCGGCGAGTACGGCGCGGCGCTCTTCTCGCGGGACGAGTTCTTCGCGATCCCGGGGTTCATGCTCGAGGACGTCCGCGACCCGACCGGTGCGGGCGACACGTTCGCGGGAGGCTTCCTGGGCTACCTCGACAACCGCCGAGCCGCCGGCGAGTCCGTGCTCGACCACACCGTCCTGCGGCAGGCGATGGCCTATGGCTCCGTGCTCGCCTCGTTCAACGTGGAGGACTTCGGAACCGAGCGGGTGCGGTCACTGACGCGCGAAGAGATCGACGAGCGGTTGCGCGACTTCCGCCGGATCACCCACTTCGAGGTCGAGCCGGCGCCGGCGAAGTAGCGCGATGCCGAGGCTCACTCCGCGGCTCTCCGCGGAAGACCACGTCGACGGCCCCGATCGAGCCGAGCTCGAGCTGGTCATGTACGGCGACTTCCAGTGCCCCTACTCCGCCGCCGCCTACCCGATCGTCCGCAGGGTCCGGGACCAGCTGGCGGGGCGCCTGCTGTTCGGATTTCGGCACTT
>JAWVFG010000011.1:0-5276 GCA_033856335.1 Solirubrobacterales bacterium
GGAGGTCGCGGAAGCCGCCGTAGTCGGAGACGATCTCGAAGCGATAGCGGACCGCCTCCCAGCCGCGACCGGGACGGTGGCGGCGGTTGGCCCGGTCGCCGGCGAGGTCGGCGATGATCTCGGCCTGCTCGTCCGGGGGCAGGGCCCGCACTCGGTCGAGGATGGCCCGCTCCGAGCTGCCGGCCGATTCGAAGAGCGAGGCGGCGATCAGCTCGTCCTCGGAGCCATCGACGTCGATCAGCTCGACGGACGGCGCGTTCGAGTCATCGGGGCGATCGAGGCCCATCCGGGCGACCCAGAGCTCGGCCGCGTCGCGGCGGCTCTCGAGGTAGGAGATCCACTCCCCGCCGCGCTCCGGCCGCTCGACGCGGGCGACGAAGCTCGGCATCACCTTCTTCAGCTCCTCGAGGATCATCGTCGCGAAGTGGCGCGCCTCCGGCAGTGGCGAGGCGAGCATCCGCAGCAGCATCTGCTCGTAGGCCTGGCCGGAGGCGAAGATGCCGACATGGCTCAGGGTCGCGGCGGGCAGCAGGCCGCGGAGCAGGTCGAGGGCCTTCGCCCTGATCGATCGCTCCCAGGCCGCCTCGGGCTCGTCGCCGCGGGGCCATCGCACTGCGGCCCATTCGGTCACCTGCACGAGCGAGCGGGAGTAGATCGCGAAGATCTCCTCCATCGCCGCGGCGTACTCGGGGCCGAGCTCGTCGTCGCGGTAGAAGCGATGGCCGCCGCCGGCGGACTCGGGCAGCGGCTTGTCATAGGGGATGTAGCGGGTGGATTGCTCCAGGTAGGCCGCCAGCCGGCCACGCTGGAGGACCTTGGTGAGCACGTTGGAGACCCACTCGCAGGCGACGTGTGCCCCGCCGACCTGGGCAATCGAATCGTCGCCGTATCCCATGAAGACGCGCTCGTAGAGCCCCGCGGCGCGTTCGCCCTCCTCGCCCTCGAAGGGCCGCCCGCCCTGGGGGACGTCGGCGGCGAACTCATCGAGGTAGAGGCGTCGCAGCGTGCCGGCGTAACGGGAGTAGCGAGCGAACAGCGCCCCCTTGATCGTCTCCGGCAGGTTGACGAGGGCGAAGACGGGACGGTCGAGATTGGTGACGTGCGGGGAGAGGAGCCTGCGTTCCTCTTCTGTGAATTCCTCTACCGGGTAGCGCACGAGCGAGCCATCGTAGATCTATCCCCAGATCGATTGGGCGGCCAAAGCCGCAACGACCGCGATCGCCGTCGTCCAGGCCACTGCCTGCGCCGCCAGCTTCGCGTCGAGGCCGTAGACGTGGGCGACCAGAAGGGTGTTGATCCCGCAGGGCATCGCCGCCAGCAGCAGGTAGGGGCCGGGCAGATCGATGAAGGGCAGCGACAGCAGCAGGAGCAGGCCGGGGGCGATCGCGAGCCGCAGCAGGATCGCCGCGCCGACGGGCGGGTGAAATGGCGAGCCCAGCTCGAGAGTCCTCTCCTCGACCTCCTCGGCGAGCACCGCGCCCACGGCGAAGAAACCGATCGGGAGCAGCGCGATCACCGCTCCCCGCGAGATGTCGACGAGCACGTTCGGCGCCAGCGAGTCCGGTGCGATCAGCGCAGCGATCGCGGCATAGAGCGGCGGGTTGCGGGTGAAGAACGCCGTTATCCGCTCCCTGCGCCCCTCGCCCGCGCGCTGTCCGAAGGTGGCCCCGGTGCCGAAGGCGAGCAGCAGCAGTGATGGGCTGACCACGACGATGTCGTAGACGACCGCCTGCCCGAGGGCGTGGAAGCCGAGCAGAGAGGCGCAGAGCGGATAGCCGAGGTAGCCGGAGTTCGGGACGGCCGTTCCGCAGATCAGGGCCCCGGTGCTCGGTCGCGGCAAGCGCAGCAGCCGGGTCCCGGCGAGCCAGGCGAGCGCGACGGCCGCCAGGATCGCGACCCAGCCGATCACCAGGCCACCGCCGAGGTTGGCGTTCAGGTGGATCCTCGCCAGGTTGAAGAAGGTGACGAACGGGATCAGCGTGTAGAGGGAGATCACCAGCAGGCGGCGAGCCCAGCCGACCGCCGTCGCCGGCCAGCGCTGCTCGGCGAATACGCCGGCGCTGCCGGAGAGGGCAATCGCGACGATGGTGAGGATGACGCCCAAGGGCCGCCATCCTCGCGGAAGCGGCTTCGCGCAGCCGGTCTAGATCGTGGTCGCCAGCGACGAGGCGGCGTGCGACGCCCAGTCGATCAGCGGCGACGGCGCGATTCCGAATGCCACCGTGGCCGCCGCGCAGATCAGCCCCGAGCCGGCGATGAGGAGGCAGCGACCCGTGCCCTTGGTCTCCTCCGCGGACCCGCTAGCCGGTGCTACCAAATTGGCAGCGGCCGCCGCCGGTTCTGGGGAGGCATCCGGGGGTGGGTCGGATGCGGCGCCCGCTATCGCCGGCAGGGGTTGCGCGGGTCCGGCTACCGGCTCCGGGTGCATCCAGACGGCCGCGACCACGCGCAGGTAGTAGGCGAGGGAGACCATCGTCCCGATCACGATGACCACGCCGAGCCACGTGTAGTCGCCGTCGACGGTCGCCTCGATCAGGAAGAGCTTGCCCATGAAGCCCGACGTGCCGGGCAGGCCCGCAAGGGCGAACATTCCGATCGTCAGCGGCCAGGCGAGCAGCGGTCGCGAGCGGCCGAGGCCAGCGACCGCCTCGATGTCGTCGCCGTGCTCTGTCTCCCGCTCCCGGGCGACGATCACCGCGAAGACGGCCAGGTTCATCAGCGTGTACGCGGCGAGGTAGAAGACGAGTGCCTTTAGCCCGGTCTCGGTCGCGACCACGACCCCGGCGAGCATGTAGCCGGCCTGCGCGATCCCGGAGTAGCCCATCAGCCTCTTCAGGGAGTCCTGGCCGAGCGCGCCGATGTTGCCGATCGCGATCGAGGCCACTGCGAGTGCCGCCAGCGCCGGCTTCCAGTCGTGGGCGATCGGCCCGAGCGCTACCTCGAAGAGCCGGGCCAGGGCGATGAATGCGGCCGCCTTGGTGGCGACGGCCATGAAGGCGGTGACCGGCGTGGGGGCGCCCTGGTAGACGTCCGGTGTCCACTGATGGAACGGGGCCAAAGAGGTCTTGAAGGCGAGCCCGGTCGCGACCATCGCGGTTCCGATCAGGACCAGGGTGTCGCTGCCGTGCCCGCCGGGCCCGACCGCGTGGGCGATCCCGGAGAAGTCGGTCGATCCGGACGCCCCGTAGAGGAGGGCGAAGCCGTAGAGCAAGGTCGCCGACCCGATCGAGCCGATGATCAGGTACTTGAGGCCCGACTCGAGCGAGCGCTCCTCGCGCCGCGCCGATGCGCTCAGGATGTAGAGCGGGATCGAGAGCAGCTCGAGAGCGACGAAGAACGCGACCAGGTTCTGCGCCTGCGCGATCAGGGTCATGCCCAGGACCGACCCGAGCAGCAGCGCATAGAAGGCGCCGTGGGTCGCCTCCTCGGCGGCGGGCTCCCGGATCGAGAGCAGCACGACTATCGCTGCGGCGGTGCAGGCGATCAGCGTCGCGGCCAGGCCGAAGGCGTCGAGGCGCAGGGCGCCGGCGACCAGGTCGGTGTTCGATCCCCACTCGACGATGCAGCGGGCCGCAGTGACGGCGAGCACCGCGAGCGTCAGGGTCGCGACCCGGAAGCGGCCGATCCGGGGGATCAGGCCGACGAGGAGGACGACGACCAGCCCCGCGGTGAGCGCAATGACGGGCGAGAGCCCGGCGTAGTCGATGTGGGGGGCGTTGAAGCTCATCGCTGAGCCAACTCCGGGCAGTTACCGGCGGGAACGGCAGTGTTGCGGCTGTAGTAGTAGCCCTGGATGCAGGTTGTCTGGCTGACGCTCGCGCTCACCGCGCCCTCGGCTCGATGCAGGATCAGCCCCGGATAGAGCGCCAGACCGACGATGCAGGCCACCAGTCCGGTGACCACTGCGCCCTCCCGCCAGCCGATCTCCCGCGACTCGATCCCGTCGGGCTTGCGGTTGTGCATCGCGTGCTGGTAGAGGCGCAGCGCGTAGTAGGCGGACAGCGCGATGCCGATCGCGGCGACGAAGGCGTAGACGATCTTCGCCTGGAAGATCCCGTTGAGGATGTAGAACTCGCCCATGAAGTTGGAGGAGCCGGGGATGGCGAGCAGGGCCATCGTCGCGATCAGGAAGAGAGCGGCCAGCACGGGCGCGCGCATCGCCAGGCCGCCCATCTTGGTGATGTCGTCAGTGCCTGTTCGCGCGACCAGGAGGACGGCGATCAGCATCAGCGGCGCCACCACCAGCCCGTGGTTGACCATCTGCAGCACGGCGCCGTCGGCGCCGTCGGGGCGGAGGCTGAAGATCCCGAGAGTGATGAAGCCGAGCTGCGCGATCGACGAGTAGCCGAGGATCAGCCGGGCGCTGTTCTGGGTGAAGGCCATCACCGAGCCGTAGAGGATCGAGACGACCGCGATCACCAGGATGACCTCCTGGAAGTGACTGGTGGCCGCCGGAAAGACCGGCAGCACGATCCGCAGGAACCCATAGGCGCCGACCTTGGAGAGCACCCCCGAGAAGAGCGCCAGCGCCGGCAATGGCGCGACCCGGTAGGCGTCCGGCATCCAGGCGTGGAGCGGGAAGGCGGGCATCTTCACCAGGAAGGCGGCTGCGAAGAACCAGAAGATCCAGTACTGGCTCCCGGTGCCGAGGGGATGGGCGGCGAGGTGCTGGATGTTGAAGTCGATCGCTCCGCCATTCGCCGCGAGGACGCCCGCGGCGATCGCGCCGACCAGCATCAGCAGCGACCCCACCAGCGTGTAGACGATCATCTTGATCACCGCCGCCTGCGGGCGGATCGGGCCCTCGTCCTCCTCGGGCCGGCCCGGATGCTCGGTTCCCCAGCTTCCGAACAGGAAGTAGAACGGGATCAGCATCAAGTCGAAGAAGAGGACGAACAGGATCAGGTCCTGGGCGAGGAAGGCGCCGAGCACCGCGGTCTCGGCGATCCCGAACATCAGGAAATAGGTCCGCGGGCGCTCGGGCGGGTTGATCGCCGACCAGGCCGTGGCGGCGAACCAGAGCACGGCCGTGAGCAGGACGAGGAACAGGCTGATCCCGTCGACCCCGAGCTGATAGCGGACGCCGAGCGTCGGGATCCAGCTCTCGTCGACGGTGTGCTGAAGCCCGCCGGAGGGGTCGAACCCCGCGACGACGGCGATCGCCAGGCCGAGGGAGACGAGGGCCCCGAGCGCCCCCACCCATCCGACGAGCTGTCGCGGGAAGAGCGCAGCGACGAGGCCGAAGGCGAGCGGCGCCCAGAGGAGGATCTGGATCA
>JAWVFG010000012.1:0-6567 GCA_033856335.1 Solirubrobacterales bacterium
ACGCATCGAACTGCGGCGACGTCCAGTACTCAGGCAGCGGCAAGCCGTCGAAGCTGATCGTCTCGGACCTGCCGCTGAAGGGCGCCTCCGCCGAGCGCTCCAAGCAGCAGAACGACGCGATCGTCCAGGAGCTCGCGCGCAAGGGCTGGGTCGCCGGCAACACGGAGGTCGCGTTCCAGGCCTGCGACGACTCCATCGCGTCGACCGGCGAGTGGGACGAGAACCTCTGCCGCTCCAACGCCCAGGCCTATGCGAGCGATCCCGACGTGATCGCGGTGATCGGCACCTACAACTCCGGCTGCGCGGGGATCGAGATCCCGGTGCTCAACAAGGCGCCCGGCGGCGGCCTGGCGATGGTCTCTCCCGGCAACACCTTCGTCTGCCTGACCGAGCCCGGCAGCATCTGCAAGAAGGACGAGCCGAACGTCTATTACCCCTCCGGGAAGCGCAACTACATCCGGGTCGTCCCGAACGACGCGGTCCAGATGGCCGGCCTCGCCACCTTCGCCAACGAGCAGGGGATCCGCAACCCCTACATCCTGGTCGCCGCCGACGACCCGACGAGCAAGGGCCAGGCCGACACCTTCGAGGGCGCCGCCAAGTCGCTCGGCATGCAGGTCGCCGGCGTCACCCAGTGGGACCCGAAGGCGAAGAGCTACACGGACCTGATGAAGAAGGTGAAGGCCTCCGGAGCAGACTCGGTCCTGCTCGCCGGCCTGCTCGAGCAGAACGGCGCCCAGATCATCAAGGACAAGGTCGCGGTGCTCGGCCCCAACAACGGTGCCGTCAAGCTGCTCGCGCCTGACGGCTTCGCGCAGCAGTCGACCATCGACCAGGCGGGCTCGGCCACGCAGGGGATGTTCGTCAGCCAGCCCGGCAAGGTGCCCAACAGCCTCAGCGGTGAAGGGTCGCCGTTCGTCAAAGAGCTCAGGGCGCAGGTAGGCGACCAGCCTCTCGAGGTCTTCGCTCCCTACGCGGGCGAGGCGGCGGAGGTCCTGGTGGCCGCGATCGAGTCAGGCGGAGCGGCCCGCGCTGGCGTGATCAAGTCGCTCTTCAAGACGCACGTCACCGACGGCATCGTCGGCAGCTTCTCGATCACCCCCAGCGGCGACCCGAGCCCGGCTCCGATCAGCGTCTCGCAGGCGACCGACGTCTTCCGCCTCGCCAAGACGATCAGCCCCCTGCCCCAGCTCGTCTCCGCCGCCCGCGGCGGCTGACTTCGTCAGCAGCCGTGGATCGCGGCGGCGCTCTGGACCACCTGGAACGCTGAGCCGGGGATCGACTTGAGCTGATCCAGGTTCTCGTCGGGCCAGCGGCGGTCCGAGGTGCCCGAGAAGAACCAGTTGGACCCGTTGTCGGCGACGATCAAGCCGTACTGCTTCATCGCCGCCGCGATCGCGTGCGCCGGCCCGGTGATTCCGGAGATGTCGTAGCCGGCCGCGAGGCGGAGGCGCAGGCCCATCGGCGGCGCACTCGGGTTGCTCGTGTCGCCGGCGCAGTGCGAGGCCGGATGGACCCACGCGTTCTGGGTGGAGTCAACCGTGACCCGGAAGGCATGGCTGATGTGACCGGTCGCCGCCTCGTCGTAGCGGACGAGCCCCGGGAAGATCGGCAGGCCCGCGGCGTCGGCCGAGGTGAAGCCCTCCGGCCGGAGGCCGAGGGAACGGAGGTCCCAGATCACTCCTACGTCAGCGTTCCAGTGAGGCTTCGGGTTTTTGCGAGCAAAGGCGCGACCGAGCTCGTAGAGCTTGCACCTGGCAGCGTCGACGGTGAGCACGTGGCGGTCTCCGTCCGAGGTCTGCCCGCCCTCGACCAGTGACTTGAACGGCACGCGGTAGGCGCCGTGGTCGGACTCGTCCCCGTAAGCGGTGAAGTTGACCTTGGTGCGCTTCTGCTTCTTGCCGACGACGGAGTAGGGGAAGCCGTACTGCCGCGGCGACCCGAAGTCCGGGTGCAGGAAGTCTCCGCCGTGGGCATCGATGTAGGCGATGTAGTTCGCCGAGTTGGGGTCGAGCGGCGCCGCGGAGATGTCCTGGTTCCACGCCGATTCGTCCCCGGCCGACGGTGCCGTGGACGCCACGGACGAGGGAGGGAAGACAGGGCAGCTGCCGAGACTGGGGTAGGGCCCGCGCGGCTGCTTTCCGTGGTGCCGGTGCTTGGCGAGCGCCGCTCCGGCCACGATCAGCACGACGCCGAGCGCGGCCACGACCACGACGTTCCCTGGCGAACGTGGCATGCCCGCAGGGTAGTCGGCCAGTGGGTCCCGGAAATGTGATTTGCTAAGCTAACTATTAGATGGAAACCATCCCGGAAGCCAAAGAAGAGCTCGCTCCGCGCCTGCGGTGGGCGATCACGCGAATGGCCAGGCGACTCCGCCAGGAGGCGGGGACGGACCTCGGCCCCTCGCAGGTCGCCGCCCTGGCGACGGTCGAGCGACATGGCCCGCTCTCCCCGAGCGAGCTCGCCGAGCTCGAGAGAATCAAGCGCCCGACCGCCACCCGGATCATCGGTCACCTCGAGGACGCCGGGCTGCTGGAGAGGGTCAGGGACCCGGAGGATGGCCGCGGGTCGATCCTCAGCGTGACCCCGGCGGCCAGGATTCACCTGAAGCGCCTTCGTGCGCGCAAGACCGCCTACATCGCCAGCCGCATCGCCGTGATGGACCCCGAGGATCGCCGCACGCTGGAGCGCGCCGCCGAGTTGCTGGAGGGGATGCTCGAATGACGGAGGCACTCGGCCGATCCTTCGCGAGCCTCAGCATCCCCAACTTCCGCCGCTACTTCGCCGGCCAGCTCGTCTCGCTGTCCGGCAACTGGATGCAGGTGATCGCCGAGATGTGGTTGGTCCTCTCGCTGACCAACAGCGGTATCGCGGTCGGCTTCACAACCGCCCTCCAGTTCCTCCCGATGCTGATCTTCGGCGCCTGGGGCGGCCTGATCGCCGACCGGGTCCCCAAGCGGCGGCTGCTCTTGCTCACCCAGGGGCTGCACATGATCGCGCCGCTGACGATGCTGACCCTGGCGCTCGAGGGCGTGCTCGTCCCCTGGATGGTCTTCGGGCTCGTCTTCATGCGTGGCTGCGTCAACGCGGTCGACTACCCGACCCGCCAGGCATTCGTGATGGAGATGGTCGGGAGCGACAGGGTGGTCAACGCCGTCAGCCTGAACAGCGTGCTCGTGCACAGCGCTCGCGTGATCGGCCCCGCGCTCGCCGGCGTCCTGATCGCGACGATCGGCGTGGAGCCCTGCTTCGCGCTCAACGCCGCGAGCTTCGCGTTCATGATCTGGGTGCTCGCAGGAATGGACACCGCGAAGTTGCGCCCTTCCGAGATCGCGGCGCCGGCGGCCGGGGCGGTGCGCGCCGGCCTTCGCTACGTCCGCGGCGCGCCCGAGCTCTGGATCCCGCTGGGGCTGATGGCGATCGTCGGGACCCTCGGCTACAACTTCCAGGCCGTCCTGCCGCTGCTCGCCCGCTTCACCTTCCACGGCGGCCCCTCGACCTACGCGGCGCTGGTGGCCGCGATGGGGGTGGGGGCGATCATCGGGGCGCTGATCAACGGAGCGCGCGCCTCCGTCGCCCCGATGCTCCTGGTGGGAGCCGCGTTCGTCTTCGGCCTGCTCTCGCTCGTGGCCGCCGGCGCCCCGACGCTTGCGCTCGAGATGGTCGCCCTGGCGCCGCTCGGCGCCGCCACCGTCACCCTCGCGGCGACCGTCAACTCATCCCTGCAGCTCGCCTCGGAACCCAGCATGCGTGGCAGGGTGATGGCGCTCTACTCGATCGTCTTCCTGGGCTCGACACCGATCGGCGGCCCGCTCTCGGGCTGGCTCTCGGAGGCGGTCGATCCCCGGGCCGCTCTGGTGATGGGAGGTGTCGCCGCGATCGCCGGTGCCCTCTTCGCCCGCATCGCCTTCGACCGGGTGGCGCGGATACCCGGCGACGCCACCCCGAACCCGATGCACGGCCGCGCCACAGCGCGACCCGTTTGACCAAAACGCGGGGAACTACGGATGTGGGCGGCCCCGCCTGCTGACACAGTCCCCCGCCGTGGCCGACTTCTCAAAGCTCGAGATTCGCGGACAGGTCGCCACCCCGAGCGACTCCGACTGGGACGAGGCGCGCCAGGCATGGAATCTCGCGGCCGACCAGCAGCCGCGCGCGGTCGCCTTGGTGGAGAGCGCGGATGACGTAGCCAAGGTGGTCCGCTTCGCGCGGGACAACGACTTGAAGGTCGCGGGACAGGGCACCGGGCACGGGGCGATGGCGCTGCAGCCGCTCGACGACGTGATCCTGATCAAGACCGAACGCATGCGCGGCGTGGACATCGAGGGGAACAAGGCGCGCGCGGAGTCAGGTGCGCTGGCGATAGAGGTGGGGGAGGCGGCGATCGAGACGGGACAGTGCTCCATGCCGGGCACGTCCCCCAACGTGGGGATCGTCGGCTACACACTCGGTGGCGGGCTCAGCTGGCTGGGCCGCAAGTACGGCTGGGCCTGCAACAGGGTGACCGCCATCGAAGCCGTCACAGCAGACGGGGAGGCCCGCACCGTGGACGCCGGTAGCGACCCCGATCTCTTCTGGGCGATGCGCGGGGGCGGGGGCGGTTACGCGATCGTCACCGCGCTCCACGTCGAGCTGGTGCCGGTCCCGGACGCCTATGCCGGCGCCCTCATCTTCCCTGGGGAGGTCGGGGCCGAGGGAGTCAGGGCATATCGCGACTGGGCCGCGACCGCTCCGGAGGAGGTCGGCAGCATGCTGCGCTTCCTCAACCTGCCGCCGATCCCCGACGTCCCGGAGCCGCTGCGCGGCAGGCCGCTCCTGTCGATCGCCGCCGCGTGCATCGGCAGCCAGGAGGAGGGGGAGAAGATGATCGCCGCTCTGCGCGAGATCGGCGAGCCGATCATGGACACCTTCGGGCAGATTCCGGCGCCGGGCCTCACTCGAATAGCGATGGACCCCGAGCCGCCGGTGCCGGGCCTCGGTCACCACGCGGTGCTCAGCGAGCTGCCCGACGAAGCGATCGACGCCTTCGTTGCGACCAACGGCCCTGACTCGGGTTCCCCGCTGCTGCTCGCGGAGCTCCGCCACCTCGGCGGCGCGCTCGCCCGTCCCGCCGAGAACGGCGGCGCCATGGACAAGCTCGATGGTGAATTCGTCTTGCTCGGGATCGGCATGCTGATGGACCCCGCGATGAAGGAGCCGATCGAGACCCAGCTCGACAAGCTCACCGACACGATGAAGCCCTGGGCCGCGGAGGGTGGCTACCTCAACTACGCCGAGCGGCCCTGCGATGTCGATGCGATTCTGCCGCCGGAGACCTGCGAGCGGCTCGCTCACGTGAAGCGCAGCTGGGACCCGGAAAACATGATCCGGGCGAACCACTCGATCGCGCTCGCTACGGCCTAGGGCGTAGCGCCGAGCCTCTGGCGCCGCGGTGAGCGCGCGCCGACGATCTTTCCCCACTCGGAGTCCTCGATCAATCCCGGCTCGGTCGAGTCGAGCCAGTCGAGCAGGGCGTCGGACAGCCCCTCCGGATCCTCGATGTTCGGGAAGTGCGCGGCCTTCGGCAGGGTGACGAAGCGGCTGTTGGGAATCCGCTCGTGGGCCGCGAGCCCATGCTTGATCGGGATGGTGTTGTCGCGCTCGCCCCAGACGATCAGCGTGGGCAGCTCCCCGAGCAGGTAGAGGCGATCCATGGCGCTGACGTGCTGCCCCCGCACGTCGATCACCGCGCGCAGCGTCTGCAGGAACGCCCGGCGGGCGGCGGCCTCCTGGAGCGGCCGCATCGCGCGGGCGACGGCCTGGAGGTAGACGCCCCTGCGGCTGCCGCGCTCCCGCATGCGCTCGCCGGCCCTCTCGATCGCGGCCCGCACTCGGCGGTTGGCCACCAGCCAGATCCCGGCGGTCGCACCGGGCAGGGCGGCGCCGCGAAGCAGCGGGCTCACATCGTGGCCGAGGCCGCCGCTCGAGATCAGGGCGAGGCGCTCGACCCGTTGCGGGAATTGGTAGAAGAACTGCATCGCGATCCCGCCGCCGAGCGAGTGACCGACGACGGTGGCGCGCTCGATGCCGATCGTCGTCAGCAGGTCGCGGATGCTGCAGGCGTGCGCGCCGAGCGAGTAGTCGCCTCGCACCGCGGCCGAGTCGCCGTGCCCGAGCAGGTCCGGGGCCACGACGGTGTAGCGCTCGGCGAGCCGCAGCGCCACCCTCTCCCAGTGCTTGGAGGAGTTGACCATCCCGTGGATCAGCACGACCGGCGGCCCGTCCCCCGCGATGCGGTAGATGACGCGGTGGCCGTGGAGCTCGATCTCCCACTCGTCGAAGATCACTGTGCGGGTGACACTACGGCTTCGCCACAAGGCGGGGGCAGCTGCGGCCGCCCTCCATACGTCGCTTCGGGCTTCGCCCTCCGCTCCAAAGGAGAGCGGCTTTGTGCCCCCTATACAAGAACCGGCCGCCATCCATGGCGGCCGATCCTTGTAAAAACAGGCCCCGTCAGAACGGGCAGGGGTACATCTCAGGGGCCTTACTTGGGGGGTATGTAGTGGAACCAGGCGACGGGAGGCGCCT
>JAWVFG010000013.1:0-20001 GCA_033856335.1 Solirubrobacterales bacterium
AGGACCGCCGCCTGCCGAAGCGATTCGTGTAGTTGACCTTGTGCCGCTCGCCGCCGGTGCCGTAGAGGAAGATCGCCCGGTCCTCGTCGGAGAGCTCCTGCCAGGGGGTGTCCGGATCGATCCCGTAATCCTCGGCGACGGCCTCGACCAGCCGCTTCCAGTAGCGGGAGTGCCCCACCCGCCAGGGCTGCAGAGCCCCCTCGGAGAGCGACAGGGTCGGGTCGGGGACGACGAGCTCCGGATCGACCACCCGCTGGAAGCCAAGCCCGTGACAGCGCTCGCAGGCGCCGTGCGGCGAGTTGAACGAGAAGATCCGCGGCTCGAGCTCCGGGATGGAGGTGCCGCAGTTGAGGCATGCGAAGCGCTCGCTGAAGGTGAGACGATCGGCCACGCCCGACGGGAGCTGGCCCGCGCCCCTCGCGCCCTTGACCCCGCCCTCCCGCGGCTCGGAGTAACCATCGCTGGCCTCAGCGTCGCCGGAGCTTCCCTCCTCCAGCACGTCGACCTCGACCACGCCGCCGGCCAGGGCCGCCGCGGCCTCGATCGACTCCGAAAGCCTGCGCCGCAGGTCGTTCTTCATCACCAGGCGGTCGACCACGACTGAGATGTCGTGGTTGAACTTCTTGTCGAGCTTGATCTCCTCGTCCAGGCGCCTCAAGTCGTTGTCGACCCGGACCCGGGAGTAGCCCTCCAGCCGGAACTGCTCGAAGAGCTTCTCGAACTCGCCCTTGCGCCCCCTGACCACCGGCGCCATCACCATGAACCGCGTCCCCTCCTCCAGGGTCATGACGCGGTCGGTGATCTGCTCGACGGACTGCCCCTCGATCGGCTGACCGCACTCGGGGCAGTGGGGCTTGCCGATGCGCGCCCAGAGCAGGCGGAGGTAGTCGTAGACCTCGGTGACCGTGCCGACCGTCGAGCGCGGGTTGCGCGAGGTCGTCTTCTGATCGATCGAGATCGCGGGCGAGAGACCCTCGATCGAGTCGACGTCCGGCTTCTCCATCAGGCCGAGGAATTGGCGGGCATAAGCGGAGAGCGACTCGACGTACCGGCGCTGCCCCTCGGCATAGATCGTGTCGAAGGCAAGGCTCGACTTGCCGGACCCGGAGAGGCCGGTCATGACGATCAGGGCGTTGCGCGGCAGCTCGAGGTCGACGTCCTTGAGGTTGTGCTCGCGCGCGCCGCGGATGACCATGCGGTCGGAAGCAGCCATTACGTCGATGATAGGAGCCGAACGGGCGTTCCCCATCGGCCACGCTCAGATGACGCCGCCGGGCCAGGTTAAGCTCGCCCCCATGAACGGGAGGCCGCCAGTCAGCGGGATCTCGGAACTCGTCCTCGAAGTGTCCGATCTGGAGGCTGCACGCCGCTTCTACCGGGACGTGCTCGGATTCGAGGAGACCCTCTATGGCGAGGGCGCGGAGGGCCGCTACTGGTATCTGGTCGGCGAGACGGCCAGGCTCGGGCTCTGGACCGAGCAGATCGGGCTCGCGGGCGGGCGCGGCGGCGCGCACGTCCACTACGCGTTCAGCGTGGCCGACGCGGAGATCGATCGCCTCAAGGATCGGATCGAGGCGGCCGGCGCCGAGGTCGAGGGGCCGGTTCAGCTCGGCCCAGGCCGCGCGATATACGTCACTGACCCCGATCGGAACGTGGTCGAGTTCTGGAGCCAGGACCTGGCCGAGTACGCGGAGGGCGCCCGCGCCGGCGGGGAGCCGGGGACGTTCCGCCGCGAATGAACGAGGCACCGAGAGGCGTAACCAGGAAGCAGCTGCTGATCGGGCTGGCTTTCGCCGCCGTCTCCCTCGGCGCCCTCTACATCGTGCTGCCGAACCTCGCCGGCCTCGGCGACACCTGGAGGAGGCTCGATCGCGGCGAGCCCGGGTGGCTCACCGCCGGGCTGATCCTCGAGATCCTCTCCTTCTTCTGCTACGTCGCGCTCTTTCGCGGAGTGATCGGGCGCGAGGCCGGGATCGGCTGGGCGCAGAGCTACCGCATCACCCTGGCGAGCCTGGCCGCGACCAGGCTGCTCGCGGCCGGCGGGATCGGCGGAATCGCGCTGACGGCGTGGGCACTGCGACGCGATGGGCTCTCCGCCTCGCTTGTGGCGCTTCGCATGGCCACCATGCTGGTGCTCCTCTACACGGTCTACATGGGGGCGATCCTGCTCACCGGGCTTGGCCTGCGGATCGGGATCCTTTCCGGGCCGAGCCCCTTGGCGTTCACCCTGATCCCCGCCGCGGTCGCGGCGCTGATCATCGTCGCCTGCCTCCTGATCGGGTACTTCGGCGGAGAGCTGCGCGAGACCACCGAGCGCCTGCGCGACCCGAGCCGCGAAGGGCGCTGGCGCGCGGCACTCGCGACCGTGCCGAACACGCTGGCGGGCGGGGTCCGCGGCGCGATCGCGACGCTCCGGGACCGCCCCCTCAACGGGCTCTCGGCCACGGGATGGTGGGCTTTCGACATCGCGGTCCTCTGGGCCTGCATGCACGCCTTCGGCTCGCCCCCGCCGGCGGGCGTCATCGTCGCCTCGTACTTCATCGGCATGACCGCCAACCTGCTCCCGCTGCCGGGCGGCATCGGCGGCGTGGAGGGCGGCATGATCGGCTCGCTGATCGCATTCGGCGTGCCGGACGGCCTGGCGATCGTGTCGGTGCTCTCGTATCGAGCGTTCTCCTTCTGGCTACCGACTATTCCGGGCGCCATCGCGTACATCGGCATTCTCCGGCGCGAGCCGGCGCCCGCGACCGCCTAGCGGCCCAGACGCCCTGGTATGCCCTCGTAGGCAGGTGATTTAGCCGCGTGTACTACTCCTGTCCAATTTGCGTTGAGCCTTTGAGCCCGCCTGGGGCGGGCGCCGATGGGGCAGGGACATGCCTCATCACACCCCTCAGAAGCGATTCGCGCTGGCCCCGCTCCTCGGGGTGTCGCTGATGCTGGCAGCGCTGCTCGCGATCGTGGTTCCGTCGTTTGCTCGCGCCGCCGAGCCGGGCGTGGTGTCCGATCTCTCCTGGGGGATCTCCAGCGCACAGAAGCAGCAGACGGCGACCGCGATGACTGACGCAGGCGTTCGCTGGACCAGGATCGGCCTGGGCTGGCATGACATGGAGCCGAGCAAGGGCTCCTATTCCTCCTGGAACCTGCAGGACGAGGATGCGGCCGTCGCGGCTGCCCGTGCCGCGGGTGTGAAGGTCATCCTCGACGTGATCGAGACGCCGCAGTGGGCGAGCGGATCGACCAATAAGTACGCGGCCCCGAGGAACCCGCAGGACCTCGCCGACTTCATGAGCTTCATCGCCAATCGCTACAAGGGTCAGGTTCAGGCCTACGAGATCTGGAACGAGGAGAACATCAGCCGCTTCTGGCCCTCCGGTCCGGATGCCGCGGCTTACACCCAGCTGCTGAAGGCGAGCTATCCCGCGATCAAGGCGGCCGACCCCTCGGCCCAGGTGGTCTTCGGGGGAGTCTCCACCAACGACTATCACTACATCGAGGCCGCCTACGCCGCGGGCGCCAAGGGCTACTTCGACGTCATGGGCGTCCACCCGTACACCTGCAACTCGCCCGACTCGGCCTCCACCAGTGGCGGGCGCATCAGCCAGTACTCATACACCGGCTACCGGGAGATCCACAACTCGATGGTCGCCGCCGGGGACGACAAGCCGATCTGGTTCACCGAGATGGGCTGGTCGTCGGCCTCGAGCGGTTCATGCATCGTCGACGAGCAAACCCAAGCCAACTACCTGACCCGGGCGTATCAGATCGCTGATCAGGACCCCTATGTCCAGGTGGCCCTCTGGTACAACTTTCGCGAGGACTACTGGAGCACCTCGTCCTCCGACTATGACGGCGGTTTCGGGATGATGCACAAGGACTTCACCCCGAAGCCGGCCTACTACGCCTTCCGCGATTACGCGACCGGTGCCTCCTCCACCCCTCCTCCGGACCCCGCCCCCGCACCGCCGCCGGATCCGGCTCCGGCTCCGGCTCCCGCTCCGGACCCGACTCCGCCGCCCCCGACCAACCAGGCGCCGACCGTCGCCCTGCTCAAGCCCGTCGCCGGTCAGGACTTCACAAACGCGCTCTACCTCTCCGCGAGCGCGGGCGACGACCAGGGTGTCTCTCGGGTCGACTTCCTGGTCGACGGCAAGCTGATCAAGTCCGATTACGGCGCCCCGTACACGTACAACTGGAAGGGCACGAAGAAGCTCTCCTACGGCAAGCACACCGTCGTGGCCAAGGCCTACGACGGCGACGGCCTCAGCGCACAAGACTCCACCTGGGTGACGCGCGTCAGGTAGCCCGGCTCAGCGAGTGGCGCGGCTGAGCACGTCGTCGAGCAGGGCCGATCGGTCGGCGGCGCCGAACCTCTCGCCCAGCTCGGCCTCGATGGCGGCGCGGTCCTTGCCATCCACTGCGAGCTTCATCGCCACCAGTCGCTCGGCGGCATCGTTGCCGTTCGGCGCCGGAGGCGAGATTGGGGCCTCGGGAGCGCCGGGGGGCTCGGGTATCTCGGGCTGCGGCTGCGGTTCGGGTTCCGGCTCGGGCGCAGGTTCCGGCTCGGGCGTCTCCGCCGCGGGCAGCGCCTCGGACGCGGCCGCCACCAGCGTGCCACCGAGCTCGTCGAGGGCCCGCTTGGCGGCTTCGATCTGCCCCCGGGCGTCCGCCTCGGCCCGCTCGCGGATCCTGGCGGCCTCGGCCTCGGCGGCCTCCCTGGTGCGGGATGCCTCGGCGTCGGCCTCGCGGAGAATCTCCTTCGCGCGTGCTTCGGCCTCCACCACGACGCGGCGCACGGTCTCCGCGGCCTGTGCCGCCAGCTCCTCCGCCTGATTGCGATCGGCCATTCCGCACAGCGTAGTACGCGAGAATCAGGCCCATGGCCAACAACCAGCCTCCCGTCGCAAGACCCAGGGCTGCGAAGCTCCTGACGCGCAGGCCACTGACCGTCTCCCGGGCCACCCAACTCATCGTGGGCGTGACGTTCATCGTCACCATCGGGGGAGGCCTAGCGATCAGACTCCTGGACCACAAGGAGTTCTCCGATATCGGAACGAGTCTCTGGTGGGCCGTCCAGACGGTGACCACAGTCGGCTACGGAGACGTCGTTCCCCACGAGACCGTCGGCCGTGTGATCGGGACGGTCGTCATGGTCACAGGCATCGGGTTCATCGCCGTGATGACCGCCGCCGTCACCGCCTCGTTGATCGAGCAGGCCCGGCGGCACCACGCGGAAAGCGACGAGAGCGACACCTCGCCGCAGCTGAACCGAATCGAGGCACGGCTCGCCGCGATCGAATCCGCTCTCGGTCAAGACAAGCCGAGCTGAGCTAGCCGGCGCCGCTGTCGGCGGCCATCTGATCGAAGCGTTGCGTCGGCAGCCGGCCGGTCGTCCAAAACGCGGCGACGATGACGAGTGCGGCGAACAGCAGTGCCGTCTTCAGCGCCTGCAGCTGCGCGTGCTCGTAGCTGTCAACCAGTGCGCTCGTGGTGGACTGGTCGAGGCCCGCCTCCGTGGCCGCCGTCCGCACCTGGTCGGAGGCCACGAAGCTCACCTGGCCGTCCAGGCGCGTGCTCACCTGCTGGCTCACATCGGCAGAGATCTGCGGGTCGTCGGCGATCTTGTTCTCGAACGCCGCCGACAGGCCCGTGATCAGTACCGCGCCGATCAGCGCCGTGCCGAGAGCCGCCCCGAGCTGCTGCGCCGTGTACTGGAGCCCGCCGGCCTCGCCGCGATCCTGGTCGTTGATCGAGGACTGCACGACGTTGCCGAGCTGGGACACGATCAACCCGAACCCGATCCCCAAGATCGCCATCGCGATCGCGAATCCGGTGTTGTCGATGTTGGGATCGATCGTGGAGATCAGAAGCAGCGTCGCGACGAGCAGGAGCCCAAGCCCGACCCGCACGATCGGGCGCGCAGGCCAGCGAGAGGCCAAGCGCGACGCCAACGCGGCGGTGAGCAGCATGGTCACCGATACAGGCAGCATCCTCAGGCCGGTCTGGAACGCGTCGAATCCCTGCACGACCTGTAGGTAGAGGGGCACCGTGAAGAAGATCCCCATCAGGATCAGGTTCTGAGCGAGGAACATCCCGAGCCCTCCGCGGAGAGTGGCAATGCGGAAGAGGCGGAAGTGAACCAGCGGATCGAAGCCGGTGCGCTCCCGCCGGCGCTCCCAGGCGCGGAAGGCGGCGAGCGTCAGGGCGCCGCCGGCGACCACGAACGGGGCCAGAGAGAAGCCGAACGGTTCCACCGGGGAGTTCTTGGGAGCCAGCCAGCCCCAGTTGCTCGCCTGCAGCGCGCCGAATACGAGCAGTCCAAGGCCAAGTGCCGACAGCACGGATCCCACCCAGTCCAGACTCTTCGGCCGGTCTCCGCTCTCCGGCTCGCGCAATAGCCGCGTCGCCAGCAGGATCCCGATCACGATGACGACCTCGCCGACGAAGACCAGGCGCCAGGTCAAATTCGTCGTCACCCAGCCGCCCAGGATCGGCCCGACTGCGATTCCCGCCCCTGCCACGCCGCCCAGGACCCCATAGGCGGTCGCCCGGGCGCTTCCTTCGAAGTTGCCGGCCACCAAGGCGACCAGAGCCGGCAGCACCATCGCCGCACCGATCCCCTCGAGGACCGACCAGCCGATCGTGAGGGCCGGGACGTTCCAGGAGACTGCCGTGAGTCCGGAGCCGACTCCGTAGACCACGAGGCCGATGAAGAAGATGCGCTTCCGGCCCCAGAAGTCACCGAACTTCCCCCCCGTGATCATCAGCGCTGCCATGGTCAGCGAGTAGAGGGTGATCACCGCCTGGATCGTGGTCACGCTCGTGTCGAAGTCCGCGACGAGCTGCGAGATCGAGACGTTCATCACCGACTGATCCAGCACCATCAGGAACTGAGCCGCGGCCAGAACAATGAGGACGGACCATCGCGGCGTGGGCGATCGCGCTTCCACGATCTGGCACTGTACGGTGGCCGCGAGTGAACGCGTCCGACAAGGCTGAAGCTCCCGCGCACGCGCCGGTCGTCCTCACCGCGTTGATCCTCGTCGCGGCTGTGGCCAACCTGAACCTGGCGGTGGCCAACGTCGCCCTGCCAGACATCGGCAAAGCCTTCGACGCGGGGCAAACCGGCCTCGACCTCGTGGCAGTGGGCTACTCGCTCGGTCTCGCCGCGTCGGTGCTCTACTTCGGCGCGCTCGGCGACCGCTACGGGCGAAAGATGATGCTCATCGCGGGTACCGGCCTCGCGATCCCGGCATCGCTCGCGGCAGCCTTTGCGCCCTCCCTGGGTGTCCTCTTCCTGGCTCGGCTGATCGGCGGGCTGGCTGCCGGCATGGCCTTCCCCACCACCCTCGCCCTGATCACCGCGCTCTGGTCGGGGCCGGCGCGGACAAAGTCGATCGCGTTGTGGTCCGCCTTGGGCGGAGGAATCTCAGCGCTCGGGCCGCTGCTCTCTGGTGCACTGCTGACCGGATTCGATTGGGGCTCGGTCTTCCTCGTCACCCTCCCACTTGCCTTCGTCGCCCTCTATATGGCATGGCGCTACGTGCCGGCCCATGTCAACGAGGCGACCGAGCGGATCGACCATCTCGGCGGCGTGTTCTCGATCGTGCTCGTGGCGGCGCTGATCTTCGCCATCAACGTGGCCCCGGTGCCCGGAAAGGGAGTGCTCGCTATCAGCATGGGGGCCATCGCCCTCGCCGCAGCGGCGGCGTTCGTCATCCGCCAGCGCCGGGTGCAAGCCCCGCTCTACGACCTGAAGATCGCCTCCCGCCGCGTCTTCTGGGTAGCGGCATGTGCGGGGATCATCGTCTTCGGCACGCTGATGGCCGCCCTGTTCATCGGCCAGCAGTTCCTGCAGAACGTGCTCGACTATTCGACCCTGGACGCCGGCCTGGCCATCATCCCGGCGGCGATCTGCATGGTGCTCGTGGCGCCCCGCTCGGCGAAGCTGGTCGAGACGCGTGGGGCTCGGTTCACGCTGCTGCTCGGCTACTTCTTCTGCCTACTCGGCTTCATCATCATGCTGCTGCTCTGGAAGGACGACATCGCCTACTGGAAGGTGGGCCTTGGCTACGCACTGGTCGGGATCGGGGTCGGCTTCGCCGGGACTCCGGCTTCGCACTCGCTCACCGGCTCGGTTCCGGTCAGGCGAGCGGGGATGGCCTCCGCCACAGCCGACCTGCAGCGCGATCTGGGCGGCGCGATCATGCAGTCGATCCTCGGGGCCCTGCTCACCGCCGGCTACGCGGCGGCCGCAGGAGCGGCAATCGCCGCCTCGCCCAACGCAAGCCACGTCACAACCAACGTCCAGGGCGAGCTGACCAAGTCCTTCTCCAGCGCAGCCACCACTGCAGAGCAATACCCGCAGTACTCGAGCCAGATCATCGCCGGTGCCAAGACCTCGTTCCTGCAGGGCGACAAGTGGGCCTACACGGCGGGGATCGCCGCGATCCTGCTCGGCGCCGCGCTCGTCTTCTTCATGTTCCCGAAGGCGGACCAGGAACAGGCCCTCCTCGACCAATACAACGCCGAGGACACCGCGACTTAGCCTCGGGCCTGCACGCCCTCGGTGCTCACGAGTACGTCGGGGTCGGAGGGATCTCCTTCCCCGCCTTGACCGCCTCGACCACCTTCCCGCCGTCCGGCAGCCGGTACTCCTCGCCGTAGACGGCGCCCGGCCCACCAGGTGCTTCCATCACCGCGGCGTCGGCCGTGCCGCCGAGATCCACCGGGGCGTAGCCGGCGTCGGCGATCAGGTCCATCACGATCCGCTTGGCCTCCTGGTCGTCCCCACAGACCCACTGGACTACGCGCTCCGCCTCCGGCCGGAAGGCTGCCTCCGCCTGGAAGCCGGAGGTGAGGGTGTTGAAGCTCTTCGTGTAGCGCGCGCCTGGCATTCGCGCTGCATTGTGCTGCGCCTGTGTCTCCCCCTCCGCCGGTGGGCTGTTGCCGCCGTAGAAGTTCGTGGTGTCGATCACGATCTTTCCGTCGAGACCCCCGGCAGCGGCGATGGCGTCGTCGATTCCGTCCCAGGGAACGGAGAGGACCACCACCTCGCCGAACTCCGCCGCCTCGACGGGCGTCCCGACGCTCGAGGCGTCCCCGATCTCGGCCGCGAGCGGCTCGAGCTTGGACGGGTCGCGCCCGCTCAACTTCACCTCGTGGCCGCCCTTGGCGACCTGCCTCGCACAGTTACCGCCGATATGGCCGGCCCCAACGATCCCGATCCTCATCCCTCAGCCCCTTTCCGATGGCTAGGCGCGGATCGCGTCGAGATCCGCCCGCAGCTCCTTGAGCTCGTCGCGGATCCGCGCCGCCTCCTCGAAGCGAAGGTCGTCCGCCGCGGCGAGCATCTCCTCCTCCAGCTCGATCACCAGCTTCTCGAGCTCCTCCGGTGTCTTGGTCGCCGTCTCGTCCCGGCGGCGCCGGCGGCGCCGGGGAGCGTTCGACTCCATCGCCAGGAACTCGGTCATGTCGGAGATCCCCTTGGTGACGGTCGCTGCGGTGATGTTGTGCTCCTCGTTGTATGCGACCTGGATGGCGCGACGGCGGTCCGTCTCGCCGATCGCCTTGCGCATCGCGTCGGTCTCCTTGTCCGCGTACATCAGGACGCGGCCCTCGACGTTACGGGCGGCCCGGCCGATCGTCTGGATCAGGCTGGTCTCACCGCGGAGGAATCCCTCCTTGTCCGCGTCGAGGATCGCGACCAGGGAGACCTCCGGGAGGTCGAGCCCCTCCCGCAGGAGGTTGACTCCGACCAGGACGTCGTACTCGCCCAGGCGAAGCTCGCGGATGATCTGGATCCGCTCCAGCGTGTCGATCTCGGAGTGCAGGTAGCGGACCCGAAAGCCGTGCTCGAGCAGGTATTCCGTCAGGTCCTCGGCCATCTTCTTGGTCAGGGTCGTGACGAGCACGCGCTCGTCCTTCTCGGAGCGGATCCGGACCTCGTTCATCAGGTCGTCGATCTGATTCCTCGTCTCGCGGACCTCGACCTCGGGATCGACGATCCCGGTCGGGCGGACGATCTGCTCGACGACGTTGGAGGACTCGGCCCTCTCCCACGGCCCCGGCGTTGCCGAAACCAGCACCATCTGACCGATCCGGTCGAGGAACTCGTCGAACTTGAGCGGGCGGTTGTCCACCGCGCTCGGCAGGCGGAATCCGAAGTCGACCAGCGTCGACTTACGGGAGAAGTCGCCCTCGTACATACCGCCGAGCTGCGGGATCGTCTGGTGCGACTCGTCGACGAAGAGGACGAAGTCGTCGGGGAAGTAGTCGATCAACGTGTAGGGCGGGCTCCCGGGCGGCCGGCCGTCGAGGATCCGCGAGTAGTTCTCGATCCCGGGGCAGAACCCGAGCTCGCGCATCATCTCCATGTCGTAGCGGGTGCGCTGCTGGAGCCGGTGTGCCTCCAGCTGCTTGCCGTGCTCCTCGAAGTGCGCGACCTGGTTGCGCAGCTCCCGCTCGATCTCGTCGACCGCGCGCTCCATCGTCTCCTCCTTGACGACGTAGTGGCTCGCCGGCCAGACCGAGACATGGTCGATCACGTCGAGGACCTCGCCGGTGAGCGGGTCGAAGTGCTGGATCGCCTCGATCTCGTCGCCGAAGAGCTGGATCCGGTACGCGGACTCCGCATACGCGGGGAAGATCTCGAGGACCTCGCCCCGGGCGCGGAAGGCGCCGCGGGCCAGGTTCTGGTCATTGCGCCGATACTGCATCCCGACCAGCTTGCGGAAGACGTCCTGGCGGTCGATCCAATCCCCCACCTTGAAGAGCTGCATCTGCTCGCGGTAGAGATCCGGCGAGCCGATCCCGTAGATGCAGGAGACCGAGGCGACGATGATCACGTCGTCGCGGGCGAAGAGGGACGCCGTCGCGGCGTGGCGGAGGCGGTCGATCTCGTCGTTGATCGAGGAGTCCTTTTCGATGTAGAGATCCTGCGCGGGTACGTAGGCCTCGGGCTGGTAGTAGTCGTAGTAGCTGACGAAGTACTCGACGGCGTTCTCCGGGAAGAACTCACGGAACTCGTTGCAGAGCTGAGCGGCCAGTGTCTTGTTGTGCGCGATGACCAGGGCAGGGCGCTGGACCCGCTCGATGGTCGCCGCCATCGTGAACGTCTTTCCCGTACCCGTTGCGCCCAGCAGTGTCTGGACGCCCTGCTTCGACTCGATGCCCTGGGCGAGTCCCTCGATCGCCTTTGGCTGGTCCGCGGTCGGCGTGTAGGCCGGATTGAGCTTGAACTTCGGCATGGACTCAGCGTACTGGTGGCGAAGGGCGCGCCATTCGGCGTCGGAGGCCTACTGGGCCGCTGCTACTGTCCGTTGGCTGGTCGACCCCGAGTCATAACGGGGGTCACAAGGAGGAGGAGAGAGTGGGACGGTCGCGCAAGGAAGCGCGGACTCGATCGAGGGCCGGTGCCAGGACGGCCGGATTCGCGGGACTGTTCGGGATAGTCGCGGCTGTTGCGTTGTTCGCGCCCGCCGCGGCATCGGCGACCCCTCCGGCTGCGGGCTGCGACGGCGGCACGCCTGCCGGCGGCACGCTGACGACCTACGAGTGCAACGTCCCCACCGGCACGATCGGGGGCTACGAGGTCAGGCAGTGGTACATGGGCGTGCCCACGCCGCCGCAGGACGGCTTTATCACCCACATGGAGACCGACGTCGTCGATGACGTCACCGGCGCGCAGGTCCCCATTCAGCGATTGATGCTGCACCACATCGTCTTCATCAACATCAACCGCACCGACTCCACCTGCCAAGGCCAGGGCTACACCGGCTTCGACGGCCGCAAGGACTTCGGCAACACGTTCGCCCCGCAGCGTTTTTACGCAGCCGGCGAGGAGCGGGCGAAGATGTCGCTGCCCGCCGGCTATGGGTACAGGACCAGGTGGACCGATCCCACCCACCACGACAATTGGGCCGTGGTGGCGATGGTGATGAATCACAGGTCCAACTCCGACCACGCGTTCATCCACTACGAGGTGACGATCGACTCCAATCCGGCTCTCACCCCGGTGACGCCGTATTGGTTCGACGTCCGCGACTGCCACGCCGACCCGATCTACAACATCCCGGGCGTCGCCCCGAAGGCCAAGAAGGCGAAGAGGGGACACAAGAGCGGCGATGGCCAGGCCTCGGCCGCCAAGAAGCACAAGAAGCACAAGAAGAAGCACAAGAAGGTCAGGGCGACGCCGACCACCGACGCCACCCACGACATCACCTTCCAGCAGAGCGGCGACCTGATCGCCGGGGCCGGGCACGTCCACGGCGGCGCGATCAAGGAGACATTGACGCAGCCCGACTGCGGGAACCGCCAGGTGGCCGAGTCGGATCCGACCTGGGGGCTGCCGGACCACCCGTTCTACAACGTCAGACCGGTCCTGCATGAGCCCGGGCCCATCAATATGAGCGCCTTCCGGAGCACCAGCGGCCTTCCCATCCACGCGGGCGAGACCCTCCGGCTCAACTCGATCTACGACGACTCTCAGCCCCACGTCCGCGTCATGGGGATCCTGGTCGCCTACTTCGCGCCCAACCCGTCGGTGACGCAGAACTGCGGGCCCATTCCGGACTGGGAGGTCCTGAAGACCACTCAACCCGGCCGCTCAGGGCCGATCCCGTTCACGATCCCGCTTACCGGGCTCGATGCCAACGGCCAGGCCACCACGATCGATGGCCCGCCCGGGCAGTTCCGGAACGCCTCCTCGGGGACCGTGATCCCGGTCGGCGACCGCTTCTTCGGCGACCCCAACCTCCGGGTGCGCAGGGGGTCGACCCTCACCTGGCAGTTCGGGGGGACCGAGCTCCACAACCTGACGCTCGCGAACGGCCCGCTCGGGATCGGCTCCGACAACCTCGACGGCAACCGCACCTACACGCAGAAGCTCGACCGACCCGGGACCTACAGGTTCTTCTGCGCCCTGCACCCGACGCAGATGCAGGAGCGAATCGTGGTCACCGACAAGAAGAAGCACAAGAAGCACAAGAAGCGGTAGACGGCTTCGCCCTTCGCTCCGAAATGGAGCGCCCTGGTCGCCGCTAGCCGGCGTTGATGAAATCCAGGCTCGCCGAGACCCTCGAGTAGACGGTCGGGGCCGCCGGCAGCCCGCAGAGCGCCCCGCCGTACGAGACGGTGCCCACCTCGACTGGGCCGGTCGAGGTGTCGGCGACGAGAGGCCCGCCGCTGTCGCCGGAGCAGGCCGAGGTGTGGATCTTGAAGCGGCCTCCCTTCTTGCGCCTAGCGCCAAGGGCGCAGATCATGCTCTCTGGTGCGTAGAGGTCGCTCGTGTAGGACTTCAGGCACCTCTGGTCGGTTCGCACCTGTTCGATCGTCGCCTTCAGAAACCCGGCGAGATGCGTGCCGAACGGGTTGGTCGCGCCGTAACCGGCCACGCTGAGCTGACCGCCGATCGCCGTCGTGGCGGCGTCTTGATCCGGGGTGGCCAGGGCGATCGGTTGGGCCGTCGTCGCCTGTGCCAGGTTGAGCACGGCCACGTCATGCAGGCCCGTCTGTTCGAAGTCGGGGTGCACCCGGCCGGAGACCACGCCGATCGACTGCCCGACCGACGCGTCGCGCAGGGTCGGGCGCCCGATGACCACCTGGAAGTTGGCGAGGTCGAAGCCGTCGACGCAGTGCCCCGCGGTGAGGACCTTGGTCGGGCCGATCACCGATCCGCTGCAGTGCATGTGCCCCTTGCGGAAGATGGCGACGGCGTATGGCCACTGCGCTGGGTTGGCGGCGGCACCCCCGACGATCGCGGAGCGCGCCCGCGGCGCCGCGGCGGCGGTGGACGGGGTCCCGCAAACGGCCAGCGCGGACGCACAGGTCACGATGGACAGCAGGCTGCGGTTTCGGCGACTCAGCTCCATGGTTTCTCCCTCGACAGGCCTCAGTCGAGTCCGAGCTCGTGACGGTAATGCCGCGCGTACTCGCCGCGCTTCGCGAGGACATTCTCTACGTAGTCGCGGGTCTCGGGGAAGGGGATGTCGCCAAGGCTCAGGCTCGAGCCGCCCCAGGCGCTGACGTTCGTCTCGCCGGCGTTGTAGGCGGCCAGCGCCGCGATCTCGTTGTCGCCGAACTTCTGGATCAGGTAGTGGAGGTAGAAGGTCCCGTATCGGATGTTGATGTCGGGGTTGGCGAGATCGGCGAACTTGAACGTCTGCCCGCCGCTCAGGCTCTCGATGACCTTCGCCGTGGCGGGCGTGATCTGCATCAGGCCGCGTGCGCCCGCATGTGAGGTCTGATCCCGGAAGCGGGACTCGGTGTAGATCACCGCTGCGATCAGATCCGCGGGCACGTCCTTCTGGGCGGCCTGCTGGCGGATGATGTCCTCGTGCTGAAGCGGCAGGGTGACCTCCTCCAGCGACCTCTGGAAGCGGTCGCTGTTGGCGAGCACGAAGCCGCCCAGAGCGCCGACGATCAGCGTCCCGCCGATCACCAGGGCGCGGCGCCGTCGCTGCGATCGCCGGCGCACCTTCGATTGGCTCGTGCGCCGCGTCTTGGAGCGGGTGCTGCTGCGTCGCGAGCGCGTGCGCGCCGACCGCACGGACGCGCCGGGGCTCATCCGCCGCTCCCCGCCCGCATCTGCCCGATCAACTCGTTCACTGCTGTCTCCAACTCCTCAAGCGAGGCATCGTTGCGGATGACGTGGTCGGCACGGCTCTCCTTCTCTGCCTGATCGAGCTGCCGTTCCTCCCTGCCGGCGAGGCCGGGCTGGCCGCGCTCACGCAGTCGCGCGTCCCGGATCTCGTCATCGGCGACGACGGCGACCGTCGCGTCGAACGCGTCCTCCATCGCCGCCTCGAAGAGAAGGGGCACCTCGACGACGGCGATTTCCACGTCGGGCCCGAGGTCCTGGCGCCACTCGAGCACGTGGGTGCCGACGCGCGGGTGCATCACGCTCTCGAGCCAGGCGAGCTCTTCGCGATTGTCGAAGACGATCTCCCCGACCTTCTGCCTGTCAACGCTTCCTTCCGGCGCGACCTGCGGCCCCCAGCGCTCGACGAGCGCGGACCTGACCTGGTCGTCGTCGAGCAGGTCGTGGGTGACACGATCGGTCGAGAGGGTCGCGGCTCCGGCTCGCTCGAACGCCGCCAGCGTCTCCGACTTCCCCGCTCCGATGCCTCCGGTGAGGCCTACGAAGCGCGTCAATCCTGCGTGGGAGGTGGCTCCTCGGCGGGAGGCTCTTCGGCGGGAGGCTCTTCGGCGGGTGGGTCCTCCGAGGGGGACTCCTCCGGGACGGTCTCCTCCGGCGGCGCCTCGGGCACGACCTCGGCGGCCGGCTCCTCGGGCACGGGCTCGGCCTCTGCTTCTGCCTCGGCGTCTGCCTCAGGCGCTGCCTCTGCCTCAGCATCGGGCGCTTCCTCAGCCACCGACGCTTCTTCAGCCTCGGGCGCCGGCACCAGATCGTCCGGCGGCTCAGCGTCCTCGATGACGACGTCGTCGCTGACCTCGCGGGTGGGCAGCTCCTGTCCCTCCACCCGCTTGACGCTCAGGGAGAGCCGGCGGCGGGAGTCGTCGACCTCGAGGATCTTGACCTGCAGCTCGTCGCCGGGCCGTACGACCTCGGCGGGGCTCTCGACGTGGTGCTGGGCGAGCTCGGAGATGTGGACGAGGCCCTCGACCCCCGGAAGGATCTGGACGAAGGCGCCGAACGCGACGATCTTGGTGACCTTGCCGTCGACGACGTCGCCCTCCTTGTACTCGTTGAGGACCTTCTGCCACGGGTCCTCCTGGGTCTGCTTCAGCCCCAGAGAGATCCGCTGGCGGTCGCGGTCGATATCGAGCACCTTGACCGTGACGGTGTCGCCGATCGAGACGACCTCCGACGGATGGTTGACGTGGCTCCAGGAAAGCTCGGAGATGTGAATCAGGCCGTCGATGCCCTCGAGGTCGACGAATGCTCCGAAGTCGACGATGTTGGAGATCTTGCCCTCCACGACCTGGCCCGGCTCGAGGCGGTCGAGGATCTGCTCGCGGACTTCCTTGCGCTCCTCCTCGAGGACCGCGCGGCGGGAGAGCACAACGTTGTTGCGGGAGCGATTGAGCTCGATCACCTTGCACTCGAGCTTCTGGCCCATGAACTCGTCGAGGTTCTGCACGCGGCGGATATCCACGAGGGAGGCGGGCAGGAAGCCACGTACGCCGAGGTCGAGGATCAGGCCGCCCTTGACGACCTCGATCACGGTGCCCTCGACGGGCTCGCCCGAGTCGGCGGCCTTCTCGATCCGGCGCCATGCCTTCTCGAAGCGGGCGCGCTTCTTGGAGAGGATGAGGCGACCCTCCTGGTCCTCCTTGGTGAGGACCAGCGCGTCGACCTCCTCGCCGAGCTCGACCTCCTCTGAGGGATCGACCGACTTGCGGATCGAGAGCTCGTTGGAGGGAATGACCCCCTCCGACTTGTAGCCGATGTCGACGAGGACCTCGTCCTGGTCGATTCGCACGACCTTGCCGCTCACCACGTCCCCCTCGCTGAAGGGGTGGATCGTGGCGTCGTAGTTCGGGATGAGCTTGCCGTCGACCTCGATCAGGAAGTCGTCCGAGCTGGCGGCGCCGTTTCCGGCGCTCTGCGGCTCCTCGATCGGCTGCTCGGTCGGCTGCTCGGTTTGCTGCTCGTTTTCGGTGGTTGTGTCCGGTGCAGGCACGGCCGCACAGTGTGGCAGACGTATGCCTGACGCACGGGCTCGCGGGACCGGCGGCGGCGGGGCTTCCACTACCGTTGCGAGCGATGCCGAAGCGCGAGACCAAGCGTGGCGACGAGCGCACTTCGCTGAGCGGGAATTACGACGCGATCGTCTGCGGGGCGAGCTTCGCCGGCCTCACGGTGGCGCGCCAGCTCGCCGGGTCGGACGCCCGCGTGCTCCTGCTTGACCGCTATGAGATCGGGGAGCGACAGACCTCCGCCTGCGGCATCCCCACCGCGTGGCTCGAGGCGATGGGACTGGAGGCGTCGGCCAGGCAGGAGTTCGGCGAGCTCGTGCTCCACACGCCACGCGGCACCTCCCGCTACGAGCTGCCTTGGACCTTCTCCACCTTCGACTACCGCGAGCTCTGCCGACTGCTCTGGGAGCAGTCGGATGCCACCTTCGAGACCGCCAAGGTCAATGGGCGCACCGGTGAGACGGTCCACACCGACCGCGGTGACGTTTCCGCCCCCCTGATCGTGGACGCCCTGGGCTGGCGCCGGATCCTCGCGTCGGACGGCGGCTACCAGCCGCCGGATGCGCCGCTGTCGCGCGGGCTCGAGGTCCATCCCCACGGGGGGGGCGACGACCTCGAGGTCTGGATCGACCGCCGTTACGTCCCGGCCGGCTACGGCTGGAGCTTCCCCGCGCGCGGCGAGCAGCGAATCGGCGTGGGCTCGTTCGACCCGCGCTTTCACGTCAAGGACACGACGGTCCTTCTGGCGGATGATTTGGAGCGCCCGGCGGTCCGCTACCAGGGCAACTGGATCCCCCACAAGCTCCGGCCGGGGACCGAGGACGGGGTCTTCTTCGTGGGCGACTCCGCCGGGCAGTGCATCCCGCTGACGGCGGAGGGAATCCGGACCGCCTTCTACTTCGGGATCAAGCTGGGAGACGAGCTGCGGGCCGTCGTCGCCGGAGATCAGGATCGCGCCGCGGCGCTGCGCAACTACGCGGAGTTCGTCGACGGGCACGAGTGGAAGTTCCGCTGGATGCTCCGCGCCCAGCGGGCGCTTCCCAAGCTCCCCAGTCGTGTGCAGCGGGCCGTGATCCGTGCCGCGGGCCGGAAGCGCTTCGTCGATTGGGCCTTCGAGCACTACCTCCGCATCGCGCCGCCTCAGTTCGCAGACCGGCCTGGCGGACGGCTTCGCCATCAGGTCGCGGCCACAAGCAGCCGCTAGAAGCCGCGGCGCTCTCGGAGGCTGTTGACGGGCCGCAGCATGGCCTGGTTGCCATGCTCGCCGAGCTCGTGCCTGACGATCAGCGAGCGCACCGCGAACAGCAGGGCGAGCACGCCGACCACGATGGTGGGCCAGAGCACCTCACCGGGCGCGACGCCACCGAGGGTGGCGAAGAAGACGAACACCACGACGAGTCCAAGACAAAGGACGGAGAGCGGTCCGAGCATTCTGCTCAACATCGGTCACCTCCTGTGACCGGGGGAATCGGTTCGACGACGTTACCGCCGCCAGCGGCGTCCGATCATCGTCGAAAACACGTAATCAACGAACGATCAGGTACGTCCCCACGAGCAGCAGGCCCACGCCGGCCAGGCGCGAGGCGGTGAGGGGCGTCTGCTCGAGGCCGAGAAACCCGATCCGGTCCAGCACCACGGATGTGGTGAGCTGGCCGGTGACGGTGGCCGCCGCGACCGCCCCGGCGCCGATCTGACTGACCAGGACGAGCGCCGAGAAGACGTAGGCAGCGCCGAGCGCGCCGCCGACCAGGTAGTACCACTGGACGTGGGCGACTTCGCCGATGCCACCGGCCTTGCCGCTGAGCGCAACGATCGCGCCGAGAAGCAGGGTCCCGACGGCGAATGAGACCGTAGCGGCGGCGAAGCTGCCGGTCGACTTGCCGAGCCCGGCGTTTATGGGCGCCTGGAGGGCGATGCAGCCACCGACGACGGCCATGATCAAGACGGCGAAGCCCCGGTCCATCGCGTGATCTTCGCCGATCCTGCGCGGTCACGTCCTACTTGGCTGCCAACCAGTCCTTCCCGACGCCGACGTCGACCGCCAGCGGCGGATCGAGCTCGAAGGCGTTGCACATCTCTCGCTCGACCAGCTCGGAGGCCGCATCCATCTCGGCCGCGGGACCCTCGAAGAGGAGCTCGTCGTGGATCTGCAGGACCAGGCGGGTCTCAAGATCTGACTCATCCAGCGCTCGCTGGCAGCCCACCATCGCGATCTTGATGATGTCGGCCGAGGTTCCCTGGATCGGCATGTTGACCGCGAGCCGCTCGCCCTGGCCGCGGACCTGCGGGCGGCCAGAGCGCAGCTCGGGGATCGGCCGGCGCCTTCCGAGCAGCGTGCTGACGTATCCGTGCTCCTTCGCTGACTCGATGGTCTCCTCGATGTAGCGCTTCACCGCCGGGAAGCGCTCGAAGTAGCGGTCGATGTAGGCCTGCGCCTCATCCTGCTCGATGTTGAGGCGGTCCGCCAGCCCGTAGGCGGAGAGGCCATATGCGATTCCGTAGTTGACCATCTTCGCCTTCGAGCGATCGCCGGGGGTGACCTTCTTGGGATCCGAGCCCAGCACCTCGGCGGCGGTCGCCGCATGGATGTCCTCTCCGCGGGCGAAGATCTCGCGGAGCGCGTCCTCGCCGGCGATATGGGCCAGGATCCGCAGCTCAATCTGGTTGTAGTCGGCCGACAGCAGCCGATCGCCGCGCGGAGCGACGAAGCAGGAGCGGATCGGGCGTCCCTCCTCGGTGCGGATCGGGATGTTCTGCAGGTTCGGATTGGTGCTCGAGAGCCGGCCCGTGGCCGTCGCGGTCTGGTTGAAGGTCGTGTGCAGGCGGCCCGTGTCGGGATCGATCAGCTCGGGCAGCGCGTCGAGGTAGGTGTTCTTCAGCTTGGTGAGCTCGCGCCACTGCTCGACCTTGGTGACGATCTCGTGCTCCTCGCGGATCTGAGAGAGGACCCGGGCGTCCGTCGAGAAGCCGGTCTTGCCGCGCCGCTTCTTGGTGAGTCCGAGCTCGTCGAACAGGACCTCCGCCAGCTGCTGGGGCGAGCCGATCGTGAAATCGTGGCCCGCCAGTTCGAAGATCTCGGCCTGCAGGGTCTCGATCCGCTGCTCGAAGCCCTCGCCGATGTCAGCCAGGCGCTTCTGGTCGAGCAGGACCCCGGTCTGCTCCATGGCGGCCAGAATCTCGATCAGCGGCATCTCGACCTCGTCCATCAGCTGCTCGAGGCCGCCCTCCTCGATCCCCTTGCGCTGCAGCTGGGCGATCTCCCAGACCAGGCGAGCCTCCCCCGCGGGATCGGGTGGCGGCTCCTCCCCCAGCTCCAACTGGTCGCCGTCGCCGCCGTCCGAG
>JAWVFG010000014.1:0-4641 GCA_033856335.1 Solirubrobacterales bacterium
TTCTCGACCAGTGTCGCGATCAGCTTGGCGCTGCCGGCGATCAGGATGTCGCCCTCGTGTTGATCCTTCAGCTTGGCTACCTCCTCGGGGACGTTGTCGGAGATGACCGTGGTGTTCTCCCACTCCGGCTCCTTGATCGTGGTCGAGACGACGTACTTGGGCATGCTGTTCATCCTCTCCGCGAAGCCGACCTCGTCCTTCATGGTCGGCCAGGCCGCCGCGAAGCCCTCGTAGGTGATCCGGCCGAGCAACTGGGCGTCCGCGGCCATCAGCTCGTCGAGCTTGAACTTGTCGCCCTCGTCGCCGCGGTTGTACTCGAAGCTCCAGCCGCCCCGGTCGAACTCGCCGCTTCCGCCGGGATCCTGGATCACGCCGTCGATGGTCATGAACTCGGTCACAACGACCTTCCCGCTCATTCATTTCCTCCTGTTGATTGCGAAGCTTTGAGTCGCTCGCCCAGGTACCGGAACATCCCGCCCCAGCCCTCCTGGGCGCGCCTGTAGGCCGCGGCGGGCATGTGGCCCCCGCTCTGCTGGAACAACATCTCGGTGCGATCGCCGTCGAGGTCGGTGAGGACGACCGTGCAGAGGTCGTAGACGTCCTCGTCGGGCTGGTCGGACACCGTGAAGACGAGTCGCTCGGGCTCATCGACCTCGAGGTACTCGCCGTCCCAGTGAATCTCGCGGGGGCCGACGATCATCACGAGGTTCCACTTGCCTCCCTCGCGAACGTCCATCGAGACGGTGTCGAGAGGGATTTCGAAGTCTGGTCCGCCGTACCAGTCGGCGAAGCGCTCCGGCTCGGTCCACTCGCGCCAGACGTTCTCGCGCGGCGCTTCGAAGGTCCAGCTCATCTCGATGTCCGGCTTGTCAGCCACGCAGGCGCTCCTCCATCCGCTCGAAGCTGCGCTCCCAGAAGCGCTGGTAGTCGCCGATCCAGGCTGCCGCCTCCTTGAGGGGCGCGCCGTCGATCCGCGAAGGGCGGAGCTGTCCCGTGCGGCCTCGCGTGATCAGGCCGGCGCCCTCGAGGACCTTGAGGTGCTTGGAGACCGCTTGGACGCTGACCGGAAACGGCTTGGCGAGCTCGCTCACGGTGGCCTCGCCCGAGGCGAGCCGCTTCAGGATCGCTCGCCGAGTCGGATCGGCGAGGGCGGCGAAGGTCCGGTCGAGCTGCGCGGTCGTCATCCGCGCGTATTTAACCAGACGGTTGAATAGATGGACCGGCCGGGAGCGGCTCAGCAGGGTCAGCCGTGGTGCCAGGCCCCGATCGTGCTGAGCAGCGAAAGGGAAAGCGCGAGTCCGGCGCCGAGGGACCCCGCGACGAGCATCCCGCGCAAGCCAGATCCCGGTACGGCACGGCGCCGGATCGAGCTCCAGTCGGTCCGCAGGGAGCGGAGCATCCGTGGCGCGTAGTACAGGAAGTGGACAACGAAGAGGGCGCTCCAGACGAAGAAGAAGACCTTGTGGAAGAACAGCACCTGATCGGATTTGTGACCCATCAGCAGCAGCCAGATCCCTGTCACGAAGATGCCGATCGTCGTCACCACAAAGAGCGGCGCCATCAGCCGGAGGGGCAGGGCCGGCGGACCCTTCTCGCGGTAGGGCCGCGCGCCGAGGTAATAGCTCGCGAACCGGTATCCGGTGCTCGAGAGCTTCAGCAGAAGCGGCGGTACCAGCACGAGCCCGATGAACATGTGGACGCTGAGCAGCCCGCCGATGAAGATGATCGTGATCCCCTCCGCGACGAGCAGCACGGTGAGAATCGCGGCGATCGTGCTGGTGAGGATCTCGTTGCCCTCGGTGCCACCGAGGCGGTCGCGATGGGTGATCGCGCGAGGGCGCCGGGTGCCGGCATACGTCTCCATGGGCTTCAAATTGTGCTCCGAGGTCGTCAGCCTGAGCTAAGAGTCTCATGAGATCCCTCTTAGTTTTCGGCCGCCGAACCCGAGCGTAGCCCCCGAGTACAGTGGGCAGCTTGCCCGACTCGCCCGCCGAGAGCACCCCGCCACCCAAGTCCCCGCCACCCGAGCCGCACCCCTCGGGATGGCGCGTCGACCCGGCGCCCGACGGTCGCGGCGCCCCGCCCAAGCCCAAGCCGCCGATGATCCCGCGGAGCAGGACGTTCATCGCGTTCCTGCTCGGCCTGCTGGCGGTGAACCTCCTGATCTCCTTCCTGACGAGCGGCGCTGCCTCGCGCCCGCAGGTGCCCTACCAGCCGTTCTTCGTCAACCAGGTGACGGCGAACAACGTCCAGGACATCAGCTCGACCGGGGACTCGATCCAGGGGACGCTCAAGCAGGGGGCGACCTACACACCGCCGGGGGGCGGCAGCCCGGTCCACGTCAACAAGGACTTCAAGACTGAGGTTCCGTCGTTCATCGACAACACCGCGGTCACAACCCTGCTCACCGAGCACCACGTCGTGATCAACGCGTCGGCGCCGGACTCCGGGCGCTCGGTGCTGGGGACGATCATCATCGGCTTCCTCCCGTGGCTGCTCCTGATCGGCTTCTTCATCTGGATCGCGCGCCGCCAGATGGGGGCGGGAGGCGGCGGCGTCCTCGGCGGCTTCGGTCGCACCACTGCGCGTCGCGTCCAGGCCGGTGAGACGGAGCGCGTCAGCTTCAAGGACGTCGCCGGGATCGACGAGGCAGAGGACGAGCTCGTCGAGATCGTCGATTTCCTGAAGAACCCGCAGCGCTACACGAAGCTCGGCGCGCGGGTCCCGCACGGCGTACTGCTCTACGGGCCGCCGGGGACCGGCAAGACGCTGCTCGCCCGCGCGGTGGCCGGCGAGGCCCACGCCGCCTTCTTCTCCCTGTCTGCCTCGGAGTTCGTCGAGGCGATCGTCGGAGTGGGCGCCTCGCGCGTGCGCGACCTCTTCAAGCAGGCCAAGGAGGCGAAGCCGTCGATCGTCTTCATCGACGAGCTGGACGCGATCGGGCGCTCGCGCTCGGGCAACGTGGCCGGGCTCAGCGGCGGCAACGACGAGCGCGAGCAGACGCTCAACCAGGTCCTCACCGAGATGGACGGCTTCGAGCCGGGCACGAACGTGATCGTCCTCGGCGCGACGAATCGCCCCGAGATCCTCGACCCCGCCCTGCTGCGCCCGGGGCGCTTCGACCGGCGCATCGCGGTCAACCCGCCCGACCGCCCGGGCCGCGTCGAGATCCTCAAAATCCACACCCGGGGCGTGCCGCTGGCGCCCGACGTGGACCTGGACCGCATCGCGGCCTCGATCCCGGGCTCGACCGGCGCGGACATCGCGCTGCTCGTGAATGAGGCTGCCCTCTTCGCCGCCCGCCGAGACCACACGAAGGTGGAGCAGAGCGACTTCACGGACTCGATCGAGAAGATCCTCCTCGGCGCCGAGCGCCAGGTTGTGATGACCGACGCGGATCGAAAGCGCACCGCCTACCACGAGTCGGGCCATGCCCTGGTGGGCATGCTCACGCCCGGCGCGGACCCGGTCCGGAAGATCTCGATCATCCCGCGCGGCCAGGCGCTGGGCGTCACCCTCTCGACCCCGGAGAGCGACCGCTACAACTACCGCCGCGAGGAGCTCGTCGCACAGATCAAGGTCGCGCTCGGTGGCCGCGCGTCCGAGAAGGTCGTCTTCGACGATCTGAGCACGGGTGCCGAGTCAGACATCCAGAACCTCACCCAGGTCGCCCGCGGCATGGTCGGCCGCTGGGGGATGAGCGACGCGATCGGCCCGATCGCGGTCACCGACGGCCGCCAGGGCGGCCCGCTTCTGCCCGGTTCGGGCGGCGCCTCCGAACCGACCCAGGAACTGATCGACAACGAAGTTCGGCGAATCGTGGACGACGCGGAGCGCGAGGTGATCCAGCTCCTCGAACAGGAGCGCGACCGCCTGGAGGCCCTCGCCACGGCCCTGCTGGACCGCGAGACGCTCGACCAGCCGGAGGCTTACGAGGTGGCCGGCGTCCCGTTGCCGGAGGTCGACGCAGACGAGAAGGCCAAGGCCGCGGCGACCCCGTAGCGCGAGCGTGGTCGGTGGATCCCAGTGCTGACCGCTGCTTCTCGCAAGTCGATGCGGGTCGCGTCACTCCTGTGCTGGCCGGGCGCGTGAAAGCTTGATCTGCGCGGCGGCTTCCGGCAGTGTGGCGGTCGAGAAGCAGTTCGCCTCGGCGTACTCCTCGAGCCTCAGCGACTGCTCCCATGGAGCGTCGGCCGCGGCACGCAGGAGAGGCTTGGTCATCTCGAAGGCATGAGCGGGCATTGTGCTCACCCGATCACACCAAGCCTCAGCGGCAGCCAGCAACTCGTCGTGTGGATGGACCTCCTGGACCAGGCCAAGGCGCAGCGCCTCGTCGGCGTCGATGTGGCTGCCTCGGGCATAGAGGGAAATGGCCCCGTGATAGCCGAGACGACGAGTGAGAAACCAGCTCGTTCCGACCTCGGGAACGAGGCCAAGCCGACCAAAGGCCGGGACAAGGATCGCCCTTTCTGACGCGATCAGCACATCGCAGGCCAGGGCGAAGGCCAGGCCAACGCCGGCCGCAGGACCGTTGATGGCGGCGATAAAGGCCTTGTCGGTCGTCGCGATGGTTCGCACGACCCCGCCGAACTGGCGGCGGATCCAGCGCCAGGCATCCGTTGTATTGCTGGGTTCGCTGGC
>JAWVFG010000015.1:0-3234 GCA_033856335.1 Solirubrobacterales bacterium
TCTCGACGTTCTCGATGTCGAGCACGATCGGCTCGGCGCCGATCTCCTCGAGATCCTTCGCCTGCTCCGTCTTGCGGATGATCCCCCGCGGGCTGTCTCCGCGCTCGAGGAGCAGCTTCGCCAGGCGAAAACCGATCTTGCCGTGCCCACCGACGATGACGACGTTCACGCGCCCGACGATACCCGCCATCGCTTGCCGGCAGGCGACCGGTGCGCATAGGATCGGATCTGGGGGTACATCGACTGGAGGAGGAGACATTGATTCTCGCCACCGCACGAATCGAAGATCTGGACCGCTTCTTGAACGCGTTCAAGACCGAGGGCGGGCCACCCAGGAAAGAGCACGGATCCAGAGGAGCAGAGGTCTACCGGGATCCGAACGATGCCAACCGGGTGTGGGCAGTGTTCGACTGGGACGACGAGGGCTGGAAGTCGTACCTGGCCGATCCCAGGGCGCCGGAGGTCTTCAAGGACGCCGGACTCGAGGCACCTCCCGTAGAGGCCGACAAGGTCGCCGAGAACGAGTCGTAAGCCTGGGCGGCCGCCATGTCGTCAAGATCCACGACATGGCGACCGCCGACCTGACCGTGATCGGGCTGGGTCGCTCGGACCCGAGCGCCGGCGAGTACATCGCCGAGATCCAGCGGCGCCTGGCGGCTCAGGACAAGGTGGGCTACGAGCTGCACGCGATGGGGACCTCGCTGGAGGGCTCGACCGAGGACATCCTCGCGGTCGTCGCCGAGCTCCACCGCGTCCCCTTCGAGATGGGTCTCCCCCGTGTCTACTCGGTGCTCAAGCTCGACGAGCGCCGTGACAAGCAGCAGACCCTGGACGACAAGGTCCGCTCGGTCGAGGAGCGATTGAAGGAGAAGTAGTGCCGGGGGTGGGATTCGAACCCACATGCCCGAAGGGGCCACGGATTTTAAGTCCGCTGCCTAGACCAGTTTGGCCACCCCGGCGGGATCACCTGCGCCGAGGCCCTGTGCTCGCGCCGGGCTAGGCCTCGATCGCGAGCGAGTGGTCCTCGAGCGCCTTGGCTAAGAGGTCGCGGAGCTTGTCGCGCTCCGCTGCGTCGAGGTTGCCGAGGACGTCGTCCTCGAGCGTCTCCAGCTCGTGCTCAGCCCTCTCGAGTGCCTTCCGGCCCTTCGAGGTGATCTCGACGATGTGCCGGCGCCGGTCCTGGGGATCGCGAGTCCGTTCGATCAGACCACCCTCCTCGAGCCCGTTGAGCAGGATCACGCAGTTGTTGGCGTCCATCATCATCGTCTCGGCGAGCTTCTGCTGGGCCGCCCTACCGGACTCACGCAGGTAGACGAGCGCCACGAACTCCTTGATGCGGATGCCGATCAGCTCGGGCACCGCACGGCGATAGACGACGCGGGAGAGGCGCGTCAGCAGATTCATCGTGCCTGCGACGGATGGCGCTTGCGTGTTCATCTCTCTCCCAATCGTAGCCTGCTCCCCAGATAATCCTTGATACAGGGACAGTCCCTGATATAGTGATGATCCTGGTGCGAGCTACCAATAACACCATAGCGCGAGACTCCGACCGTCGGCGGTGGATCGCGCTCTTTGTCGTCTGCCTGGGTCAGCTGATGATCGTCCTCGACACGACGATCGTCAACGTCGCCCTCCCCTCGATCCAGGCAGACCTCAACTTCAGCCAGTCGAGCTTGACCTGGGTGATCGACGGCTACCTGATCACCTTCGGCAGCTTCCTGCTGCTGGCAGGCAGGCTCGGCGACCTCTTCGGCCGCAAGCGCATCTTCCTGATCGGCCTGGCCACGTTCGTCGCCGCCTCGATGCTCTGCGGCCTGGCGGACAGCCAGACGATGCTGATCGGCGCCCGCTTCGCCCAGGGCATCGCCGCGGCTCTCGCCTCCGCGGTGATCATCGCGATCATCGCGATCGAATTCCCCGAGCCGGGCGACCGGACCAAGGCGATGAGCGCCTACACCTTCGTCGTCGCCGGCGGTGCCTCGATCGGCCTGCTGCTCGGCGGAGTCCTCACCCAGGCGATCAACTGGCACTGGATCTTCTTCGTCAACCTGCCAATCGGAGCGATCGCCTTCTTCCTGGGCCGCGCCCTGATCGCCGAAAACGAGGGGCTGGGGCTCCGTCATGGCATCGACTGGCTCGGCTCCGTCCTGATCACGGCCTCCTCGGTCGTGGGCATCTACGCGCTGATCAAGATCCCGGAGTGGGGCTGGACCGGAGGCAGGACCCTCGCCCTCGCCGGCATCTCCGTTCTGCTGCTCGCCGGCTTCATCGCCTACGAGGCGCGGATCAAGAACCCGATCATGCCGCTCCGGGTCCTCGGCCTCCGCAGCCTGGTCGCCGCGAACCTCGTCCGGGGCTTCATGGTGACCGGCGCCTATTCGACCTTCTTCCTCGGCGCTCTCTATCTCGAGCACGTGCGCGGGTACGACGCCCTTCAGATCGGTCTGGCCTTCACGGCGATGAGCGTCTCGGTCGGGACAATGTCCGCCGGGGTCACGGCCCGCCTGGTCAGTCGCTTCGGCCCGAAGAGGGTGCTGATCAGCGGCATCATGAGTGGCGTCGCGGGCCTCCTGATCTTCTCCCAGGCCGGTGAGTCCACCCCCTACTTCCCCGTGATGTTCGCCGCGCTGGCACTGCTCGGGCTGGGCTTCGGCGCCGCCCTGCCTCCCCTGATGATGATCGCCATGGAGGATGTGGCGGCGGAGGATGCCGGGCTTGCCTCGGGGACGATTCAGGTCTCGATCCAGCTCTCGGCTGCCGTCGGGCTCGCCGCGCTGGGGACCGTCGCGACGGATCGCACCCACTCCCTGGCACAGGCAGGCCAGAGCGCCACCGCCGCCCTCAGCGGCGGCTACCACCTCGCCTTCCTGATCGCCGCGGGCGCGGCCGCGCTCGGAATCGTCGTCGCGCTCGCCCTGCTGCCCACTCCGCGCGGCGCGGAGGTCGAGGAGCTGACGCCGGCCGAGGAGGAAGCCCTCCACGCCGACGCCGCCGAGCTTGCCGCTTAGACGAGGCTTAGGCCCGGCGCCGATAATCACGCTGGCTCGAGGAGAGAATCCCCGCAAATAGCGGGGCAATCGCATGCGTGACTCGCAGATTTCGAGGGGATTAAGTCCCCTGCGGGCGCAACCGAACCGCTGCTACCGTGTTTCCGGGTGGTAGGGAGAGCCACCCCGGAGTCCCCCCGGTCTTGGAAGCCTCAACGCTCACACACGCACAGCGACGCGGGCTTTT
>JAWVFG010000016.1:0-11304 GCA_033856335.1 Solirubrobacterales bacterium
GGACCACCGGGAGCATCGGCACGCCCGTGCGGGCGTAGTCGTCCGAGATCAGGAGAGACAGCGCCCAGAAGTGCGGCGGAGTCCAGAAGAACACGATCGCGAAGGGCCAGAGCGCCTCGAGGGTGAGCCCGCCGGTGGCGGCCGCCCATCCGACCAGCGGGGGCATCGCGCCGGCGGCGCCGCCGAGCACGATGTTCTGGGGCGTTCGCGGCTTGAGCCAGAGCGTGTAGACGAAGACGTAGCCGAGCAAGCCGGCGGCGGCGAGGGCTGCGGCCAGCGCATTCACCGTGACCCAGAGCTCGACCACCGCGACGAGGCCGAGCGTCGAGCCGAACAGGAGCCCGCGCCGTGGCTCGATCCGGCCGCTCGCCAGCGGCCGCCCACGGGTGCGCGCCATGCGCGCATCGGGCTCGCGCTCGATGTAGTGGTTGATGGCCCCGGCGCCGCCGGCGGCGAGGTAGCCGCCGAGGCAGGTCCAGAGGATCGTGGAGAGCGCCGGGCCGCCGGGGTCGGCCACGAACATGGTGGCCACGCAGGTGAGCAGAAGCAGGGAGATGATCCGCGGCTTGGTGAGCGTGACGTAGTCGTTTGCCACCCCGATCGCGGTGCGCATCGTCCTGGTCCGGGCATCGCCGGGCGTGACCGAGACCTGATCGCCACCGGGTCGCCGCGAGGGGCCGGCGATGCGCCGGGAGCCGGTTCCGAGATGGACGCTCACGCCGCCGCCGCCGACGCCTCGGCCCGCGGCGCCCGCTCACGCGACTGAGCCGGCATGGGAAGCCAGCCGAGCCGGTACGCGATCGAGATTACGGTCGCCCAGAGCAGGGTCGCCGTCGCCAGGTGGGCGACGATCAGCGGGGCGTGCTCGCCGAGCCAGACGTTGAGCGCGCCGAGCACCAGCTGGCAGAGGAGGAGAAGAGCGGCGAGGGCGAGCAGCCGGTCGCGCGAGCCGCGCGCGAAGGCAACGCTGAGCAGCACGATGATCGCGATCGTCGCCAGGTAGACGAAGACGCGGTGGGTCAGGTGGATGTCGGTCAGCCGGTTGTTGCCAAAAGGCAGGAAGCTCGACCCGCAGGTCGGGAAATCCTTCCCGCAGGCCATGTGAGCTCCCGCGACGTTGGGACCGACCTCAGCGGTTCCCTTCTCCTCGGTCCCGGCCATGTAGCCGCCGGCGACGATCGCGCAGAGGAGGAGCACGGCGGTGGTGGCAGCGAATGGCTTCATCCCTCTGACCGGAGACGCCATGGCGGCGCCCGACTCGGCACCCAGCTCCGAGCGGGCCTTGGCGCCGAGCCAGAGCAGCAGGGCGAGCAGGAGCATCGCGGTGCCGAGATGTGCCGCCACCAGCTCCTCGGCGAGGCTGTGCTCGACGGTGAGCCCTCCCAGGCCGGCCTGGGCCAGGACGAGGACGCCGGCGATCAAGGATCCGCGGAGTGCCCACGTTCGGCTTCGACTATCCGACGGCGAATCTTGTGCCCGCCGCATTCGGAAGGCTTGCCAGCAGAGGAGTGCGATCAGCACGACGACCACAGTCGCCAGGAACCGATGGGAGAACTCGATCACACGGTTCTCATCGCCGACCAGCGGGATCACCTGGCCGCCGCAGAGCGGCCAGCCCTTGGTGCCGCTGCCCCCTAGGCCGCACCCGAGCCCGGACGAGCTCACGCGCACGACTCCGCCGACGATGATCAGCAGAAATGTGACAAGCGAGGTGAGGTCTGCCAGGCGGCGAAACCGGCGGAGCTGCTCCCCGCCGCCGCCGGCAACGGGTCCGGCCATGGCGGTCAGGCTACCGGCTCAGTGGTCTCCGCCGGTGCGGGGCGGGACGCGTCATGGCGCCGCACCGCCTCGCGGATGTCGCGCAGCGGCTCGTCGCTGCGCACGTCGGGAACCACGTCGAAGTTGTGTGGGGGCGGTGGTGAGGTCGCGAACCACTCGAGTGTCTCGCCGCCCCATGGGTCGTGCCCGGCGGGCCTGCCGCCCTTGACGCTCACGTAGGCGTTGACGATCGAGAGCACCACTCCGAGCGCCAGCACGAAGGCGCCGATCGTCGCGATCAGGTTGAGCGCGTCGAGATGCTGAGCGTTGATCGCGTCACTCGCCTTGAAGAACTTGAAGATGTCGACCTGCTGTCCCTCCAGGCCGGCGAGGAAGAGCGGGATGAAGGTGAGCTGTGCGCCGAACACGATCAGCGCCGCAGAGGGCTTCGCGAGTCCCTCGCTCATCGTCCTGCCGGTCATCTTCGGGAACCAGTAGTAGAGGGCGGCGAGCCCGCCAAGGATCGGTCCGCCCACAAGCACGTATCCGCTGGCCGCGGTGGAGGCGGTCGTGTCCGCGAGCAGCCAGTTGACGGGGATCACGCTCTGGATCAGCTCCCCGACGAGGCCGAAGCTCAGCGTCGAGATCGCGGCGAGCGCAAAGACCATCGGCGCCCGCATCCGCAGCACGCCGCCGGCGATCGTGCCGATCCAGTTGACGAAGATCGCTCCGATCGGGATCGTGAGGAGCAGCGCCATCAGCATCGCCCCGTAGAGCCATCCAATCGGGATCGAGGCGCTGTCCATGTTCTGCATCCAGGCGAGCAGGCCGAGCGGCATGATCGCCGCCATCGAGGTCATCAGCGCGCTGCGGGAGGGCAGCGGCTTGCCGGAGAAGACGGGGAGGATCTCCGAGATCGCGCCGATCGCCGGCAACAGGAAGATCAGGTAGCAGCCGGTGAAGAAGATCCAGCTCAGGTGCTGGTAGAGGATCGGCGCGCCGCCGCCGCCGGAATCGAAGAAGACCCCGCTGAAGTGCCGATCCATCTCGAGCATGACGAGGGCGGCCAGCATCGTCGAGCCGGCGACGATCATCGTCCAGCTCGACACGGCGCCGGAGAAGGTGAAGGCGGGGAGCCTGCGCCAGGCCAGGCCCGGCGCGCGCAGCTTCGCGATGGTGACCGAGAGGTTGATCGCCTGGAGCACGAGGCCCAGGACGGTGAGGCCGACGGCGGCGATCCAGACGTCCACGCCGTTGTTCTCGATGAAGACCGTGTCCGAGAGGGGCGGCCAGGAGTTGAACCCCGCCTCCGGCGGCGTGTAGATGAAGCTCACGTAGAGGAGCGCCCCACCGAAGACATAGAGCCAGAGGGAGAGCGAGGCGAGTCGCGGGAAGGCGAGCGAGCGGGCCCCGATCTGCAGCGGGACGACATAGGTGTAGAGGCCGAAGGCGAGAGGAAGCGCGAAGAGGACGATCAGCGTCGCGCTCCCCACCGAGAGCAGGCGATTGAAGGTGATCGGCTCGATCAGGTTGTTCTCGGGCACGCCCAGCTGGAGGCGGATCAGCAGGAAGGCGACGATCCCGAGCACCAGGAAGGAGAGAGAGGCACCGATGTAGACGCGCCCGACGTCCTTGTGGTCGGAGCTCATCACCATCTCGAGCCAGCGCGGCCGCGTCGGAGCCGGGCCGTCCGTGACGAGCTCGGGGCGATGCACCCCCATTACACGGGTTGCTCCTCGGCCACCGCGTCGGAGCACCCTCGCATCTCGTCCGTCCGCCATCAGCTCTCCCCGTTCACCTGTTGCACGAAGGTCTGGGCCTGTTGGATGCCGGCGGCCTGCTGCTCCAGCCATGCCTGATAGGTCGGCACGTCGACCACTCGGACGCGGGTGCGCATCACCGCGTACGACGGACCCGAGAAGGCATAGCTGGCGCCGTCATAGTTGCCCTGCTGGTCGGCTCTGAACCAGGTCGAGTTGCTCTCGCCCGGCGTCGCGTCGAACTTGCCGCTCAGGCCCGGCACCCACCAGCGGTGGATGACGTCGGTCGAGCAGAGGTGCAGGATCACGGTGGTATCGACCGGCACCACGAGCTCGTAGTAGGAGTAGGTGCCGTCCGGGTACTGGTATCGCCAGAGCCACTGCTGGCCACAGGCCTGGATCTGGAGAGGAGCCGTGGAGGCTGAGGTGGCCGGCAGGCTGAGGGAGCGCTGCGCTGTGGTCAGCGCCGCCGCCTGCAGGCCGTCGGGTCCGGAAGCCTCGACCGTCTTCGCGTTCTGGGTCTCGATCACGCCGAGGACGAACGCGACGGCGACGATCGCGGCGAACACTCCCGCCGTGCCGATCTGCGCCGGCCGCCGCGCGACCAGGCGGCGTGGCTGTCGCCCTCGGGCAGAGCGGAAGCGCATGACGAGGCCCACCAGCGCCAGGTTGATCGCCACCAGCAGGACGAGGCCGATCGCGAGCATCACCCAGTAGAGGGTGTTGAGGTCCTCCGCGTTCGGCGAGTGGGCGGTGTGGGGGCCGAGCAAGGCGGCGTGAGTCTATTACGCAGGCCAATGGCAGCACCCGACAGCGGCGCAGCCGAAGGCGAGCCGCGGACGGAATTGTGAGGCCTGGCTGGCTGGCCAAATCGCCGCTGGGTCTGCCAGAATCGCTGGCATGGCGGAGGAAGGGACGGCGGCCCGGGCACTGCGCCGGATGGCGGAGTCGGAGCCCGAGCTTGCCGCCCGTCTCATCGTGCAGTCGCTGCCTGCCGCAGCCGCGACCCTGCCCGCCGGCCTCAGCTACCGGCTCGAGCTCGAGGGGCTGGGCGCGTGGACCGTCAACCCCCTCGGCGACAGGGCGGAGATCACGGAGACGGCCACGGGCGCCGACCTCAATGGCGAGGCCTTTGCGATCTCGACCGATCCGGCCACTCTCGCCCTGCTCGCCTCGGGCCGGAGCCCGGTCGCCGCGATGGCGCGCGGGCGCATCAAGCTTCGCGGCCGGCGTCGCAAGGCGCTGGCCCTCCGCCGGCTCTCAGCGGACGCCGGCCCGCGCGATCTGGCCCGCCTCGGCCTTCCAGTCGATCCCGACCTGGTCTTCCGGTCGCTCGCCTATGCGATCGAGCCGGAGTGGACCAGCGGCCACACCTTCACGGTCGCCTACGAGCTGGTCGGCGACGGAGGCGGCACCTGGAGGGTGGAGGTTGACGACGGAGACATCCGCGTACAGCGGGGCGGCGGCGAGAGCGACGCGCTCGTCCGGATCCGGTACAGCGACTGGCTGCGGATGCTCTCCGGCGAGCTCACGCCCTCTGACGCGATGAGGCTCGGGTACACCGAGGTCGAGGGAAGCATCTTCCCCGTCACCCGCATGGGCCGCTGGATCGACCGCGCCGAAGGAATCGATGGCCCGGAGCTCGATCGCGAGGTGCGGCAGCGCCGCACCCAGGCGCAGAACGCCGGCAGCTGGGGCAGCAAGGTGACCTCGAACGGCGCCTCGGCGGATGCGGGCGATCCGGCCGAGTCGAAGCGCCCGCGTGGCGGTCTGATGAGCTACGAGCAGCTCTACGCGCTCTGGGAGCGGCAGAACTGGCGAGCGCACGAGCTCGACTTCTCGATTGACAGGGAGCACTGGCTGGTCAGCCCGTCGGAGTCCCAGCAGCACACGGCCTTCAGCATCGGCAGCTTCTACGTCGGCGAGGAGCGGGTGACCGCCGACCTCGCGCCCTTCCTGCTGGCGGCACCGAGCGGAGAGGTCGAGGCGTTCCTCGCCACCCAGCTCGTCGACGAGATGCGCCATGCGGTCTTCTTCGACCGCTGGGCGAGCGAGGTGATGGGGCTCGAGTCGGGCAGCTTCCGGGCGCGTCTCAAGGAGATCGAGGACCGGATGCTGGGCCCGTGGCGATTCCTCTTCGACGACTCGCTGCGGGACATCGCCGACCGGATCAAGCACAGGCCCGATGACCTCGAGCTCTTCGTCGAGGGCATCGTCACCTACCACATGGTCACCGAGGGAGTCCTGGCGATGCCGGGGCAGCGGATCTTGATCGAGTACACCCACGAGCACGAGCTCTATCCCGGGTTCAACAAGGGCTTCCGCCTGGTCGAGCAGGACGAGCACCGCCACATCGCCTTCGGCGTCCGGTTCCTCAAGGACGTCTGCGATGAGCGGCCCGAGATGAAGCAGGTGGTCCTCCGCCGTCTCACCGACCTGCTGCCGAAGGCGGCCGAGGTCTTCTGCCCTCCCGAGGCCGACGACCCCTCCGATTTCTTCTCGTACGGCCATCACTCCTCCCAGATCTATGGCTTCGCCTACCAGGCGCTGAAGCGACGCATGGCCGCGATCGGGATCGAGATCCCGCCGCCCGAGGAGCTCATGCCCGGCCCGGTGGACTTCGGCGGCCTGGCCGAGCGGCGGGTGCTCGCTGAGCAAGCCGCCGCTACTTAGCGCGGCCGTTGCGGTCGTTGCGGCTCTGCTGGCCGCGTCGGCGGCACAGGCCCAGAGCCCCGGCGCCCGCGGCATCGGCGACCCCTACTTCCCGCTGGCGGGCAATGGCGGTTATGAGGTCGATCACTACGACCTCAACCTGAGCGCCCGACCCGGCGTAGATCGCGTCAAGGCTGTCGCCACGATCTCCGCGACCGCGACGCAGGCGCTGAGCTCCTTCAGCCTCGACTTCCGGGGCCTCAGGGTCACGTTCGTGAGCGTCAACGGTTCGCCGGCTGCCGTCTCCAGAAGGGGTGGGGAGATGACCGTGACGCCGGCAGCGCCGATCGCATCCGGCGCCTCGTTCGCGGTCGTTGTGGCGTACCACGGCAGGCCGAGACCGGTCGGTGGAGTCGGCTGGATCCGGACCCATGACGGGACGGCCGTCTTCAGCGAGCCGAACGGCTCGCCGTCGTGGTTCCCGTGCAACGACCATCCCTCCGACAAGGCGACCTATTCGTTCAGGGTCACGGTCCCGCGCCGCTATCGCGCGATCGCCAATGGCCTGCTGGACTCCGTGCGGCGGCGGCGTGGGGCAGCCACCTATGCCTGGCACGAGCCGCAGCCGATGGCCACATACCTGGCGACCGTGACGATCGGGCACTTCCGGATCAAGCCCTCCGTCATCGACGGCCTGCCCGCCTGGACCGCCGTCGCGCCGGGACAGGGCAAGCGCTCGAGGAAGACCCTTCGGAAGCTTCCGCGGATCATCAATCTCTACAGCTCCCGCTTTGGCTCCTACCCGTTCTCGAGCGCCGGATCGATCGTCATTCCAGGGAAGGCCGTGACGGCGCTCGAGACGCAGACGCGCCCGGTCTATATCGGCGCGCCGTACGCGGAGGTGGTCGCGCATGAAACTGCTCACCAATGGTTCGGCGACGCCGTCTCGCTTGCCCAGTGGCAGGACATCTGGCTCAACGAGGGCTTCGCCACCTGGGTCACCTGGATGTGGCAGTACCGCGGTGACGATGCGCTCCTGCGGGCCAACTTCAAGCTCGTATATCGCCGCGCGAAGAAGACCTTCGGCCACGCCTTCTGGAAGCTGCCGCCGGGCGCGCCGGGCCCCGGCAAGCTCTTCTCGGCCCCGGTCTACTACCGCGGCGGGCTGACGCTCGAGGCGCTGCGGGAGAAGGTCGGCGATGCGACCTTCTACTCGACGCTCCGCGACTGGGTGGCGCAGCACAGGTACGGCAACGGCACCACCAACCAGTTCATCGCGCTGGCGCAGGCGGAGTCGGGAGTCTCGCTGACGGATTTCTTCGACGTCTGGTTGTACGAGCCGCGCAAGCCGGTGGCCTGGTAACTAGGCTCCGCGCCCATGGCCAGCGTGCGAGAGGTCACCTTCGAGCTCTTCCGGGAGCACGGGATGACGACGATCTTCGGCAACCCGGGCTCCACGGAGCTGCCGATGCTGGCCGAGTTCCCCGACGACTTCCGCTACGTCCTCGGTCTGCAGGAGGCTGTCGCGGTCGGGATGGCGGACGGGTACGCACAGGCGTCGGGGCGGCCGGCCCACGTCAACCTGCACACCGCGCCCGGGCTCGGCAATGGGATGGGAGCCATCTTCAACGCCCAGGCGAATCATTCGCCGCTGCTGGTCACCGCCGGCCAGCAGGTGCGGGCCCACATCACGATGCAGGCCAACCTGACCAACCGCGATGCGACCCGGGTGGCCTACCCCTTCGTCAAGTGGAGCTTCGAGCCACCCCGCGCGCAGGACGTGCCGCATGCGCTGGCCCGGGCGATCCACACCGTGTCACTGCCCCCACGCGGGCCGGCGTTCGTCTCCCTGCCGATGGACGACTGGAAGGCAGAGGCCGAGGAGGCCTCCCGCCATGTGGTGGAGCGGACCTCGGAGCCGCGCTCGGGCCCCGACCCCGACGCGATTCGCTCGCTGGCGAAGCGGCTCGAGGAGGCGAGCAACCCCGTGCTCGTCGCCGGCCCCGACATCGATGCGAGCGGGGGCTGGGACGACGCGGTCGCCCTGGCCGAGCGCCAGAAGCTGCCCGTCTTCGCCTCGCCCGCGCCCGGCGGAGGTCGCCTCGGCTTCCCGGAGGGCCACCCGCTCTTCCAGGGGGTCCTGCCGCCGGCGATCGGTCCGGTGGCGGAGACGCTGAAGGGCCGGGACCTGATCGTGGTCGTCGGCTCCTCTGTCTTCCCCTATTACCCCTACATCCCTGGGCCGCTGCTCCCCGAGAGCGCATCCCTGGTCGCGATCACCAGCGATCCCGACGAGGCCGCCCGCGCCCCGATGGGCGACGTGATCCTCGCCGACGTCGGCCTGGCGCTGCGGGCGCTGCTTGCGGAGGTGGGCGAGGCGAATCGCGCCGAGCCGCCGGCGCTGCCGGAGCCGAGCGCCGGCGACGAGTCGGATCCGCTCACGCCGACCATGGTCCACAACACGCTTGCCCAGGTCTTCCCCGGCGACGGCATCATCGTGCTCGAATCGCCATCGAGCACACTCGCGCTGCGCAACCAGCTGCGCCTCTCTGCGCCGGGCAGCTACTACTTCGGCGCGGGAGGTGGACTCGGCTTCGGCCTGGCGGCCGCGATCGGTGTCCAGCTCGCGCAACCCGACCGACCGGTCGTCTGCGTGCTGGGCGAGGGCTCGGCGCAGTACGCGATCACGGGCTTCTGGACCGCGGCCGCCTACGACGTGCCGGTCACCTTCCTGGTCCTCCGCAACGAGGAGTATTCGATCCTCAAGTGGTTCGCCGACGTCGAGGAGGTCGCGGGGGCGCCCGGGCTCGACCTTCCCGCTCTCGAGGTCGCCAAGGTGGCCGAGGCCTACGGCGTTCCCTCCAAGCAGGTTTCCGGCCGCGATGAGCTGCACGCCGCGCTCGAGGGCGCGATCGGCTCGGGCAAGCCCCGGCTGGTCGAGGTCCCGGTCGCTCCGGGCATGGCGCTCTTCTAGATGATGGAGCTGCTGGCGCCGGACGTAACTCGGATCGCGCCGGAGGGGAGCGAGGCGTCGGCCGACCGAGTGCCGGACGAGCTCGCATCGGGCACGCCCGAGCCGCTGCGCGGCGAGCTGATCGAGCTGCTCAGCAGCGACCGCGTGCTGACGCGGGTCATCGATCTTGTCCGCTACGCCTCGGACGCGAGCCCGTACCGGCTGCTCCCTAGGGCCGTTGTGATGGCGCGCGATGCCGAGGACGTGGCGAAGGTCCTCGCCTACGGTCGCCGCTCCGGCATCCCTGTTTCCTTCCGGGCCGGCGGCACCAGCCTGAACGGCCAGTCGCAGAGCGACGGGATCCTGGTCGACGTTCGGCGGCACTGGACCGGGGTGGAGGTGCTTGACGACGGGGCTCGGGCGAGGGTGAAGCCCGGCACGGTGCTCGGCCACGCCAACCGTGTGCTCGCCCCGCACGGGCGGAAGCTCGGTCCCGACCCGGCCAGCACCGACATCGCCTGCATCGGCGGGGTGCTCGCCAACAACTCGGGCGGGATGCGCTGCGGGGTGGTCGCGGACTCCTACAGCACGGTCCGCTCGCTGACCTTCGTGCTGCCCTCCGGAACCGTGATCGACAGCGCCGCTCCCGACGCCGCCGAGCGCTTCGCCCAGGCCGAACCCGAGCTGGCCAGGGGCCTGACTGAGATTCGCGACGAGATCCGTGCCGACGCGGAACTGACGGAGCGGATCCGCAGGAAGTTCCGGATCAAGAACACCACCGGCTACCGGCTCTGCGCCTTTCTCGATGCCGACGAGCCCGTGGAGATCTTCCGGCGGCTCCTGATCGGCTCCGAGGGGACCCTCGGATTCATCGCCGAAGGGGTGATGGAGACGGTGCCGCTCCCGGCCAGGACGACAGTCTCATGGCTCCACTTCGACGGCATCGAGTCGGCCACCGACCCGGTCCCGGCGCTGGTCGAGTCCGGAGCCACCGCGGTCGAGCTGATGGTCGCGCCCGCCCTGATGGTCGCCGCCCAGAACATTGCCGGCGCCCCGCAGGACTGGCTCGAGCTGCCGCCGACCTCGGCGGCCCTGCTGGTCGAGTTCGGCGCCTCCTCCGACGGCGAGCTCGATCAGCTTGTCGCGGGCGCCGAGGAGATCCTCCGCGAGCACGAGATGATCCGGCCTCCCGACTTCACCCGCGACCCGGAGCGGATCGAGGTCTCCTGGACCGTGCGCGAGGGGCTGCACGGGCTGATCGGGCGCTTCCGCGCCCCGGGGACCTCGCTGATCATCGAGGACGTCTGCGTGCCGCCGGACCGGATCGCCGAGTCGGCGCGCGACATCCAGGCCCTGCTCGGCGAGCATGGCTTCCTCCCGGGCGTCGCGGGCCACACCTCCGCCGGGAACCTCCACTTCATGCTCACTCCGGACTTCTCGAAGCAGGAGGACCTCGAGCGCTACGAGGCCTTCATGGAGAAGCTGGTCGAGCTGGTCCTCGACAAGTACGACGGCTCGCTCAAGGCCGAGCACGGCACCGGGTTGAACATGTCGCCCTACGTCGAGCGCGAGTGGGGGACGAAGGCGACCGAGCTGATGTGGCGCGCCAAGGCGCTCGCGGACCCGGACGGCGTGCTCGCCCCCGGGGTCGTCCTCAACCGAGACAGCGGCGCCCACCTCGAGAACCTGAAGACGACCCCGGAGATCGAGGAGGTGGCGACCACGTGCGTCGAGTGCGGCTTCTGTGAGCCGGTCTGCCCGAGCCGCCATCTGACCACGACGCCGAGGCAGCGCATCGTCATCCGCCGTGAGATGGCCCGCCAGCCGCAGGGATCACCTGTGCAGCGAGCGCTGCTCGAGCAGTACGAGTACGACGGGATCCAGACCTGCGCCGCCGACGGCACCTGCCAGATCGCCTGCCCCCTCGGGATCGACACGGGCAAGCTGATCAAGGGATTTCGCGCCGAGGAGCACAAGGCGGGAGCCCAGCGACGGGCGGTCAGAATCGCCGAGCACTGGGCCTCGGTGGAGCGCACGGCGCGCGCGGGCCTCCGCGCCGGCTCCGTCGCCGGCCCGATGATGCGCGCGGGGGCGAGTGCGGCCCGCTCACTGCTCAGCGACGAGCTGATCCCGTCGTGGCCTAGCAACATGCCGCCACCCGCGCCCGCGGCGCTGCCTCGG
>JAWVFG010000017.1:0-39814 GCA_033856335.1 Solirubrobacterales bacterium
GAGCACCGAGGGCGTGCCGTATGCCCCCTTGTAGGGGCCCGAGGGCTTCGCGGCGAGCCGTTCGCCGACCTCGCGCTGCACCATCACCACCCACAGCTCCACGCCGGATAGCTGCTCGACCGTCCGCAGCAGCGCGCCGGCGGCGATCCCGTAGGGGAGGTTGGCGACGACCTTCGTCGGCGCCGGGGCGAGCGCCGCGAGCTCGATCCTCATCGCGTCGCCCCAGACCAGGTCGATGCCGCCCACCTCTTCCGCGAGGGGCTCGAGCTCGTCCCGGAGCCGCTCGTCTATCTCGATCACGTGCAACCACCTGACCGCGGGTGCCAGGCGCTCGGTCAGCGCTCCGCCTCCGCCACCGACCTCGAGCACGACGTCGGACTGAGACAGCGCCGCCTCTCGGACGATCGCGTCGAGCAGGTTCGGGTCGGCGAGGAAGTTCTGGCCAAGCCTGCGCGGCGAGCGCTCCGGTGGGCCGGTGCGACCGCTCACCACCCGAAGACTCTTGCGGCGTTCGCCTCCACGGTTCGTTCGAGCTCACCGTAGGGGACGCCGCGGACCTCGGCGAGCCGCTCGGCGGTCGCGACCACGTTCGCCGGCTGATTCGGCTTTCCCCTCACGGGCTGAGGGGCGAGGAACGGTGAGTCGGTCTCCACCAGCAGGCGATCCTCGGGCACGATCGCCGCCGCCTCGCGGATCGGCTCGGCCTTCGGATAGGTGAGGTTTCCCGCGAACGAGCAGTACCAGTCACGCTCCGCTGCGCGCTCCGCCCAGTGCGGCCCCGCGGAGAAGCAGTGCAGGATGACCGTGACGCCGTCTCCCTGGTCGGCCAGCGTCCCAAACGCCTCCGAGACCGCGTCCTCGGATCCCTCGGCGTCACGCAGGTGGACGACGAGCGCCTTCTCGGTTCGCTTGGCGATTGCGATCTGCGCGGAGAAGGCACGGCGCTGATCGTCGGGCTCGGCGCGGTCGCGATAGAAGTCGAGCCCGGTCTCCCCGACGGCGACGACGCCCGGCTGGGCGCAGAGCTCCTCGATCGCCTCGGCCGCCGCGTCGTCGAAGCCGCCGGCGCTGTTCGGATGACGGCCGACCGACGCGAAGACAGAATCGTTCGCCCCCGCCGAGCGGGCGGCCTCCGGGTTCGAGTCCTCACCGAGGCCAACGTTGAGGATGCGGTTGATGCCGGCGTCGCGCGCCGAGGCGACCAGCTCGGCCTCCGACGGCTCGCAGAGCCCGAGGTGCGCGTGCGTGTCGACCACGCGACGAGTCTAAGAGGCCTCGAAATCGGGGCCCGAGATCTAGGGACCGAGGTTCGCCTGCAGGAAGTCGTAAGACGCGGAGACACGCTGGTAAATCGCCCCGCCCAACGGATCGCCACATCGGTATCGGAGGTGGCGCCGATAGATGACTATGTCCGCAATGCCGAACAGCCGCGGTCCTTCGGGAAGAAGCGCGGCCATCGGTCCGCCACTATCGCCGGGGCACGCGTTCGCGGTGGTGAAACCACGGAACCGCTTGGTGGAAACCTCGCAAATCTGCAGCGCCAGCGCGTAGCCCCTTCCCCCGCAGGCACGGGTGTTGACGACGTGGACGTAGGCCACACGCAAGGCTCCGAATTTGGGCTTTTGCCAGTTATTCGGCTGCCGAGCGCCAAACCCGGCGATGCTGTTCGACGTACCCGGATAGTTGTAAGCGGCATCCTCATCCGGCGTCGCAAGCGCGATCGGCGGCGCACTGGTTGGCGCACTAAGTCGCAGAACCGCGATGTCACGGGTCCAACGATCGGGGGGCACCGCAACACCACTTACCCCGAGCAGCTGTCCGCCTCCGGCGGAGCTGTAGGACCCAGTTCTGACGGCCATTCGTGATGGCGAGTTGACGCAATGTGCTGCAGTCACAACTGCCGTCGGCGAGATGACCGAGCCGCTGCAATCGAAGCGACCGTCAAGGAACACCGAGGCAGCGAATCCCCAGTCGGCACTCGGATAGAAACCATGCGAGATGCTGGTCCTTGCCTTCGGGGTCGCAGCTGCGGTCCCGGCGGCAGACAGCCCGATCAGGCCAGTCGCGCAAAGAAACGCGGCTCCCACCCTGGCGATGCGAGACAGCATCGGGGCCAGGGTTACCGCTTCAGCTTGAACGTGTGAGAGATCGTGTCGGTCGCGCCGGTGGACGGGTCTGTGGCGGTGATCGTGTTCGCAAAGCGCCACTTGCTCGTGTCGGCCTTCATCGACCTGAGCAACGGACCATTCGGCTTGAAGAACGGGCCGCCGACGACGCCGCCCTGGAGCCCACCCGCGACGGTTGAGCTGGTCTTGTACCCCGGGCCTTTGATCACCGTGGTGGAGGTGGCATCGCAGTTCACCGAACACACAACCTTGATCTCGATCCTCTTACCGACCTTGATCTTGCCCAGTGAGACGTAGTTGATGATGGCGCCGGACTTGTGGGCTACGGGTCCGCCCGCAAGGGCACTCGGGCCGGGCAAGAGCAGCGCCCCGGCAATCGCGACCAGTGCCGTGATCCTCCCGATGCGAGTCATCCTGCTCATCAACTTCCTCCCTAAATCGCCTTCCTGGTTAGGGAGCCGACCCTACCACGCGGTTTTTGGGCTCCCGGGCTAGGCCGTCTGGAGCTTGGGGAAGAGGGGGGCGAGCTCCCCCAGGGCCTGACCGCCGTCGCGCGAGCCGAAATCGGCCAGCCCCCGGTCCGGCTCGCCGAGCGCCTCCAGCAGGCGTCCCGTCGTCTCGGGCATGAAGGCATGGAGAAGCAGGGTTGTCACCCGCAGCCCCTCGGCGAGGCCGTAGAGGACGGAATCGAGCCTCGATGCCGCCGCGTCGTCCTTGGCCAGCTCCCAGGGCTTGGTCTCCTCGACGTATTGGTTGAGGCGGCGGACCAACCTCCAGATCTCCTCGAGGGCCTGGGTCAGCTCCGCATCGTCGAGCAGCGCCCTTACCCGCTCGGGTGCGCCCTCGAGATCGCGGGAGAGCTCCGGCTCCGCCGTCGCCGCGGGGACGGTCCCGTCGCGGTAGCGGCCGATCATCGAGAGCACCCGGTTGGCGAGGTTCCCGTACTGGTCGGCGAGCTCCGTCTCATAGCGCGACTCGAAACCGGCCGGCGAGATCTGGCCGTCCTGGCCGAAGGAGACCTCGCGAAAGCAGTAGAAGCGCAGAGCGTCGGCACCGAACTTGTCGATCACCTCATCGGGGTCGAGCACGTTGCCGAGCGACTTGGACATCTTGTGCCCCTCCATCAAGAGGAAGCCGTGGATGAACATCCGCTTCGGCAGCTCGATCTCCGCCGCCATCAGGAAGGCGGGCCAGTAGACGGCGTGGAACTTGAGGATGTCCTTGGCGAGGATGTGGAAGGGGGGCCAGAATTCCTCGGTGACGTCCTTCCCCTCGATCCCGTAGCCGAGCGCCGTGTAGTAGTTGAGCAGGGCGTCGAACCAGACGTAGATCACCTGGTCGGTGTCCCAGGGGACGGGCACGCCCCACTTCAGCGTGGGTCGGGAGAGAGAGACGTCCTGGAGGCCCTGCTTGATGAAGGCGAGCGCCTCGTTTCGGCGGAAGTCCGGTACCACGAAGTCCGGCCTCTCCTCGTAGAGCCGCTCGAGGTCCGACTGGAATGCCGAGAGCTTGAAGAACCAGTTCTTCTGCTTCTCGCGCGTCAGCGGGATCTGGTGGATCGGGCAGGTGTTGTTGGGCCCGATCTCGGACTCCGTCTTGAAGTCCGCGCAGCGAGGGCAGTACCAGCCTTCGTACATCCCCTCGTAGACGTGGCCGTTGTCATAGACGCGCTGCACGATCTCCTGGACGCGCTTCATGTGCCCCTCGTCCGTGGTCCGGATGAAGAAGTCGTTTGACGCGTTGATCTTGGCGGCCATCTCCCTGAATCGCGGCGCGAGCCGGTCGCCGAGCTCGCGCGGCGTGACGCCCTCGGCCTCGGCCTGCTGGGCCACCGGCTCCCCGTGCTCGTCGGTCCCCGTCAGGAAGAAGACGTCTTCACCACGCTGGCGGTGATGCCGGGCGAGGATGTCGGCGGCGATCGTCGAGTAGGCGTGGCCCAGATGTGGCTCGCCGTTGACGTAGTAGATCGGGGTGGTGACGTAGAAGCTCACTGGGCGTGAGCCTAGAGCTAGATCAGCTTTTCCTGGCCCCTCGCGCCGCTGCCGCTGCGGCGGCGCGGGATTCCCGCCGCCTCGGTCAGCGCGGCCTCGACGTCCGCGAGGATCGCCCGCTCTGAACGAGAGGCGACGATCGGCTCGGCCATGTCGTCGACGTGGACGTAGGTCCGACGCCCCTCGCCGCGGTCTTTCGGATCCAGCGGAACCAGAGCGTAGATTCGGTCGGCCCGGGCAAATTTCCCGTACCCGAGCGACACCATGCGTGACTCGCGCTTGGCCATCTCGCTCGAACAAAGTTAGCGGCGCGAGCGGTCAGCGAGGAGCCCGAGCCGGTTTGGGCGACCTTGATCCGGGCATTAGACGGACCTTCTTTCATCGCATCACTTCGCCTCTCCGCCGGTCATGGCAAACGCACTCAAGAACCTCTGGGCAAGTCGGCGCGCCGCATCGCTTGCGGGCATCGCCGGCGTGATCGTGGTGACCGGTCTGTTGGGATGTGGCGGCTCCAATCAGGCGACGACGTCAACCACCGCGGCCGCACCATCCACCCCCCCCGCCGCGGCGGGGACCAACTGGCCCACCTACGGGCTGGACGCGGCGCGGACCCGCTACCTCCCAACCAACCGGGTGAAGCCGCCGTACAAGGTGGCCTGGCGCTACGACGCCGGGCACCTGATGGAGTACTCGCCGGTCGTCGTGGGCGACACGCTCTACGGAATCGACAACAACGGCGAGGCGTTCGCGGTCGACACGCATAGCGGCAAGCCTCGCTGGCGCCGGGACGTCGCGACGCTCAACGCGTCGGCGCCCAGCTACAGCAACGGGCGCCTCTACATCTCCAATCTCGAGCCGGGACAGGTCCAGGCCCTGAACGCCTCCAACGGCAAGGTTGCCTGGCGCCATCCCCTCCCCGGCCGGACGGAGTCGAGCCCGCTGGTCGTGGGCAACGAGGTGATCGCCGGCTGCGAGTGCGGCTCGGTCTATGCGCTCAACGCCCAGACCGGCAAGGAGCTCTGGAGCACCGCGGTCGGCGGGGCCGTCAAGGCTTCACCGGCGTACGACCACGGGGTCGTCTTCGTCGGCGACTACAGCGGCGAGATGACCGCCCTGCGCGCGAGCAACGGCCAGGTCAAGTGGCAGGCGAACGCGGGGAACAGCATCTACGGGACCGCGGCTGTCGCCTTCGGCCGGGTCTATGCCGGCGACCTCGGCGGCGGCTTCCACGCATGGAACGAGGACACGGGAAGCGCGGACTGGAGCACGTCGACGAGCGGCTACGTCTACAGCGGGGCGACCGCCGCGAAGACCCCCGACACCCCGCCCTCGGTGTACTTCGGCTCCTACGACGGGACGGTCTACGCCCTCAATGCCCGAACGGGGGCTACGCGCTGGTCGCGCTCCGCGGCGGGCCCGGTCTCGGGCGCCGGGAGCATGGTGGGCGACATCTTCTACGCGGGCGACCTGAAGACGACGGAGACGTTCGGCTTCCGGGCCTCCGACGGCAAGCCGGTCTTCCAGGCTCGCGACGGCGCCTACAACCCGGTGATCTCGGACGGCCGGCGCCTGTACATGACCGGCTACCGCGTGATCTATTCGCTCCACCCGGCGCACGGCCCCGCGGTCCACGGGTTCGTCAAGAAGAGCCGGAATCTTGCGGGCTAGCGGCCACCAGGCCGCTCCACTTTGGAGCGAAGGGCGAAGCCCGGAGCGACTTATGTGGGGCGGCCGCCTGTGGCCGCGATCTGATGGCGAACCCGGGCCGCTACCGACGAGGGTCTCGCCCTGTGATCCCCCGATAGAGGTCGTTCGCCGGCACCCCGGTGAGGGCCGAGACCACGCTGGCCGCCGCCCTCGGGCGGGCGCCGGCGCGGATCAGGCCGCGCAGGGCGTCCGTGGCAAAGCCGATGTCGGCCGTGCCCCGCTCGGCCGCGGGGCCGATCACGACCACGATCTCGCCGCGGGCCTCCTCTCTGAACCGTCGCGAGAGCTCGCCGAGGGTGCCGCGGACGATCTCCTCGTGCAGCTTGGTGAGCTCGCGGCAGACCGCCGCCGGCCGGTCGGGCGCCAGCTGGGCCAGCGCCCTGAGCGACTCCGGCAATCGCCGGGGCGACTCGAAGGCGATCAGGGTCTCAGTGGACTGGAGGACCCGCTCCAGCTCACCGGTCCGCCTGGGCAGAAAGCCCTGGAAGCGAAAGCGATGGGTCGGAAGGCCCGAGACGACCAGAGCGGTGACGATCGACGAGGGCCCCGGGAGCACCTCGATGTCGAGGTCGCGGTCGATGCACGCCCGGATCAGCCGAAACCCCGGGTCGGAGATGGCGGGAGTGCCGGCGTCGGAGACGAGCGCGACGTTGTCCCCCCGCTCGATCCGCTGAGCGAGCTCGCGAGCCCGCTCGGCCTCGTTGCCCTCGTGGTAGGAGACCAACCGCAGCGCCTGAATCTCCAGGCGCTCCAGGAGCAGTCCCGTCCTGCGGGTGTCCTCGCACGCGATCACGTCGGCCTCGTAGAGCGCCCGCCGCGCGCGCAGCGTGATGTCCTCGAGGTTCCCGATCGGGGTCGGGCAGACGACGAGCTTGCCGGCCATTCCCTAGCTCTCCTTGTCGAGCTCGATCAGCGCCATGGCCGCCGCCCCGATCATTCCCGCGTCCGGCCCCAGCTCCGCGAGCTTGACCGGCGTCCGGTTCATCGGCGTCAGAGCCCGCGACTGGAGCTCCTCACGCGCCGGCTTGAGCATCAGCTCCCCCACCGCGGAGACGCCGCCCCCGATCACGATCACGTCTGGGTCGAAGATGTTGGCGAGGCTCGCCAGCGCGACACCGAGGTGCCGACCCGCCTGGGCCACGACCTCGACTGCGAGCGGGTCGCCCTTGATCGCCAGCTCGGTCACCGTCTTGCCGGCGAGCGGCCCCTCGGCAAGCGCCTTGCCCAGCGCGGAGTCGGGCTCGCGCTCGGCCGCCGCCGTCCCCTCCCGGGCGATCGCCGTCCCGGAGGCGAGTGTCTCGACGCAACCGTGGTTGGGGCAGTTGCCCTGGCACGGAGGGCCATCCTCCTGAACCACGATGTGCCCGAGCTCGGCGCCGGCGCCGGTCGAGCCACGGTAGATCTCGCCGTCGAGAATCAGGCCACCTCCGATGCCGGTGCCGATGGTCAGCATGACCACGTTCCGAGCCCCGCGACCCGCTCCGAAGAGGAACTCCGCGAGGGCCGCCACGTTCGCGTCATTGTCCAGGAAGACCGGGAGGCCGAGGCGCTTCCGCATCTCATCGCGAAGTGGAACGTCCGAGATCTCCAGGTTGACCGCCTGAATCGCCACTCCCCGCTCGTGGTCGATGGTCGCCGGAATGCCGAGGCCGGCGGCGACCACGTCGGGGCGTGCCAGCTTGGCCTCCTCCAGCTCCCTGCCGAGGTCCGCCACGAGCTTCTCCTCGCTCAGCCCAGTCGAGGATTCCATCCCCTCATATTGGACGTGCTGCTGGGAATCGACGACCCCGACGGCCATCTTGGTTCCGCCCAGATCAACGCCGATCGTCTCGCGCGGGCTCAACGTCAATGGCGGTCCGGCGGCGGCATGCGTAAGTATTGATATCCCATGTCTCCGCAGGGAGATGATCGGCCGCCAAAGCGGTCCGGGGGCTCCGAGGGCGGCGGGAAGCCCGACGAGCCCAAGACGCCCGGCGGGTCCGGGGCTCGAGGCAAGCCCGAACGCGGGAAGAAACCCGAGTACACGGTCTACGGGCGCGGGGGCCGTGGCGGCGGCCAGAAACGCTCCGCGCCGAGGAAGAAGCCAACGGCCAAGGGTGAGAAGCCCCCGTACACGGTCTACCGATCGCGGCCCAGCCTGCGCGACCGGATCCGAAAGCCGAGCCTGCAGAGCATCCGCCGGGAGTCCGGCGGTGGCGGCGGGATCCGCGGCTTCTTCGGACGGCTGACCGGAGGCAAGCGTCCGTGGCTCCGCTGGATTCTGATCTTCGCCGTCGGCTGGCTGCTGCTCAGCTTCATCACCTTCGCGATCTCGGCCCAGATCCAGAAGGGCAAGCTGCCTCAATCGGCCAAGGACGCGCTCAAGGGGGGTCCCGCCGTGCTGGCCGGACAGAACATCCTCATCCTCGGAGGGGACCGTCGGGGGAAGACGCAGCACAACGCCAACGGCACCGAGGGCCAGGGACCGCCACGGGCCGACACGATCATGGTCCTGCACGCGTCCCTGACCTCTTTCCGCAAGCTCTCGATCCCGCGTGACAGCTACGCCGCGATCCCGAACTGCGGTGAGCAGAAGATCAACGCCTCGCTGGCCTGCAACACCCAGAGCCCCAACGGCAACCCGGCCGAGACCATCAAGACGGTCGAGAGCTTCCTGGGCATCGACATCAACCACATCGTGATCGTCGACTTCGACGGGTTCGCCAAGTTCATCGACACCCTCGGAGGGGTGAGCATCGACGTGCCGGCGAATCCGCACATCAAGAGCGGGCCCGTCGTCTGCGGCGACGTCGACGGAGGGAAGAACCAGGGCGGTGTCACGCTCAAGCTGCCGGCCGGCCAGATCACCCTTCAGGGCGACAAGGCGCTCGCCTTCGCCCGGCTCCGGCACAACAACTGCGATCCGTCGCAGGATGACCGCGACCGCGCGGCCCGCCAGCAGCTCGTCCTCGACGCGATCAAGGGACGCCTGACCAGCATCACCCGCTTTCCCTACAACTTCATCAAGGGGCCCTGGATCGGCTGGAACGCGCCCAAGGCGTTCATCAGCGACATGGGCGGCTTCACGCTGCCCCAGGTCGCCATCGCGGCCATCCTCGGCGGCAACGGCGCGACGAACGTCCTGGGAGGCAACAAGGCGAGCATCTCCTCAGGCCCGGGCGGGAGCCTGCAGATCCCCCAGGGCGCCTGCGAGGACGCCGTCAGGACGCTGCTCGGGGGCGACCCGCCACGCCGTCCCGCCTGCTCGCCCTAGGGGCGTCGACGCGCCTAGTCCGAGCTCGAGCTCGTCTTCGCCTTGTCCGTGCCGCTCGAGTCCGACTTCTCGGAGCTGGACTCGGAGCCGGAGGACTCGGAACCGCCCGAGTCCCCGGACGAGGAGGAGTCGCCGTCCGAGGACGACTTGGTCTTGGCGCCATAGTCGGTCGAGTAGAAGCCCGATCCCTTGAAGTGGACGGCGACGGGGTGGAAGACCCGCTCGACGGGCGCCCCGCACACCTCGCACACCTCGACGGGATCATCGGACATCCTCTGGAACACCTCGAAGGTGTGTCCGTTCTCGCAGCGGTACTCGTAGGTCGGCATCGGAGGCAGGAGCGTAGTGGGCAGCGGCACCGGGCATCGCACGCGATGACCCCTTCGTCTAGTGCCCCTTCTTCCTGCATTTGGCTTTCGCGGCCGCCGCGCTCTTCTTGCGGTGCTTCCGGCACTTCGCACTTTTCTTCTTCGGCGCCTCCAGCACCGGTGAGGTGCTCAGCGCCGGGGCGCCGGCGTCGGACCCATAGGTGGCCGTCAACACCGCGGTATGGCTCGCGGCGATCGTGTGGGTTGCGGAACCCCCGTCGGACCAGGACTTGAACAGATAGCTGTTGCCCGCCATCTGCTGAAGGGCGGGAGCGCTGACGGTGTGCTCCGAATCCTGGATCACCGTCTCGGCCTGTGGGCTCGCGCCGACCCCCTCGTCGAGACCGAGCTGGAGCCCATCCGGGACCGTGCGGAGCGTGAGCTGCACCGTGTGGGGGTCGATGGTGATGGAGTCGGTGCCAGTCAGCCCTCCGCCATCGGTCACGGTAAACCGGATCGTCAGCGATGACGGGTACTCGTGATCCGGCGCGAAGAAGCTGCCGGACGTCACGCCGTCGAACTGCTGGAGCGGGTGCTGATGGCAGGCGCTGGGACAATGGTTCAGCACGATGTTCCAGCGGTACGCCGAATCCGGCAGGGACTGCTCGTTGTCGTTCGCGCTCCCGGTGAAGGCGATCTGATCGCCCACCTTCCAGAGGTCCCCGGGCGAGGGCGTGTCGATCTGTGCGCTCGGTGGGGTGTTGCCGGGTTGCACGTCCACCGCGGCGGTGCTCGACTGGCCATGGGTGTCGGTCACCCGGACCGAGGGGTGGTAGTCACCCGCGGTGGAGTAGGTCTGCGTGGGCGAAGCCACGAAGGAGTCGTCGAACTGGCCATCCCCGTCGAGGTCCCACGCGTAGGTCAGTGGCGTGTCGCCATCCGGATCGGTTGACCCAGAGGCATCGAGCTGAACGGTGAGGGGCGTGGGCCCGTAGGCCGGATCCGCCTGGGCCACTGCGGTGGGCGCCTGGTTCCCCGCCGTGTAGGTGATGCGATGGATCTCACCATCGTTCAAGTCCGGGTAGTAGAGGTAGCCGTCGGGGCCGAACTTGAGATCGACTGGGCCCGGGGCTCCAGCGTCGAAGGTGACGATGTTCGCCGGGTCGGGCAGCCCACTCGCCCCCGGGAGCATCGCCCAGAGGCAGTTCCGGGAGTAGTCAGCGAAGAAGAGGGCGCCCTGATAGCTCGACGGAAACACCGATCCCTGGTCGAAGGCCAACCCCGTGATCGAGGAGCCATAGCTCTTGTTGCAGGACTCCCCCGCGACCACAGGGTCGGTGTGGTCATAGGAGTAGTAGGGGCCTAGGGCGCTGCCATCCGCATAGAGGCCCGCGCAGAGGTTCAAACCGGCCCCTTCATAGCCCGGCTGACGCTGCGCGCCCTCATAGCAGGGCCAACCAAAGTTGTCGACCGTGGAGTCGGCCGGGTTGATCACGCGGTTGATCTCCTCCTTCTTCTGCCAGCCCACGTCCCCCGCCCAGATCTCGCCCGTTCCCGGGCGGACCGTGAACCGGAAGGGGTTGCGGAACCCGAATGCCGTGATCCGCCGTTGGTTCAGGTCACCGCTTGCCGCAAACGGGTTCCCCGGCCTCCCCTGCCCGGTGTCAGGGTCAACCCGCAGCAGCGCGCCATCGAGTCCAGTCGGATCGGTCGTCGTGCGCGCATCCTGGCTACGCAGCGCGCCCCCCTCGGCGGTGGGCGGGGTGAGCGACGTGCCGCCCGGTGGATCTCCGCAGGGATTTGCGGGACTTCCGCTCTGTCCCCAGTCGACGTAGCCGTAGCTGGCTCCGTCGCCGCCGCTGACGTAGAGCGACCCATCCGGCCCGAACGCGAGGTCGCCGATTGAGTGGGTCGGGAACTGCTGGCACCAATCGGTGATCAGATTGGTCTGAGCGGTCATCACATCCCCGCTCAGCGTCAGGCGCGCCAGCCGTCCGGTGACGACGCAGCCGTCGCTGTTCGCACCTGGGGGGTCCGGACACGTGTCGCTTGTCGCCCCGGGGGATCCCCAATAGGGCGAATTGCCACCGGGAAGCGCATCCCGCGTGTAGAGCACGTAGAGATAGGGACGGCTCGGAAACTGCGGGTCGAGCGCCATCCCCAGCAGGCCGCGGTCCCAGTAGTTGTAGACGTCGGTGCGCAGGTCGGCGACGGTCGTCGGCGTGGTATCGCCCACCCCATCGAAGACCTTGATCAGGCCGCTCTTCTCGGCGACGAACATGCGGCCGTCCGGGGCGAAGGAGATCGTCGTAGGTTCGGTCAGCCCAGAGAAGGCGACCTGGTCATGGAACCCGCTCGGCACGATTCCGGCCTGTGCAGCCGGCGCGGACGCCAGGATGGCGCCGGCCGTGGCGAGTAGTGCCCCTGCCCAGCTGCAGGCACCCACGAATCCTCTTGCTCTCCACAACGGGTCGATCACGCCTCTCCTTGTCTCGCCCCCGTTTTGACCCCACGACCGTACCCGCGTTCCCCCCATTGGTAGCGCACGGAGTCTCCCGCGTGAACCCACATTAATTGGGCATCGCAAGCAGTCCGTGCGCCGCACGCGAAGGTCCGACTTCAGGTCGTGTCACTACGCTGACGCCATGGCCGAGACCAAGCTCGAAGAGATCGTCGCGCTCTGCAAGAGGCGCGGCTTCATCTTCCCCGCGTCGGAGATCTATGGCGGATTCGCCAACACCTACGACTACGGGCACTACGGCGTGCTGCTCAAGAACAACGTCAAGGGCGAGTGGTGGCGGGCGATGATCCAGGAGCGCGACGACATCGTCGCGCTCGACTCGGCGATCATCCAGCACCCAAAGGTCTGGGAGGCATCGGGACACCTGGCCGGGTTCAGCGACCCGCTGGTCCAGTGCCTGGGCGAGTGCAAGAAGCGCTGGCGGGAGGACCACGTCAGGGAGCAGGAGCTCGGGGCCGAGGACGCCGAGGGTGAGATCGTCTGCCCCCAGTGCGGCGGCGAGCTCTCGGAGCCGCGCCAGTTCAACCTGATGTTCGAAACCTATGCCGGGCCGGTGCAGGACGACGCCTCCAAGGTCTACCTCCGGCCCGAGACCGCCCAGGGGATCTTCATCAACTTCAAGAACGTCCTTCAGTTCTCGCGCAAGAAGCCGCCATTCGGGATCGCCCAGATCGGCAAGTCCTTCCGCAACGAGATCACCCCGGGCAACTTCATCTTCCGCACTCGCGAGTTCGAGCAGATGGAGATGGAGTTCTTCGTCCCGCCCGCCGAGGCCCCCGGCTGGCATGACCGCTGGATGGAGGAGCGGATGCGCTGGTACACCGATCTGGGCATCCGCCCGGATCAGCTCCGCCTCCGGGCTCACGGACAGGATGAGCTTTCGCATTACTCCAGCGCCACCTCGGACATCGAGTACCTCTTCCCGATGGGCTGGTCGGAGCTCGAGGGCATCGCCAATCGCGGCGACTTCGACCTCACCCAGCACGCCAAGTTCTCCGGCGAGAAGCTCGAGTACGTCGACTCGGCCACCGGCGACCGCTACGTCCCCTACGTGATCGAGCCCGCGGCCGGCGTGGACCGGGCGATGCTCTCGTTCATGGTCGATGCCTACGAGGTCGAGGAGGTCGAGGGCCGCCAGCGGACGGTGCTGCGGTTCCATCCAAAGCTGGCCCCCGTGAAGGTCGCGGTGCTGCCCCTCGTCAACAAGGACGGCCAGCCCGAGAAGGCGCGGGAGATCTACGAGGAGCTCCGAGAGCTGATGACGACGGAGTACGACACCGGCGGCTCGATCGGCAAGCGCTACCGCCGCCAGGACGAGATCGGCACGCCCTGGGGAGTGACCGTCGACCACCAGACGATGGAGGACGACACAGTCACCCTGCGCGACCGGGACTCGCTCGAGCAAGCGCGCATCGCAATCGGCGAGCTGGCGGACGAGCTGACCCGGCGCCTGGCTGAGCCCTGGACCTCACCGAAGATGGGTGCCGCGACTCAGTCGTAGCTCGGCTTGTAGCCGCGCAGCCGGCCGATCGCGGCAATCAGCGGCAGCCCTTCTGCGGGCTGGTGTAGCGCTTTCCGACCTCGAGCAAGTGGCGAAGCCTAGCCGGACCAGCGCTCGCCGCGGCTGATGCGCTCCTGGCCGATCCACGCGAAGTCCATCGCGGCCTGGACGACCTCGTCCTTCGGGACCTTCTGGTGGAGATCCCACCAGTCGGCGAGCGACTGCATCGCGCCCACCATCTGCTGGGCGATCATCTCGACGAATTGCGGGAGCTTCGGGAAGCCCAGGCCCCTGCGCTCCGCCTCCTCGCTCATCAGCTGGACGATCGCGGCGGCCACCTCGTCGCGCAGCCGGTCGAGCCTCACCGCGACGTCGGGATCGCCGGCGTTGCGAAACATGATCCGCCAGGCGCCGCGGCGCTCCTCGACGAAGCCGAAGAACGCCTCGAGCCCGGCGCGCATCCTGGGCTCGCCGGGCTCCGCCCCGGCAACCGCCCCGCTGATCCGCTCGACCAATTCGTGGACGTGCATCTCGAGCATCGCGACGTAGAGCTCGCGCTTGGATGAGAAGTGCTCGTAGAGCAGTGCCTTCGAGACCCCGGCGCGCTCTGCGACCGCGTCGAGAGAGGTCTCGTGATAGCCGGTGTCGGCAAAGGCGGTGCGCGCGGCGTCGAGGATCACCTCGCGGCGGTCGGCCGCCGTCATCCGGGACCGGGTGGGCGCCGTGGCCGCCTTCTTCTTCTCTGTGATCGATGTCACTTCTTCTCGCCTACTAACTGACTGGTCAGTCAGTTACTATACGACGGAACGGAGACGAGAGATCAGGAGGCATTGAATGTCGGTCGCGCAGCAGGGCATCGCCGGAGGAATCACGTACGACGACCTCTACCGCCGCTGGGAGGAGGGCAACTGGCGCGCAACCGAGCTCGACTTCACGCAGGACAAGGAGGGTTGGAAGTCCCTCTCGGAGATCCAGCGAAAGTCCGCCATGTGGGTGTACTCGATGTTCTTCTACGGCGAGGACGCGGTCGCCGACGGCCTCTCCCCCTACATCGAGGCCGCCCCGAAGGAGGAGCAGAAGTACTTCCTGGCGACCCAGCAGGTCGACGAGGCTCGCCACGCGGTCTTCTTCTACCGCTTCTTCAAGGAGGTCATCGGCATCGAGGGGGACATTGCCACCGGCCTCGAGGCCACCCTGCCGGAGCTCGGCTGGGGCTACCGCAACGTCTTCCGGCGGCTAGAGCGGATGGTCGACGAGCTTCATACCGACCGCTCCCTCCCCAAGTTCGCCCAGGCGATCACGCTCTACCACATGGTCATCGAGGCCACGATGGCTCAGCCGACCCAGCACTTCATCGAGGACTTCTTCGTCAAGGCCGGCACGATGCCGGGCTTCAGCGCGGGGATGGAGAAGGTCTCACGGGACGAGCAGCGCCACATCGGCTTCGGGGTCAAGGTCCTCTCCGAGCTCTTCGCCGAGTCCGACGAGTGCAAGGCCGCCGCCTCCGAGATCCTCAGGGAGGTACTTCCCTACGTCACCGGGATCTTCGTGCCGCCCAACTGGGACGAGCGCTACACGACCGAGTACGGCTTCACCATGGCCGAGCTCTACGCCTGGGGCATGCGCTCGGTCGAGCAGAAGTGGCGGGCGACCGGATATCCGCTTGTCGAGCACCCGCCCGGCATCTACCCATTCGACCCGGAAATGGGCTACGACGAGCGCGCGGAGAGGCAGATCAAGCTGCTCCGCGCCGGCGTGCTCGGTGCGCCCAACGGCAAGCCCGACGTCAACCCGGAGGTCGAGGCCATCCTCTTCGACGTGATCGCGCGCTCGGCCCACACGGACGCGGTCGACCGCCCGGTGACGATCCAGTGGCGCTTCGACGACGCCGAGCCCTGGCATCTGCGCATCGACAACGGTTCCACCAGCGCGGCGCAGGGGCTGGCGGACCACCCGGACCTCACCCTGAGCACCAGCTGGGCGGACTGGGTCAACATCTCGGTCCGGGGCCAGGACGCGAGGCGCGCCATGTTGCGCAGGAAGCTGCGCCCCCGGGGCTCGCTCCGTCAGCTCGCCCGCATGCCCAAGATCTTTCCGCCGAGACCCGCCCCGGTCGACTGATCAACTGCCCAAGAGCTTGCGCTTTTGGGCTTCGAATTCGGCCTCGCTGATCTGACCGGCGTCGCGCTGCTTCGCCAGATAGGCGACCTGGTCGAGCGGATCCTGCCGGGGCGGAGCGATCCCGCCGCCAAAGCCGCCGGCTCCCGGGATCTGGACGCCCGCCCGGCCGAGCGCGCGGAAGATCGATTCCTGCAGGCCCGGGACGCCGGTGGCGTCGATCGTCTGGTCCTTCTTGTCCGGATCGATGCCGTGCTCGCGAAGCGCCTGCAGGACCTGATCGCGAGCCCCGGTTCCGCTCAGGTCGACGGTCTGGCTGGGCTGCGCGGCATCCGGCTTGGCCCAGCCGGCCTCCCCCATCGAGACGCTCTGGGCATCCGGGAGCGCGGAGCCCCGCACCGCCTCGTCGAACTCCGGCGTCCCCGGCTCCGGGATCGCGCGCTCGTCCTTTTTCCTCAGGAAGCCGAATAGCCCCACGACTCGACTGTACCGCCGGTCGGCGAGCCGATCCAGGCCTAGGCGCCGGGGTCGTCCTCGGGGTCCGAGGAGCTCGAGCCGAGCTCGACGCCGACCAGGTTCGCCGGCCTCCCGGGCAGGTACATCGACGTCCCGGTGGCCAGTGCGACCTGCTTTCCCTCCGAGTTGGTGATCTCGGCGGCGGCGATCACCAGCGTCCGGCCCTGGTGCAGGATGCGGGCGCTGGCCGTCAGGTCATTCCCGTCGGGGAACACGGGACGCAGGTAGTTGACCTTGAAGTCGAGCGGCGCCACAGCGGTATCGGGAGGTGCGGTGCTGAACGCCGCCGAGGTCATCGCACTCTCGGCCAGCATCGCCGTGAACCCGCCCTGAACGGTCCCCGCCGACGTCGAGAGCCACTTGCTGCACGGCAGCAGGACCGCCGCCTCACCCTCTTCGGCCTCGATCAGGCGAAGGCCCGTCAGATGGTGGATCGGCGCCAGGGGCAGCGCCCCGCCGATCAGCGCGCGCAGCAGCTCGAGCCCGCTGCGGCGCTCGAACTCCTCCTGGGGAAGGACCTCGCCCTGAAGCTCCCGGCGCAGCGGGTCGTCCGCAGCGGCTCCCGGCGGCTGCGCGTCGAGTGGCGGCCCGTCGACATCGGGTGGATCCGGGATCGGGTCGACGGGCGGGAACACCGTGCAGCGCGTCGTCCCGTGAGAGATGAGCCGATCGTCGTGATCGAACAGGAACGCCTCGGAGATCCCCATCGAGCGTCCGCGGTGGATCAGCTGGCCCGAGCCCGTGACGGTCGCACCGGGCCCGGGGACCACCGGGTGCAGAAAGGACATGGAGAGCTCCGCGGTGGTCATCCCCTGTCCGGGCTCGACGTCCGAGTGCACCACCGACCCGAGTGCGGCGTCGCCGATCACGGCGAGCATCCCGGCGGGGATCAAGCCGGAGGAGTTGGCGAACCATGGCGAGGCGGGCATCGAGAAGGTGGAGTGCCCGCGCGAGCCCGAGGTCATCTCGAGCTCCGTCAGGTAGCCCATCGGCGAGAACGGGATCATGCCCCGCCGCCCCGCGCCCATCCGCTCGATGCCGGGCAGGCCCAGGAACGACCTGTCCGGGTATCCACCCTTGGCGGGCTCCTGCCAGATCATCTCTTGCATCCGGGTTGGATCTACCCAGCGAGGAGGTGGCGGGCGGCCACGGTTCCCGCGGCGATCACGTCCTTGTGATCGCGCTCGGGATCGGAGAGCAGCTGCAGAGCGATGCCGTCGGCGAGTGCGAAGAGCAGTGCGACGACCGCGTCGATCTCGAAGCGCGGCGAGATCACGCCCTCGGCCTGCTTGGCGCGGAGGATGTCCCCGACGTGGCCACGCGTGCGATTGAACAGCTCCCCGACCTCCCGCTGGATCTCAGGGTTGCGGCGACCTGCGGTGAACAGGTCGAAGAGAAGGACCCAGAAGCCGGGGTCGTTCTGGATGGAGTCCTCGAGGTCGGCGACCAGAATCGCGAGCAGCTCGTCGACCGATCCGGCCTTGCCCAGCGGCTCGTCCATCCGGGCGATCCGGTGCTCGGTGTCGCGCCGGACGACCTCGACCAGCAGGGCCTCCTTGGTGCCGAAGTAGTAGTGCAGGAGACCGCGGCTGACGCCCGCCTCGCGTGCGACGTGCTCGAAGGTCGATCCGGAGATACCGCGGCGGGCCACGCTCGAGCGCATCGCCTCGACGATCCGCTGGGCCTTCTCCCCGCTCAGCTCCCTCGTCTTCGTCGCTTCCACGGCCGGAACTCTAGGCGTTTGGCTGGCTGGACAGCCCGCCAGTGCCGCCTGGTACCGCCTCTCGGGGTCCTCGACATTGGGTATACGACGTATGGGGGTTTTTCCGAAGCAAGCTTGCGGGTTTGCGGGGATGTATGGATCCCACACGACCCTAAGCTCGTAGAGGTCGCTAGTGGCTCACAGACTTGAGCCTCAGTGACACGAAGTGGACGAATCAACGATACGCTATTACTCGAAACAGACCAGGCGCATTTCGGGCCCAAATGTGACGATGCGTCAGGCCTGATCGAGATGTACGGGCGTCTCGAAGAAAGTCCAGTTCGGGCCCACGTTAGGAGAAGGAATTCGCGGCAGGCCGCACAGCGGTTGGTCGCCTGATCGAGAGAGAGCACAAAGTGGAGATGGGAACAAGACGACTGGTCGTCATTCTTACAGTGGTTGGCGCTCTCGCCCTGGCCCCTGCCGCGTTCGCCCAGAGTTCGGGAACCGGCTATGGCGGGGAAGCGGGAGGCGTCGCCGGACAGACGGCACAGGGCGGTAATAACGGTAATAACAGTGGGGTCGCCGGCAAGACCGCCAGCGGCACTGCCGCGACGGAGGCCACCAGCAGCAACGGTGTGCTCGCGTTCACCGGACTCGACCTCGCGCTGCTTGCGGGTGGAGGACTGGTGTTGCTCGCGAGCGGGGTGGCATTGAGCCGCCTGGTCGGCCGTCATACGGCTGCGTAGCAAGTCCGCACAGCTAGGCTTCGAAGGTCCCGGCCAACGGCCGGGACCTTCGTCTTTTAGGGGGCCGAGCTCAGCTGGTCTGGCACCCGTTCGGCCCGGCCACGCGTCCGAGCCGCTGGCAGTACCGCTCCAGGAAGTCCGTGTCGAGTTGATCGAGCGTGACCGGTTTGCCGCTGAGCACGCCCTGACGAACCGTGGCCGTGAGTGACTCCCGCGGGTTGAGAGCGGCAACCCGATCGAGGCGGGCCAGGGCGGATTGCTTGTTGCCCTCGACGCCGTCCAGGGTCGCGAGCTCGATCTCCGCATACCAGTTGCGCGGGTCCCGCTCCAATGCTCGTTCGAAGGAGGAGCGCACGCGCCGATTCTCGCCCAGCTTGGCCGCGATGGCGCCCTGAACCAGGTCAGGCCGCGCGCTCAGGAAATTGAGCTGCCTGGCCTGGTCGAGGCGCTTGAACGCCTCCCGCGGATTCGAGCCCCAGCTCGACGCCGCCTTGTTCACGTCGATCGCAGCGATCCAGGGAAGCGCCATCGAGGCTGTGGCGAAGAGTAGAGCGGCCACCGACAGGGCAGCGACCGGCGCGATCCATCGCTTCGCCCATTGGGGATGGGCGAGGGTGGCGCGCTTGGCATCGAGACGTACACCGATTCCGAACCAGGCGAAGACCGGCGCCGTCAGAGCCGGGAACGCCCAGAACCAGTCCCCGATCGAGTGAACGAACCAGTACACGAAGACGACGGCGAAGGCCGCCCCGAGCCCCCGCGCCAGGGGCACCTCCGATCGCAGGCGCACCCGAGCAATCCCGATCAGGGAGGTGACGAGAAACCCGAGAAAGAGAAGCCCGCCGATCAGCCCCGTCTCGGAGAGGACCTGCAGGGTGAGGTTGTGCGGATAGGTCGGCTCCTCGTCGCTGTGTCTGTAGAGGACGTAATCCTCCGCGAAGTTCTCCGAGCCAACTCCGATCAGGGGCGCGTTCTTGAACTCATCGGCGGAGACCCGCCAGAAGTCGTAGCGGTTGCTTCCCAACCCTCCCCCCAGCCTCGTGCCACCGCCGGTCTGGTACTCGAACTTGCCGCCCTTGAAGTCCTGCCAGCGATCGTTCGCCCAGCTGACGGGGTTGCCGATCACAGCCAGTGCGACGACCACGCCGGCGAGGGCAACGACCCCCGCACCGATCAGGACCACGCGTCGCCCGATCTCCTCCAAGCGCTCAGGAATCTCGACCTTCCGATCCGCGAACCCGACCGCGCAGCCAATTACCAGGAGCACGGCAGCCGCGATCAGAATCGCGGTCCTCGCGTCACCCAAGGCCGGCCCAACCCTGCTCGCGTCGTCGGAGACGTCAAAGACGTGGAGGACGGGAGAGGAGATCACCGCCATCACGACCGCCAGGGGGAGGAGGACGGTGAGATTGCGAACCAGGCCGGGCACGATCACCAGGTAGGCGAAGACGGCGATCGGGGCGGCAATCAGCCACCCTCGACTCTGTGGCAGCAGAGCGATTGCGAAGAGGATTCCGGCGCACGAGAGCATCAGCCCGCGCAGCGGCCACGGTGTTTCTCGCCGGGCCGCCAGAAAGACGGCGGGGAACAGGGACATCGTGAAGAGGGCGGCCTCGGCATTCTGGTAGCCCGTCGGCTCCGAGAATCGGCCCGCCACGAAATAGCGGAGCGGATCGGCCGCCCCGGCCGCCTTGAGCAGGACCACCAGCCCCACGACGGTGATCGCGACCGTGTAGATGCCCAGCAGCAGTGCCGCAGCTCGCGGCCGCCACGGCGGCAGCGCGAAGAGCCCGAAGACGATCAGGTAGGTGAGGCAGCGGTTTGCGCCGTCCCAGGCCGCGCCCTGGTCATCGGCCCATGCGATCGAGAGGAAGTTCCAGACCGCGAACAGCGCCAGCAGGGCGAGGGCCGCGAGGACGAGCCGGGGAAGCCTGAACAGCTGTGTTCGGTACGCGAACCCGGTGCCGACGAGCAGGCCGAGGAGGATCAGGGTGCCCGGATAGGAGTCGGTCGGCGCGACGCCGCCCTGGGCCGTTGCCCAGAACACGAATACCCCGACGGCGGCGATTCCCGGCAGCAGCTCGGGCGTCGCGGCCAGCCACTCCAGAACCCCGGCACCGGTATAGGCGCGATCGGTGGGACGCGAGGAGGGGAGCTCGCCGGGCCGCTGCATCCCCCCGCGACCCTTTGCTTTGGCGGCGCTCATTCCCGGGCTCTCGATCTTGTAGCGGACACGGAATCGATTTCCCCCGGCAGACGGCTCGTTTCAAACTCCCTGACAGACGGCTCGCATCATATGCACCGGTGCCCGAAATGGCCTGAGTGCAGACTAGAATCCCGGCTCCGCCCCTCCCCTTCCGATGAGCATTGCTGACATCACAGCCGCCCTGTGGCGCCGCCGATTGCTGTTTGCGATCACGTTGATCGCCTGCCTCGGCGTGGTTGCGCTGGTCACCGCCGCGGTGCCACGGATCTATCGCGCCACGGCGACGATCTACGTCGGGACCGACCAACCGAAGCTGGGCTCCGATCAAGGCGAGCAGCTCGCCCGGACCTACACCACCCTCGCCGCGAACCCGAACGTGGCCCAGGACGCGATCGCCGCGCTCCACATCGGGCTGACTCGCCAGCAGCTCCTCGACAAGATGTCGTTCACGCCCATCGAGCGCACCCAGCTGCTCGAGATCGGGGCCGAGGACAAATCCCCCACGCAGGCGCAACGCATCGCCAACACCTACGCGAGCGTGTTCGCTGCCGACGTAGCAGTACAGCGGACGCAGGGGCTGGCCCCGGCCAGTGTCGCGGTGAACCAGACCGCCGTAGTACCGACCTCTCCCGTGAGGCCCAAGCCCGCGCTCTACCTCGCGTTTGGCGCACTCCTCTCGATCCTGGTGGCAGGCGCAGTCGTTGTCGTACGTGACCGGCTCGACCGCCGCCTGCGGATCGGCCCCCGCGACGATGCGGTCCTGGGCCAGACGATCCTCGCCCGGATCCCGACCCTGCAGCCCGGGAGGAGCGAGGTGAAGGGCAAGGTGGACGCCGCCCGCATCGTGCGGTCGGATGCGTTTCGCGTCCTGCGCACGAACCTCGACCGGGTTCCCGGGGGACCGGCCAGAACGATCATGGTCACCAGCCCCGGCGCTGGGGAGGGAAAGACCACGATCGCGGCCCAGCTCGCCCTGACCGTGGCCACGGACCGGGAGCACGTCGCAGTCGTCGAGTGCGACCTGAGGCGGCGTCCCCGCGACGGAGGCGGTTTTGGGGCCGACATTCAGCGGACGGCGAAGGGGCTCGCCGAGTACCTGGACGACGCCGCCACATACAGGCAGATCGTGAAGCCTGCGCCCTCGATCCCCGATCTGACGGTGGTCTGGTCCGGCCAGCCGGTTCCGGAGCCGGGCCCGTTGCTCCACTCGGAGCGACTCCCCCAGCTGATCGAGCACCTGAGCGCCGAGAACGACTGGGTGATCATCGACACGCCGCCGATCGCAGTGGGCGACGACGCGCTCGTGGTGAGCTCGTGGGCCGACGGGACAGTTGTTGTGGTCGATGCCGAGGAGACAACCGGGCCGGCGCTCGAGTTCGGCCTGAACCAGCTGCGCCAGGTCCGTGCCCCAGTGCTCGGGGTGGTCGTCAACCATGCGCCGCCGGCAGAACTCGATGCCTATCGCTATCTGACGGAGGAAGCGGAGCCGGCCAGGGGAGCCCGTAAGAGCCGGAGCAGCTAGCGGCGTGCTCGCGCCGAGACGGTTTCCGCAGATCTACCTGCCGCTGATCGGGATCGCGATCGCGGCCCTCTGGCCGGTCACTGCCTACGCCCTCAACCCTCTCCTGTTGCCGGCGCTGATTGTCGTCGGAGTGGCGGTCCTGGTGGGGGTCAGGTGGCCTGAATACGCGCTGGCCATCGCCATCGCGCTCGCGCCGATGGCACGAGCCACTCTGAGCCAGCCGCCGAGCGTTGGAGTCACTCTTCCTGCGAACCCACTCAAATACCTCGTACCGATCCTGATCCTCTCGGTCCTCTTCTACAGCATGCTCATACGAGGCCTGGATCGGCGGCCTCTGCCGGCCGTGGCGATCGGAGTTGCCCTGATGGTGGGCTCGGTTCTGCTGTCCGGCTTCCAGGCGCTGGACCCCGGGCGGGCGGTGAGCTTCCTGCTGATCATCGGTGCCGCGCTGTTCGTCGCCGTCGTCAACACCGTCCGGACGCGCAAGCAGCTGCTGGTGGTCCTGGCGGGTGTTCTCGCTGGTCTCTTGATCTCTTCGCTCCAAGGCGTCATCCAGCACCAGATCGGAGATTTCACCTTCCAGTTCGCCACGAGCTCCCCAGGGGCGCCGGTCGGGCGGGTGCAGGCGGCGTTCGGACAGCCGGACGACTACGGGGGCTTCCTGGCCATTCTGATCCCCGTCGCGCTGGCTGTCACCTTCGCCGGCAGCCTCCCCAGGTGGCTCCGGGTCCTTGCCGTGGCATCAGCCGCAGCGGCCATCCCCGCTCTGGTCTTCTCCTATTCGCGCTGGTCGATGGTGGCATGTGTGGTTGGTTCGCTGCTCTGGCTGCTGCTGGTGCGACCCAAGGTGGCGCTGATCGGGGCTGTCGCCCTGGCGGTGATCGCCCTCGTGTTTGCCCCGGCGAACTTGCGAGACCGTTTCCAAAGCACAAGCGGCGGGACGCTCGCGATCCGGCAAGACGTCAACAAGGGGGCCCTGGACATCTATGCCGCCCATCCGATCCTGGGAGTGGGCGTCAACAACTTCCAGATCGCGTACGCGGAGCAGTGGGCGGGTCAAAGCGCCACGCAGAGACGCCTGTTCCACACCGGTCAGCTTCTGGTGCCGACGGCGGCGCCCAACGAGTTCCTGAACACGCTGACCGAGCAGGGACTGGTGGGCCTTCTTGCGCTTCTCGTATTCATTGTGCTCGCGATCAGGACCGCGTGGGGAGCGTCGAGGGCCGCGCATCCCGCGGTCCGCGCAATCGGTGTGGCCGTGGGCATGGCGGTTGGCGCGACGCTGGTGAACAGCTACTCGAGCATCTCGCTCCAGGACGTACCCGTTGACATGCTGTTCGTTCTGCTGGCGCTCGCAGCGATCGGTCCGGGCGTGTTCTCAGACCCGAAGGCGGCCTAGGCGAGCGCGGGCTTCACGGCCTCGAGGCACATGGCCTCGGCGGCGTTGGCCCAGGACGGCTCGTGGCTCTCCAGGCCCCTGAGCGCCTGGTGCCCGCTCTGACCGGGCTCGACGCGCGTGACGTCGGAGAAGCCCGCGTCGACCAGTTTCGCGGTGAGGTCCTCCTCGTCGTAGACGTACTGATGGCCCCAGGCCCGCATGTAGGTGTTGAGCATCTGGGCCGCCCTCGGATGCGGCTCGTTGGGAAGCGTCTGGTTGAGGAAGCCGAGGTACTCATCGAGCGAGACCGACGAGTTGTCGTCCTCGTAGATCGTGATCACCTTGCGCAGATCCGGGGTCGTCACGCGGAACACGCCGCCCGGGCGCAGCACCCTGTGAGCCTCCCGGATCACATGCAGTCCCTGCGGCTCGGAGACGTGCTCGATCATGTGCTCGGTGTAGACGTACGCGAGCGAGGAGTCCGGCAGCGGGAAGCGCCGGGTGACGTTGAGGAAGATCTCACCGTGGACCAGATCCGAGTTGAGCCAGCCCTCCAGCAGGTTGGGGCCGCCCCCGACCTGTAGGCGGGGCTGCTCGGTCGAGCGCAGGTAGCGCCGCACGATCGCCGCCCTCGCCAGGTGTCCATGCAGCAGGTAGTGGTACGCGCGGACGAATCGGGAGAGGCCGTGGGGCAGCCGTCTACCGATCGGGCTCTGGCGGATCCTGTAGCGCAGGGGCGTCGCCACGCGGCGAGTCTAGACGCGGGAACGCCCGGCCCGGTCAGGCGGGATCCTGCGCAACCAGCTGTGCCGTCGCCGGGTCGGGCTGGGCCCGGCGCAACTCCGAGCGAACCGCGCCGACCGCACGGCCGGGGCCCAGCTGAAGCAATGCGACCACCCCGGCCACCCCCACCCCCAGGAAGGCTCCGAGGAGCAGACGGCCCAGGCTGGGAGAGAGGGCAAGCCACACGGCCAGCATCACGATGGCGCTGGGAAGCGAGGAGACGAGGGCGGGCACCAGGCTCCTCCTCGCGAATCGACTCACAGAGAGGCCGGTTGCGCGGCAGGCCAGCGGGAAGTTCACAGGTCCGATCAGATAGCTGCTGATCAGCGTGCCCAGCGCGGCACCGATCGCCCCATACGCTGAGACGAGGATGATCGACATCGCCAGGTTGAGCAATCCCTCCGCGGTGGTGATCAGGCCCACCGCCCGGGCACGGCCCATGCCGACGAGCACCTTCTGAGCCGGCACGCCGGAGAGCATCAGCGACTGCAGCACCAGCACGGTCATGATGCTGGCCGTCACGCTCGGAGCGTTGTCGCCGAGCCAGACGTCGACGATGTCGGCCGAAAAGAACGCGATCGCGAGGGCGACCGGCGTCGTCACCTGCAAGACCACTCTCGTGGCCAGCACGAAACGGCGCACGACCTCACCTCGCAGGCGGCGCGCCTCGAGCTCCGAGACCATCGGGAGCAGTAGGTTCATCGCCGGCAGGGTGATCGACTGAACGGCGCTGTTGAGCTTCGAGGCGGCTGCGAATGGCGCTGCCGCCGCGGCGCTTTTGATCGCGGCGATCACGACGGTGTCGAGCCGCGCCCCAATCAGGACCATGCTGTCGGCCAGCAGCGTGAACGAGCTGAAACCGAGGATCCTGCGGCGAGTGCCGCGATCCGACGGCCACGGCCGGAGGCGCAGGTCACGGTCCAGCCTCGCGGCAAGCACGAAGTTGCAGAGACCGCCCGCCACGAACGCGATGCCGTAGGCAACCGCCACCCCGAGGACTCCGCCGCCGGCCTCGACCGCGACCACGGCGCCGAGCGCCGAGCCGAGAACCGTGACCATGCCGCCCACGTTGAACAGGTCGTAGCGCTGATACCCGGTGAGCACCGCTCCGTAGGCGACCAGGGGGAATCGAACGAGGTATGACGCCCCAAGAATGAGGATCCCCGTGCGGAATGCATCCTGGTCCCCACTGGCGGCCAGCCCGCTGGCGAGGAGGGCAATCGCGGCGCTCACAGCGAACGCCAGGAAGCCCAGTGCCCCCATGATCGTCACCGCGGCGCCGACCACAGCCTCCAGCTCGCGGCGATCGTTCTTCGCCCGGTGCTCGGCGATGAACTTGGTCGGGCCCGCCGCAAAGCCCACCTCGATCATGCTGAACACGGTGGTCAGCGTCAACATGACGCTCCACGTGCCGAAGCCGCCGATGCCGAGCTTGCGGAAGAGGTACGGCGTCAGCAGCAGGGCGCTGATTCCGATCAGCCCGGTCTGACCGTAGGAGGTGAGCGTGTTGCGGATGAAGCGGCGACGCACAGACCGCGGCTCACTCGGGTCAGGCATATCGCTCCAGCCACTCGGGCCGCGGTGTCGCGCGAGACTCCATGGCCCTGCCGAGGCGCTCGAGACGCCTGCCGCCGATCGCCGCGAGCGCGCGCATGAGGTTCCGCCTGCTGCGCTCTCTGACTGCCAGGCGAGCGTATCCGCGCGCCGCTCTCAGCCTCCTGCCCTCCGCGAGGTCGCGGCTGGCAACCCACGGACCGACGAACTCCGCCCCGAACTCGATCCCCTGAGTGGCCGCGGCGGGGCCGTGCTTCGCCCCCAGCCTCTCGAACTCGTCGAGGACCTCGTCGCCCTTGGCGACGGTCATGCTCCCCGAGTGCCGGCGGTAGGCGAGCAGCGGCTCGGTTGAGACCTTCGCCGGGCCCAGGGTTGCGATCCGGATCCACAGGTCCCAATCGGCCATCGCGGAGAAGCTCTCGTCGAAGGCCCCCACGCGCTCCAGGGCGTCCGATCGGACCAGCACACCCGAGGGAGGGCCCACGACGTTGCCGAGGAGGATCCTCCGCTCCAGGCCCTCCGGATCGTTTGGCGGGCTCAGGTGCTGCACGGTGAGCGCCTCATCGACCTCGACCCTGCCGCTGTAGAGCAGGACAACCGACGGGTCCTCGGCGTGCCCGAGCTGGGTACGAAAGTTGTCCGGCGCGAGAAGGTCGTCGTCGTCGAGGAAGGAGATCCAGCGGCCACGCGCTCGCTCGATGGCGGCGTTTCGAGCCCGGGCGACTCCCTCTGGAGCGTCATGGCGGATCACGGTCAGGCGGGGATCGTCGATGCGCCCGAGCCCCGCGGGCGTCTCGTCGCTGGACGCCTCGTCTATGACGATCACCTCGAGGTCAACGTCCTGCTGCTCGAACGCGCTGCGCAGCGCCTGGCCCAGCATCCCCCATCGGTTTCGGGTGGGCAGGACGACGCTCACCTCGGTCGCGGCCACGTTCAGTGCCTAACTCCTAGTCCGCTTGAGGCGATCAGACATGGCGGTCGAGCCAGTCGGGACGAGGCGTGAAACGAGCCATCGCAGACATGCCGAGCTTCTGCGAGCGGCCGCCCCCGAGAGCGAGCAGGGCACGGGCCGCATCCCGCATGTTCCGCTCGGTCGCGGCGGACCTGAGGAGACGGCGAGCCGCCCTCAACCGCCGCCCCTCTGCGATGTCGCGGGCAGCCGTCCATCGGGCGATCCACGCCGAGCCGAATTCGACTCCGGCATGGGAGGCGGCTGAGGCATGCTTTTCGCGCATCACCTCGAACGCATCCGGGATCCTCGTGGCGGCCGTGATCCAGAGGTTGTCGGGATGGCGGCGATATGCATAGAGCGGCTCCCGACGTATGGCCGCCGGACCGGCGGCAGCCGCCCGGATCCAGAGATCCCAGTCCTCCAGCGGTGGCAGCCGCTCGTCGAAGTCACCGACTTCGGCGAGCAGGTCCGAGCGCGCGATCACGGCCGAGGGCCCCCCGATGAGGTTGTCCTCGAGCAACTCGACCGCAAGCGAAGGATTCTGTGACATGAGTCGTTGTTGAATAACAGCGCCGGACTCGTCGATCTCGATACGCCCGCAGTACGAGAAAGAGCTCCCCTGCCGCTCCGCGTCCTCGACCTGGATGCGAAGCTTGTCGGGCGCAAAGAAGTCGTCGTCGTCAAGGAACGCGACCCAGTCGCCTTCCGCCCGATCGATCCCGGCATTGCGTGCGGCCGCTGGGCCCTTCGGCGTCTCATGACGCAGGACCGTCAACCGCTCGTCGTTCACACGCGATAGAACCGCGGGCGTCTCATCCGACGAGGCGTCGTCGACGACGATCACCTCGACCTCGACTCCCTCCTGGGCAAGAACGCTGCCGAGCGCCTGCATCAGCAGCGCGGGGCGGTTATGCGTCGGCAGCACCACGCTTAGCTGCGGCGCTGTCATCGCCAGCCAGTCTAGGGGGGGTCCTCCCCATAACTGCGATCCAGCTCATCCTGCAGGGCGATCAGCTCCTTCCGTCGCTTCCGGTACTCCCACTGGAAGGCCGCAAAGGAGCGCAGATGGCGCAATGCCACCCTGGAAACCGGTGAGGCGGCGCTCCTCCGCTTGTAGCGGTGGATCACGGTCGCATCGGGGAAGTAGACGACCTCGCCGCCCGCGTCCCGGATCTGGATGCACCACTCGATGTCGTCGGTCCCCAGGAAGATCGAGTCCGGGAACGGTCCCGCCTGTCGCGCGAGCGCGGACCTGAAGATCTGGCAGGCGCCGAGCACATAGAGGACCGGTCGGGCCCGGGTGTGGTCGATGTCGGTCATCAGGTGATGACGGACCATTCGGGAGTCGTCCAGGAACCAGGAGAGCGGCGGCCGGCGTACCAATGGGAGGGTGCGCGGCGGAAACCTCCGAGAGGAGAGCTGGAGCTCGCCGTCTCCGTCGATCAACCGCGGTCCGATCAGGCCCCAGCCCGGGTTGCGCTCGAACGCCTGGAGCATCGCGGGCAGAGCTCCAGCCGTCAGCTCAGCGTCGCTGTCCAAGAACATCGTCAGGGGCGCATGGGCACGCTCAAGGCCGTGCGGCCGAGCCGCGACGCCGATGTTCTCCGGCAGCTCCACGATCTCGACCTCAGGGTGGTTGGCGCCGACCCAGGAGACCGTGTCGTCCGTTGAGGCGTTGTCAACCAGGACGGTCTGGATCCTGACTTCGGCATGTTCGCGAATCGAGGCGAAGCAGCGCTCCAGGTCATCGCGTTCCGAGTGGGCAACGACAACGATGGTGACGTCGGGAATGGCGCCTGACGAGTTCAAGGGGACTGGCTCAGGATCTCAAGGTCGCCGGGGGCACCGGCACGTAACATAGGCGCGGCGTTGGAAACGTTGAAGCTGCTGATCGTTTCTCCTTCCCCGGATCGTTCCGCAGGGGGTGCGGAGGCCAGGCTCCACCGATTCCTCCAGCACGTCGATCGGTCGCGTGTTCAACCTGTCGTCGCCTTCCTCGGCTCCGGCTCGCTCGAGCGAGCGGTGAGCGAGCTTGGCTTCGGAACGTACTTTCTGCCTCCGACGAGGATGCGTCACATCGGCGGGGCACTGCGTACGGGCCGGGCCCTCGCCCGGGTCCTGAGATCCGAGCAACCCGACGTCATCCTCGGCTGGGGCCACAAGGCCCAGCTGCTCGCCTCCCCGGCGGCGCGGCTGGCCGGAGTTGATGCGAAGGTCGCCTGGTTCCAGATCGACCTACCGCGCGGGCTCGCGCACAGGCTCGCCACGTTGCTGCCCGCGAACGCGATCGCCTGCGTCTCCGAGTTCGTGGCCACCGCACAGGCGAACCTGCGGCCGCGCCATCCCCTCTTCGTCGTGTATCCGGGGGTCGATCCGCCCGAGCTGGCAGCACCGAGTGAACTCGAGGACCTGAGAAGGTCGCTCTCCATCCCCACCGAGCGAAAGGTGATCGGCACGGTGGGCCGACTCGAGCCCAGGAAGCGCCAGGACCTCTTGATTCGAGCACTCGCCGGCCTCAGGGACCGAGGGCGCGACGTCCAGGGCGTGATCGTGGGAGGCGACGCGTGGAACGGAGAAGCCGGCTACCGGGATGACCTGCACCAGCTGACCCGGGAACTCGACCTGGTGGATCGCGTCACCTTCACCGGATACACCAAGAACCCAACGGCGTTCGTCCAGCTGATGGACGTCTACGTTCACACCTGTCCCGTGGAGGCCTTCGGCAACGCCTTGATCGAGGCGATGGCCGTGGGGGTCGCAACTGTCGCCGTGGGCACCGCCGGCCCCGCCGAGATCATCGATCATGGGAATTCTGGCCTGCTGGCCCAGCAACCAGACCCGGGTCTCGTGGAACAATCGATCGAGCAGCTGCTGGAGGACGACGACATGCGGCTGCGCTTTGCGAAGTCGGGCAAGGACCGGCAGCGCAAGCTGTTCTCAGCCGACCACATGGCCGCCGAGCTGGACCAGCGGCTGTTTGACCTGGCCGGCGCCGGCTGATTCGCGTGCCCCAGGGCCTAGTCAGCCTGATCATGCCCGCGTACCAGCCGCGGCCGGAATGGCTCCACGAGGCGGTCGCCGGCGCGCTTGCGCAGCGGGACTGCGAGCTTGAGTTGCTGGTGGTGGATGACGGTTCGCCTGAGCCGGTGGCGGATCTCCTCTCTGAGTTCCGCGACGTACGGCTCCGGATCATCCGGGTCGACCACGGTGGGAAGGCGGGCGCCACCAACACCGGGATCAAGGCGGCCGGCGGCGACTACATGCGCTTCATCGATGCGGACGACGTGATCGACCCCGACAGCACCGCTCGTCTATTGGAACTGAACGAAGGGCGCGGCGACGTGATCGCCTACGGCGCGACCATGTTCTGCGACGAGAACCTGCGGCCGCTCTGGCGGATGACCAGCGACGTCGAGGGAGATGCCGTGATCCCCTGCCTTATGGGGCGGTTCACGACCCGGCCGCACGCCTTCCTCTTCCCCAGGCGGGTGATCGAGGCCACCGGCGAGTGGTCCACCGAACTGACCGTGTCAGAGGACTGGGACTTCATCCTCCGCGCGCTCGAGCATGCTCAGGTTCGCGGCACCCATGAGGTGGCCACCAATTACCGGCGTCATCAGGGAGGACTGACCTCGGATCCGGCCGCGGGAGAGCGCGGCGCCCAATCCGTGGTCGCCGGCTACTTCGAGCGACATCCCGAACAGCGGGGAACCCGAATCGAGCGGCAGGCGAGGGCGCGCATGCTCGCCCACATAGGGCGCGTCTACGCGACCCACGGCCAGCTGGGCAAAGGGCTCCGCGACCTGGCCGCTGCGGCCCGTCACGACCCTGTCGCGCTCTGGGTGGAGCTGAGGCAGGGGATCAGGGCCGCCGCAGCCTCTCGCTCACGGAGCTGAGCCGTTGCGCCGGCGCAGCCGGTTCACGGCGGAGCGCGCCAGCCGGCCGCCGCCGCTGGCGGAGATGGCCTGCCACCTTCCCGTGGCCTTGACGGTGAAGGCGGGCCAGCTCTCGCCCCGTCCCAGCGAGGCGCGAAACATGGCCAAGGGCTCCCATCCGCGACCGCCCTCCTCGGCAACCGCGACCTGGTAGCCGGCCTCCTCGGCTGCTCGCATGGCGGCTTCCGAGTAGCGGCCGAAGGGGTATGCGGCAGTCAGCACGGGGAGGCCGATGGTCGACTCGAGCTGTTCGCGGCAATCGCGAAGCTCATCGAGACACCTTCGGTAGGTCAGGGTCGAGAGATCGGGATGACTCACCGTGTGCCCCCCGATCTCCACACCCGCCTCGGCCAGCTCCCTGAGTTGCTCGCCGGTGAGGATGCTGGCGTGCTCGGGATCATCAAAGCGGGGATGAAGGCCGCCGATCCAGTCGGTGACGGCATAAACGGTGGTCGGCACTCCCTCCTCCGCCAGCGAGAGCAGCGGATCGAGGAGGTTGAGAAAGGCGTCATCGAAGGTGAGCGCGACCAGGCCGTGGGGAGGGGATCCGTCAACGGTCCGTCGCCACAGCTCGGCGACGGTCACAAATTCGACCCCGGCGGCTCGAAGCGCCGCGATCTGTGCTCGGAGCCTTTCGGAAGGGATCATCAGGCGGTACGGATCCTCGCTCAGGGGAAGGTCGGCCACGCCGTGGTAGGTGAGCACCGAGGTAGAGCGACGGGCGAGAAAGGCGAGCGCCCTTCGCACCATGGGCGGCGGCAGGTCGCTCCGGTCGGGCGAGGCACGCCTCTCGCTCGGGCGATCGGTGGCGGGCATTACCGAGACGCTAGTCGGCCGGGCTCCGCAGGAGCTCCAGGATCGTGAGGAGCATGACCTTCAGGTCCAGCCAGGGCGACCAGTTCTCTATGTAGTAGTTGTCCCATTCGATCCGGTCGTCGACCGAGGTATCTCCCCGCAGGCTGTGGACCTGAGCCCATCCCGTGATCCCGGCCTTGACTCGGTGTCGATCGTCGTAGCGGCGGATTCGCTGCTCGAACATGGCAACGTATGCAGGCTGCTCCGGCCGCGGGCCGACGATCGACATCTCGCCCCGCAGGACGTTGAACAGCTGTGGCAGCTCATCCACCCCGGAACGTCGCAGTAACGCCCCGAACCTCGAGGTGTTCCGCTGCGGAGCCTGATCGCCGTCCCCTCCGCCCTTCTCGAGATCCATCCCGGTCGCCTGCGCTTCCGCCCAGGCGGCGTTCGCCTGCCCGCGGTCCGCCGGGTCCCCCCTCATCGACCTGAACTTGAGCATCTCGAACTCATTTCCGTCCAAGCCCACCCGGCGCTGCCTGAACAGGATCGGGCGGCCCAGGGTCAGCAGTGTGCCCACTACGCAGACCAGGAGGATCGGCGAGACGAGGATGATCGCCAGCAGGGAGAGGATCCGATCCGACGCGTACTTCACCCCCACTCGCCAGTCCGACGGATCGGATGGATAGATCGAGACCAGGGGCAGCCCCCCGACCCTCTCGATCTCGATGTTGTCCGGGACCCCCTCGAAGAGTCTCGGGACGATCGAGACCGACACCCTCATCTGCTGGAGCGCCCGGGAGATGCTCAGCTGCATGTCGTGAGGCGCCATGGAGAAGGCGACGATCGCATGCTCGACGCCGTGCTCTTGAACCACCCGTTCGAGGTCATCGCCGGACCCGAGCAGGGGAATGCCGGAGGGCCGCTCGACCTCGAGCGGGTCCGGATCCACGAAGCCGATCGGACGGAGCCCGAGCTCGGGGTGAGCGAGGAGCCGGCGGGCGACCAGGTGGCCGACGCGGCCCGCCCCGAGGATCAGCGTGGGCGCTCCTCCCTGGCGAGTGGTGTTGACCCGCTCAGTCACCATCGCGAGCACTGCCCGGCCGCCAACCAGGTAGACGGCCGCGAAGAGCCAGGAGCGGATCTCCTCCTCGGCGATGCTGGGATTGTCCGAGACCAGGAGACGGAGGAAGGTGATGATCATCGCGGAGATGGCGGTGACGCCGAGAATGGTTCGAGCGTCGTCGAGGAACCGCTGCCCGATCACGGCGCGGTAGCGGCCGCGGAGGGCGAGCAGCACCAGCACGACGCCCCCGAACGCGACGCGCCATCCCGGGCTGGTGCTCACGTCGGCCGCTGACGCCGAGAGCGTCTCGATTACCCCCGCAAGGGCCAGCATGATCACATCGGTGATCAGGCGCAGGCGCGCCTGGCGGACGGCCGTGGAGGCCCGTCGCCTCTGGGCTTCGGGCTGCCGGCGCTCCCGCCCGACATCCCGATCGGCGGATCCAAGCAGCATCTGTTTCATGCGCATACCCATCGACATTGTCCCGCGATCAGTTGAGGCAGCGGGGTATCCGCTGCCAGAAGCTCACTTCAGGGTTACGGGTGGGTTGTGCCCGGGGATCACCACGGCTGGATCGAGGTCCCGGATGCGCTTCCACTGCTTGAGCAGCTCCTCGCGCTCCGGCCCGAAGTCCTCAGGCAGGTCCATCTGCTCGAAGTACTCCGGCAGCGGCCCGACGCAATCGGATGCGACCACCACCAGGCCGTCATCGGTGTCGACGAGCAGCGAGATCAGGCCGTCACAGTGGCCCGGGGTGAGCATCCAGCGCAGGCCGGGCTCGATCTCGCCCTCCTCCCCATCCAGGATCTCCAGGTTGGCCATCTCCATGACGCCGGAAACCAGCTGGGCGTAGGGAGCCTCCGTCTCGATCCGGTGCACGTAGGTCCGCCGCATCGGCCACCCCGCCAGCCCCTCGGCGTGGTCGAAGTGCAGGTGGGTGAGGATCACGTCCTTGACCTCGTGGGGGTCGACCCCGACCTCCTGCATGGCCCCGATCACTGGCGCCCCCTGCATGATCAGCCCGGGGTCGACCAGGTAGTCGCGCTCGCCACGGACGAGCAGCGTGTTGGGAAAGGCGACCATGCCGGTCGTTCGGCCCTCCTGCTGGAGCGCCTTGTAGCGCTCGAATCCCTCCGCCGAGCTGTCGACCGTGGCTGCCTCCGCCTCGCCGTTCGAGACCGCGAAGACGTAGCGCTGAGCCGGCACGAGTACGTGGACGCTTGACATGAAACGGGTTACTCCTCGGCTTCGCCTGCGGGCACCCTCGCTTCAACCCTACTCAAACGAAGAGGGCGCCCCGCCTGCAAGGAGGGACGCCCTCGAGAATCCGGTGATGCGCCCGATCAGGCGCTGGGGACGGTCTCCGTGTCCGGGGTCGGGGTGGTGGTCGAGGTGTACTCGAACTCCTCCTCGGCGCCGAACAGCTTGTCGAGCACGACCTTGCGCGCGTCCTCACTCAAGATGAGGATCAGGGCCGCGCCGAGGACGCCCACGAGCAGGGCCTTTCCAAGCCCAAACCGGCGGCGGGTGCTCCGTCCGCGCAGCTGCTGTGAAGCATCCCGAAGTGACTCGGCCGCCGTGCGCAGATCACGCTGAACCTTCTTGTCGTCCATCAGGGCCTTGGCGGGCCCCCTCCCATTCGACATCCGGGCGTACGCGCCCTTCGCTGCTTCGAACGCAACGCGGATGTTCTCGCGCAGCTCGTCGTCTTCGATAAGCCGTCGCACATATGGATTGGACGCAACCGACCGGGCAGCATCTCCGGCTTTCGCGCTTCTGCTTTGTGCGCCCATGGGTCTCCTCAGATCGTTTCCAGGGTGCAGGGGGGACATTACCCGCTGGACGGCTTCCCATCCGTTTGCAGGGCAACCTTCAGCACATCACCGATGTCGTCCGCGTAGACGAACTCGAGACCCTCGCGCTCCTGCTCCGAGATCTCCTCGACGTCTCCCTCGTTGCGATCGGGCACGATGACCAGCTTGATGCCCGCTCGCTGGGCCGCCAGCGACTTCTCCTTCAGGCCCCCGATCGGCAGCACCTGGCCCGTCAGCGTGATCTCGCCGGTCATCGCCACGTCGTTTCTGACCGGCCGGTTGGTGATCAGCGAGGCGAGGGCCGTGGTCATCGCGACCCCGGCGGAGGGACCATCCTTCGGCACCGCGCCCGCGGGGACGTGCACGTGGATGTCGTGCTTGGCGAACCAGTCGTCGGGCAGGCCGGGGGCCAGGTCCTTCGAGTGCCTCCGCACCCAGGTCAGCGCCGCCTGGGCGGACTCCCGCATCACGTCGCCGAGCTGACCGGTGATCGTCAGGCTGCCCGAGCCGGGGACCGCGGTCGCCTCCACGAAGAGCACCTCGCCGCCGACCGGCGTCCAGGCGAGCCCGGTGGCGACCCCCGGATCCTTGGTGCGCCGACGCTGCTCGGAGAAGAAGCGGCGCTTGCCGAGCAGCTCGCGCGCGCGCTTGGCGGAGATCCTCACCTTGCCCTCGGCCTTGCCCTCGGCGACCTGCCTCGCGATCTTGCGGCAGACGGTGCCGATCTCGCGCTCCAGGTTGCGGACGCCGGCCTCCCGCGTGTATTCGACGATGATCGCCGTCAGCGCGGGGTCGGCGAACTCGATCTGCGACGCCTTCAGCCCGTTCGCCCCGAGTTGGCGCGGGACGAGGTAGCGCTTGGCGATATGGAGCTTCTCCTTGACCGTGTACCCGGCGAGCTGGATCACCTCCATGCGGTCCTGCAGCGGCAGCGGGACGGTGTCGAGGATGTTGGCCGTCGCGATGAAGAGGACCTCGGAGAGGTCAAACGGCAGGTCGAGGTAGTGGTCGCGGAAGGTGGAGTTCTGCGCCGGGTCGAGCACCTCGAGCATCGCGCTGGAGGGATCGCCGCGGAAGTCCGCGCCCATCTTGTCGATCTCATCGATCATGAACACCGGGTTCCTGGTTCCGGCGTCGCGCAGCGCCCGGATGATGGTCCCGGGCAGCGCGCCGATGTAGGTGCGGCGGTGGCCGCGGATCTCGGCCTCGTCGCGGACGCCGCCGACCGAGATGCGCTCGAACTCCCGTCCCAGCGCCTTGGCGATCGAGCGCCCCAGGCTTGTCTTGCCGACCCCGGGCGGCCCGACGAAGCAGAGGATCGGGCCCGGCGACTCGGGGTTGAGCTTGCGGACAGCGAGGTACTCGAGGATCCGGTCCTTGACCTCCTCGAGGTCGTAATGGTCCTTGTCGAGGACCTCCCGCGCATGGGGGATGTCGAGGTTGTCCTCCGTCTGATTCGACCAGGGCAGGTCGACGAGCCACTCGAGGTACGTCCGGATCACGCCGTACTCGGCGGCGACGGCGGGCAGCTTCTCCAGGCGCGAGAGCTCACGATCGGCGGCCTTCTGAGCCTCCTCCGGCAGGCCCGCCTTCTCGATCCGCTCCCGCAGCTCGCTGAGCTCGGCCTGCTGCTCGTCGCCCTCGCCGAGCTCCTCCTGGATCGCCTTGAGCTGCTGGCGCAGGAAGTACTCCCGCTGACCCTTGTCGATCTCGGATTCGACCTGGGACTGGATCTTCGAGCCGAGCTGGACGACCTCGAGCTCGCGGGTGAGGATCTCCGAGAGCCGACGCAGCCGCTTGGTCACGTTCACGGTCTCGAGCAGCTCCTGCTTCTCCTCCGTGGAGATGCGGAGCGCGCCCGCGATCAGATGGGAGAGAGCGGTGGGCTCGTCGAGGTTGGCGACCGCCAGCTGCAGCTCCTCGGGCAGATAGGGGATCGCCTCGATGATCTCGCTGAAGGTGCTCTGCACATTCCGCGTCAGGGCCTCGAGCTCGGTGGACGTCTCGATCACGTCGGGCATCTCCTCGATCCGCGCGACCAGATAGGGCTGCTCGGTGACGTAGTCGAGGATGCGGATTCGCTCGCTTCCCTGAACCAGGATGCGGAGGGTCCCGTCGGGGACCTTCATCATCCGGGCGACGGTGCCCGCTACGCCGACCCCGTAGAGATCGTCGGGCCCGGGCGTGTCGTTCTCGGGATCCTTGGAAGCGACCATCGCCAGCATCCGGTTCCCGGAGAGGACCTCGTTGACGAGCTGGATCGATCGCTCCTGCCCCACCGACAGCGGGGTGAGCGTGTCCGGGTACGTGACGGTCTCGCGGAGCGGCAGGATCGGCAGAGCGTCGGGCAGACGCTCCCTGCCGCTCCCGAGGTCCTCGACATCGGGGAGCTCGACGACCTCCAGCTGGGGAGTCTCGACATCGGCCACCGTCAGTTCCCTGCCCCGGGCGGAGGCCCGCTAGTCGGCGCGCTCAATCGGCACCTGGCGCGTGGCCTGCGGCAACCGCGTCGGCAGCTCGACCCGGAGGATCCCGTCCTCGTAGGTGGCAACGGCTTGATCGGCGTTGACGTCCACCGAGAGCTCTACTACGCGGCGGAACGGGCCCGATGGAAGCTCGACCTGCTGATAGGTCCGCCCCTCCGTATCGCGGACGGGGCGCTCGCCGCTGATCACCAGCGTCCGGCCTCGGACCTCGAGGTTGACCGCCTCCAGCTCGATTCCGGGGAGCTCGACCTTGACCACCGCCTTCTGGGGCGCATCGTCGCCGCAGTAGTAGACGTCCACCCGAGGCACGAATGCGGCGACCTGCCGCCGCTGGCGATACCCCGCCTGGTCCCAGAAGTCGCCGAGCAGCTCATCCATCTCGCGCCGCATCCGGGCGAAATCGGCAAATGGGTCGCGCTGGCTGCTCATCGGAGGACAGGGTAGCTAGACGGTGTAGACCGCTCCCTCGCGGGCGATCTCCACCGGGCCGCCGAAGCCGCCCTCGGCCTGCTCGCGCGCCCAGTCGTCGCCGAGCTCGTCGGAGATGTGGGTGATCACGACGCGCTTGACGCCCGCACGCCGGGCGTGATCACCCGCCTCCTCGGGAGTGAGGTGGCCGCGGAGGCCGGTGCGCTCCGGGCGCGGCAGGGTCCCCTCGATCATCAGAAGATCGGCGTCGCGAGCCGCTTCGATGATCTCCTTGCCCGGGCGGGTGTCGGCGCTGTACGCGAGCTCGCCGCTGCCCTTCGCGCCGATCCGGACCGCGAAGGTCTCGACGAAATGCGGCACCGGGTGGAAGCTCGCCCAGATGTCCCCGATCTCGACCCGGTCCTCGGGGGCGTATTCCTCGATCCGGAAGGCGCTCTCGATCAGGTCGTCGTTGCCCCATGCCCCCACCACCTGGCGGAAGGTCTCGGCGGCCCCGGGGGGCGCGATCAGCCGCGGGCGGGCGGGGGCGTCGGTGCCCTTCCAGATGTGAACAGGAACGGGCTGCTGCTTGGGCGCGTAGATCAGCGCGTAGGAGTAGGGAACGAGATCGAGGAAGTGGTCGGCATGGAGGTGGGAGACGATCACCGCATCCACGTCGACGTAGTCCACTCGCTCACGCAGCTTGCCGAACACGCCGTTTCCGCAGTCGAGCAGGACGGTGGTCTCGTCTGTCTCGATCAGATAGCCGCTGCAGGCCCCCCCGGCGTCCGTCCAGGAGGGTGACTTGCCGAGCACGGTGATTCTCAACGGGTGAGTCCCATGGCCCCGCCGGGACTCTAAACGGCTCGATGCCCGGCTTCGCCACAAGTCGCGGCTGCAGGCGGCCGCCCAATCTAAGTCGCTACGGGCTTCGCCCTACGCTCCAACAGCCAGCGGCCTGGCAGCCGCTGCGCGATCCCGCATCAGGAGCGCGGGCTGCCGGGGCGGAACCAGGCCCTCGGGAGTGTCGGGCCTGAAGGTGGGACAGGGCGCGTCCAGCCCGAGAGCACAGAGGCCGTGGCGTCTGAAGAAGCAGTCCTCGCAGGTCACCGCAGCATTCCGTGCTCGACTCTCGGCCAAGTTGCCCTTCTCCTCTCTCGTCATATGGGCGGCCCCTAACATCTCCGCCGGATCTTCGGCCCCGGGCTCCAATCCCGCGACTGGGGTCGATCATGCCATTTGAGCGGGCCCGCGTCAGGCGCGTTTCCGCAAATGCCGCCCTTCTTTTTTCACCGTTTGGTCACGAGTCCCGCTACCACCGGGAACCTGAAGGCCTCTCGCTAAGATCACGCCCATGGCGCACCAGCGGACCGCCCAACTCTCGGACTCTCCTCCGATGTTCGAGAGCAGGTTCCTCGACTTCTTCTCGCGGGTCCACCCCGCGGTGCCGGCGATCGTCTTCGTGCCGGTCGTCGTCGGCGCCATCTGGCTCGGAATCGACCGGGGGCTGGCGGTCGGCACCACCGCCCTCCTCTTCGCGGCCGGAATCGCCATCTGGACGCTGACCGAGTACTGGCTCCACCGCCTCGTCTTCCACTGGCAGCCCAGGTTCCCGGGCGGCGACCGCCTCCACTTCATCATCCACGGCGTCCACCACGATCATCCGAATGACGCCATGCGGCTGGTCATGCCTCCCGCCGTCAGCATCCCTCTGGCCGCCCTCTTCTTCGGGCTCTACGTGTTGATCTTCGGATCGACCGATGCCCTCCCGACCTTCTCCGGCTTCATCGCCGGGTACCTGACCTACGACTACACCCACTACCACCTCCATCACCACGTGCCGAAGACCCAGTTCGGGAAGCGGCTCCGCGAGCACCACATGCGCCACCACTTCCAGGACCACCGTTACGGCTTCGGCGTCTCCTCGCCGCTCTGGGACGCGTTCTTCCAAACGCTCCCGAGGCGGCGCAAGGCCGCTCCATCTGGGAGCGAAGGCCAAAGGCCGTAGCGACTTAGGCTGGGCGGCCGCCTGCCGCCGCGATCTGATGGCGAAGCCTCTTACGCCACCCGCGACGGCGGCTCGCGACCGGAGAGGACCGCGATCACGTTGTCCGCGACCGCGTTTGCCATGCCGTCACGCGACCGGACGGTGGCGGATCCGATGTGCGGGAGCAGCACGCACCGGGGCGCCTTCAGCAGCCGGGGGTTGACCTCCGGCTCGTGCTCGTAGACGTCGAGCCCCGCGGCGCCGAGCGCCCCACTCTCCAACGCCGAGGCGACGGCCTCGGAGTCGACGAGCGGACCGCGAGAGGTGTTGACGAGCACGCCCTTGGCGCCGATCAGCTCGAGCTCACGGGCGCCGATCATTCCCCGAGTCTCCGGTGTGGAGGGAGCGTGGATGCTGACCACGTCCGATGCTTCCA
>JAWVFG010000018.1:0-4760 GCA_033856335.1 Solirubrobacterales bacterium
CGGACGGTCGCCGTCGCGGAGACCGGCACGATCGGGGTTCCGCTCGACATCGAAGCCGTCACCACCGGAGTCCTGGAGGCCGCGGAAGGGCTCTCTGCCGAGGGCGGGGAGGACTTCGCGCAGGCGATCATGACCACCGACAGCGGGCCCAAGCGCTGCACGGTCCGCGCTGGCGGCGTCACCGTCTCGGCCCAGGCGAAGGGCGCCGGGATGATCGAGCCGGGATTCGCGACGATGCTCTGCTTCGTCCAGACCGACGCCGAGGTCCCCGACCCGGAGTCGGCCCTGCGCCCCGCGCTGGCGAAGTCCTTGGAGCGGATCACGGTCGACGGACAGATGAGCACCAACGACACCGTCCTACTGCAGGCGAGCGGCACCGCCGGCGCGCCGCTGCCGGCCGGCCTGCTCGATGCTGTGCTTCTGCAGCTCGCGCTCGAGATCGTCGCCGATGGGGAGGGTGCCACCCGGGTGGGGCGCGTCGAGGTCAACGGCGCCGCGGACGAGGGCGAGGCCGAGCGGGTCGCCAGGGCGATAGCCAACTCGCCGCTGGTGAAGACGGCGCTCTTCGGGCGGGACTCGAACTGGGGCCGGATTGCACAGGCAGCGGGAATGGCCCTGGCCGGGGAGGAGCTCGAGGAGCTCGGACCGGACCGGATCCAGGCCGCGGAGCTGGCGGCCGACCTGCCGGAGGCGGAGCTGTCCGTCAACCTCGGCCGCGGCAAGGCAGATGCCCACGTCTACTTCAGCGACCTAACCCACGACTACATCCGGATCAACGCGGAGTACACGACATGACCAGTTCGGTTGAGACCCTTCTCGAGGCGCTGCCCTACATCAGGGAGTTCCATGGCCGCACGATCGTGATCAAGTACGGCGGCGCCGCGATGCGCGACGAGGAGCTTCGCGAGGCCTTCGCGCGGGACGTCGTCCTCCTCAAATACGTGGGGATGAACCCGGTGATCGTGCACGGCGGCGGCCCGGAGATCACCCACTACATGGAGCGAATGGGGATGGAAGTGAAGTTCGTCGACGGACTGCGCGTCTCAGACGCCGAGACCGTCGAGGTGGCGAAGATGGTGCTGCTCGGCAAGATCAACTCGGACATCCTCGTCCGCCTCAACCGCCACGGCCAGCGGGCGGTGGGGTTGGGCGGCGAGGACGGGGCGCTCTTCGAGGTGAAGCCCGCGGCGCAGACGGCGGACGTCGGCTTCGTCGGGGAGATAGAGAAGGTCAACGTCGACGTGATCGACCACATCGCCGAGGACTACGTCCCGGTGATCGCCTCCGTCGGCACCGGTCGCGACGGGGCCTCCTACAACATCAACGCGGACGAGGCGGCCGGGAAGGTCGCCGCCGCGATGCCCGCCCACAAGGCGATCTTCCTCACCGACGTCGACGGCTGGCTGAGGGACCCCGAGGATCCGGAGTCGCGGATCTCCCAGGCAACGGCCGATGAGGTCCGGGCCGCGCTCGATGCAGTCGGGGGCGGGATGCGCCCGAAGCTGACCGCATGCGTGAACGCGATCTCAGGCGGGGTGGAGGCCGCCCACATCGTCGACGGTCGGCGCCCGCACACGTTGCTGCTCGAGCTCTTCACGGACGCCGGCATCGGCACCAAGATCACGGCATGAGGCCCGGCCGATGAAGGTCGCAGAGCTCCAGGAGCTGGAGTCCCGCTGGGTCATGCAGACCTACGCCCGCATGCCCGTCGAGTTCGTGCGCGGCGAGGGCGCGCATCTGTGGGACTCCGACGGCAGGGAGTACCTCGACTTCCTCGCGGGGATCTCGGTCTGCTCGGTCGGCCACTGCCATCCGGCGGTCGTCGAGGCGGTGCGCGTGCAGGTCGGCACTCTCACGCACACCTCGAACCTCTACCTGACCGAGGGCGGCGTGCGCCTGGCCCAGCGCCTCTGCGAGTCGAGCCTCGGCGGCAGGGCGTTCCTCTGCAACTCGGGAGCGGAGGCCAACGAGTGCGCGATCAAGCTCGTCCGCAAGCACGCGCACGGACGCGGCATCTCCGAGCCGGAGATCGTGGTGCTGGAGGGCGCCTTCCATGGCCGGACGATGGGTTCCCTCTCGGCCACGCCGGGGCTCTCCGCCAATCAGAGCTTTGCGCCGTACCTGCCGGGCTTCCGAGCGGTGCCACGCGACGACGTCGATGCGCTCAGGGCCGCCGTGGGCGAGCGCACCGCGGCGGTCATGCTCGAGCCGATCCAGGGGGAGACCGGCGTCCATGTGATCTCCGACGAGCTGATCGCAGCGGCGCGCGAGGCATGTGACGCCGCCGGCGCGCTGCTCCTCTTCGACGAGATCCAGACCGGCATGGGCAGGACCGGCTCGCTCTGGGCCTACGAGCAGCTGCCGGCCCGTCCCGACGTGATGACGACGGCGAAGGCGCTCGGCGGCGGCCTGCCGGTGGGCGCCTGCGTCACGAGCCCCGAGTCGGCCGATGTCCTGGAGCGCGGGGATCACGGCTCGACCTTCGCCGGCGGGCCGTTGATCGCCGCCGCGTCGCTGGCGGCGTTCGGCGTGATCGACGACCCGGAGCTGCTGCGCCGGGTTCGCGACCTGGGGAGCAGGCTCCGCGAAGGGCTGGATCAGATCGGCCCGGTCGCCGAGATTCGCGGCCGCGGCCTGATGCTCGGCGCAAGGCTGGAAGGAATCGACGCCAAGGACGCCGCCTCGCGGCTGCTGGCCGAGGGCCTGATCGTCAACCCGATCGGGGCAGACACGCTGCGCTTCCTCCCGCCGCTGGTGATCGGCGAGGCCGAGGTCGACGAGGCTCTCGGGATTCTCGGCCGGACCCTGGGCTAGGATCGCCGCCGTGAACCGCCGAGCCCGGTGGACCATCGGAATCCTGGTCGCCTTGGTGATCGGGCTCGTCGTCGGCCTGATCATCGTCGCCGGCGACAACTCCAAGAGCTCGAGCGACACGGTCTCGATCGAGTCAACCTCGACGCCGACTCGCTCGACGACGACAACGTCCCAGACGACCACTCAGTCCGCTACGACGACGCAGAACGGTGGCACACCGGCCCCCAACCCCGGTGGAACCAGCACGTCCGGCGGCTCGGGCGGGCTCTGAGCCGACCGGCGGCCTAGGGCGCGACCCAGTGCCCCTCGCCCGTGATGTCGAAGGTGTCGATCCGGGTGAGCTTGGCGAAGATCACGTAGCGGTGAGCGGCACTGTAGGGCGGGGTACAGGCCGTCAGCACCAGCTGGTCGTAGCCGATCGGCTTCAGGATCCCGACGTCACTCGGGTCGACCACCTGGTGCCTCTGGACCGTGTAGGTGAAGGCGGAGTAGGGCATCTCGAGCCGGATCTCATCGCCGTTCTGGATCTGGTCGATGTGCCGGAAGGGCGCCAGGTAGGTGGTGCGGTGTCCGGCGATCGCGACCGTGCCCGGCTGCCCGGGGATCGGCGTGTTCTTGTAGTGGCCAGGTCCCTTCTCCAGGGACGAGGTATCCGTGCCCTGCACCACGACGATGTCGAGCCCGATGCGGTCGATCTTGATGCGCCCGAACGCGTGGCCCTCCTGTAGGTGAGGCACGAAGCGATCCGCCAGGATGCGCGCCTTCGCAGCGTTGCCGCGTACGCCGGCGATCGCGGCCAGGTCGGCGGCGCTCGGGTACTGCGACTCGAGCTGGTTGAGCTGGTCCGCCGCCTGACCCTGCTGGATGGCCCCATAGGCGGCTGAGAGCGGCTCCTGCCAGACCAGGGTCAGGCCCGCGTCCGCGAGAACCACCGTTCCTGCCGTGATCAGCATGATCGAGAGGATGCGCGTCGCTCGATGCATTGCCGGGATTCTCGCAGCGGCGCATAAACAAAAACGCCACACTCCTCGCTCAATGGGTGACGAAGCTCCGAGAATCGCCTCCTACCAAGCCGACCCCGCCGAGGTCAGCCGCGTTCTGCTGCTCTATTCGGGCGGCCTGGACACCAGCGTGATGCTGAAGTGGATCCAGGAGCGCTACGGGGCCGAGATCGTCACCCTCACCGTCAACCTCGGCCAGCCCGGCGAGGACTGGGACGTCGTCACCGGCAAGGCGAAGCAGCTCGGCGCCATCGAGACGGTGCTGGTGGACGCCCGCGAGGAGTTCGCCAACGACTACGTCCTGCGCTCGATCAAGGCCAACGCGCTCTACGGCGGGGGCTACCCGCTGTTCACGGCGCTCGGCAGGCCGCTGATCGGCAAGCTGGCGGTGGAGGCCGCCCGTGAGCACGGCTGCGACACGATCGCGCACGGCTGCACGGGCAAGGGGAACGACCAGGTCCGGATCGAGGCCACGATCGCGACCCTCGACCCCGAGCTGCGGATCCTGGCGCCCGTCCGCGAATGGCAGATGGGCCGCGAGGAGGAGATCGCCTACGCCCGTGAGAACGCGATCCCGGTGAAGGGCGGCACCGAGGTCTCTCCCTACTCGATCGACGACAACCTCTGGGGGCGCTCCTCCGAGGGGCGGGCGATCGAGGACCTCGACGCCGCTCCCCCGGACGACGTCTTTCAGCTCGTCACGCGGCCGGAGGACGCCCCGGACGAGCCGCAGGAGGTCACGATCGGATTCCAGCGCGGCCGTCCCGTCTCGATCGACGGAGAGGAGCTCGACCTCGTCGAGCTGCTCGAGCGGGCGGCCGAGATCGGGCAGCGCCACGGCGTCGGGATTGTCGACCACATCGAGGACCGCGTGGTCGGTCTCAAGGTGCGCGACCTCTACGAGGTGCCGGCGGCCGCGATCGTCCTCGCCGCCCACCGGGAGCT
>JAWVFG010000019.1:0-10218 GCA_033856335.1 Solirubrobacterales bacterium
CGCAGTCCTTCAGCACCTCGATGATCGTGTCCGTCTCGATTCTCTCGAGCGCGTCGATCGCGTCCTGCTCGCTCCACCGGCCTCGCTCGGCGCCGCGGCGAAGGGCGTTGCGGAGCTGCTCCAACCCGCGCTCGAGCGCCTTGCCGTCGAGCTCATAGATCGCGGTCCGGTACCCGCCGAGTGCCGCGATCTGCGCGATCCCCGCGCCCATCGTCCCAGCGCCCACGACGCCGATCCGCTCGGCGCTCACGAACCTTCGGCGGTGGGCGGGACCATCGCGTTGATCCCGGTGGCGTCCCTCCCGATGATCAGCTTGTGGATCTGGGAAGTCCCTTCATAGAGGGTCGTGACGCGAGCGTCACGCAGGTAGCGCTCGACCGGATAGTCGTCGACGTAGCCGGACCCACCGTGAACCTGGATGGCGGCGGTGGCGCACTCGACGGCCGCCTCGGTCGCGTAGTACTTCGCGATGGAGGTCTCGATCGTGTTGGGTTCGCCGCGGTCCTTGAGCTCGCCGGCGCGATAGACCAGCAGCCTGGCGGCGTCGCGCTTGACGATCATGTCGGCGATCAGCTCCTGGACGAGCTGGAAGCTCGCGATCGGCACCCCGAACTGCTTGCGCTCCTTCGCATAGGCGACCGAGGCGTCGACGCAGCCATCGCAGATCCCGACGCAGCCGGCGGCGACGCTGTAGCGGCCGTTGTCTAGCGAGCTCATCGCGATCTTGAAGCCGTCGCCGACCTCTCCGAGCAACGCGTCGTCCGGCACCTCGACCTCGTCGAGGGAGATCTCCGCGGTGTCGGACGAGCGCAGCCCGAGCTTCCCGTGGATCTCCTGGGACGTGAATCCGCCATCGGCGGTCGGGACGAGGAAGCAGGCGAGGCCCTTGTGCTTCTTCTCGGGGTCGGTCTGGGCAAAGATCAGGGCGAGCTCGGCGACGTTCCCCATCGAGATCCACATCTTGTTGCCGGTGATCGTCCAGCCCGAGTCCGTCTTCTTGGCGCGGGTGCGCATGCTGGACGGATCCGAGCCGGCATCGGGCTCCGTCAGGGCGAAGCAGCCGAGGGCCTCGCCGGTGCAGAGGCGGGGAAGCCACTGCTGCTTCTGCTCCTCCGTCCCCCAGCGCTCGATCGAGCCGGCGACGAGCGACGTCTGGACGGAGACGACGGTCCGGGCTGAGGAATCGACCCGGCCGACCTGCTCGACGATCAGCGCGTAGCTCAGATAGTCGAGGCTGCGACCGCCGTAGTCCTCAGAGACCGGGGCGCCGAGGTAGCCCATCTCGCCGAGCATCGAGGCAAGCTCGCGATCGAAGCGCCCGGCGCGGTCGTTGTCGCGCACTCGCGGCGCGATCTCCTTGTCGCAGAACTCACGTGCGCTCTCCGAGATCAGGCGCTGCTCGTCTGTCAGCTGGAAGTCCAAAGCTCAGGTCAACCTCGACCGAGTTCTACCTCAGGTCGAGACCTGCATCTCTCGTGCCAGCACGGCTGTGAACGCCTCGCGCGCCTCGACCGTCCTCTCACCGGGCCAACTGGGCAGCTCGGCGCCGTCAATCGATGAGACCGGCTGCACCTCGCGGACGGTGGACGCCAGGAAAGCCTCCCGCGCGCCCCGCAGATCGTCGAGCGGGAATTCGCCCTCCTCGACCTCGAGCTCGTCCAGCAGGCGGCTGCGGGTGATCGAGGCGAGAATGCCTGCGTCGAGCGATGGGGTCCGCAGCACGCCATCGCCGGAAACCCAGAAGATGGTCGAGGTCGGGGGCTCGAGGACGATCCCGTCGGGCCGGACCAGCACAGCCTCGTCGGCTCCCTGCGCCTTGGCGAGGCGGGTGGCCTGCATGTTGGCGGCGTAGGAGAGCGACTTGACGCCGGTCAGGATCACGGTCGGCGAATAGGTGACGCTCGCCAGGCTGACCGTGTCGCCGAGGGGTGGAAGGTTCTCGGTGGCGGCCAGCCTTCGGCCCCCGCGGGTGATCACCAGGCGCAGCTGCCCCTCGTGCTCGCCGAACTCGTCGAGCAGGGCGGAGATCTCGGCCTCGAGCAGCTCGCGCTCGACCCGGAGCTCGATTGCGGCGGCGGAGCGCTCGAGGCGGTCGAGGTGCTCGCCCAGAGCGAACGGCCTCCCGGCGTAGAGCCGGATCACCTCGAAGACACCGTCGCCGCGCAGCAGCCCGTCGTCGGACGCGGGGATGCGCGCTTCCGGTGTGGGCGCGATCCGGCCGTCGACGCTGGTCAGCTCAGGCGAGGGCATGCAGGCGAGGCTATCGGAGCGAGGCGAGGCAGGGTTGGTGACACATGTGACGTTTGCTATACGCTAAAACTAGGTATGAAAAAGCACATACCGCCCGTGCGTGCGGCACACCCGCATCGCGCTCCTTAAGGGGGGGATCCGGCTGGCGGGTATTACGGGATGTAGTGGATTCAGCAATTGCTTTGCGTCCAACTCGAGGAGGCGTCGATGTATCGTCATCGCAGGCGCAGGAGAAGGCTTCATCGGAGGAGGCGCGCGACCATAGCCGCCGTCTCCGTGGCCGTATTGGCCATCGGGGTGGGTATCCCGACCCTCGCATCAGCGAGCAGGGTCAACAACCTGCTCAACAACATCGGTATCGGCGGGGGAAGTGCGCCCGCCGGCGATGGCGGTGCAGCCGCCACGCCGAAGGCGGGGACACCGCCCAACTATGTGCCCCCGCTGCACGGCACCGAGCCGCATGGCCAGGGCTCGGATGCAGTGGTGGACCTGGCTCCGAGTACGTCGAATCCGTACCCGGGCGACCCGACCCAGCAGAGCGGCGGCGAGGAAGTAATCGCCGGCGATTCTCGCGGTCAGCAGAACAGTGACGGCACCTATCACGGTCGCGTCACGCTCCTATATCTGCTGGGCTCGCCGATCGTTCAGGTGACCAGCGATCCGGGCCAGTCGAATGACGGTCCGCTCCAGCCAATTCAGGATGTACTGGATCAGGTCTGCAGCCAGAGCGGCAGCCAGTTCTGCCTGACGGTCCTGGGCATGCACTCGTCGAGTACCAGCAACTCCTCGACGAACTCGCTGGAGGTCGCGGGCGCGCACATCGGTGGTGAGAGTGGGGTCAATGCCGACGTGCTCACCTCAAACGGCAATATCTCGAGCGACGGCAGCTGCCAGACGGCGCACGGTGATTCCGGCGTCGCCAGCGCAAATGTCGGTCCGCTCACGGCGGACGCCTTGTCGGGCAGTTCCGACAGCACAGCCTGCAGTTCGGGCAGCCAGTCGGTGCATCAGGACTCGACGGTCGTCAACCTTGGTGGTAACGGCCTGCCAATCCCAGCCGCTGGCTGCGCGAACGGCACACCGAACACCAATTTCACCCCGCTCAGCCCATTGCTGAGCGCGGTGTGCAACGCCGATGACACCAACGGAAGCCAGACCAGCTCGCCGTACGGCGTGCGCGAGGCCCTGACGGTCTTCGCACTCGTCTCGGGCAATAGCGCCCTGCTCAAGACGACGACGGCCGGTCCGGAGAGCCATGCCGTGGCCCCTCCCGCCAGCACCACGCCGACCCCGCCTGGGAATCCAGGCAACGGCGGCAACGCAGGTGCCAATGGCAATGGTGGCAACGGCGGTAACGGCGGCGGAGCCGGTAACGGCCCAGCTGCCAACTCGGCTGCGTCCGGGAATGGCCAGTTGGCCTTCACCGGTGCCGATCTGCTCGCCCTCGGTCTGGTCGGAGGCGCGCTGATCCTCGGCGGCCTCGCCCTGACCACGGCCGGCAGGCGTCATCGCCAGACGGTCTAGCGGCGGAAGCGGCGGGGGGGACGCCCAAGGGCGTCCCCCCTCACGTCGCCGCAGCAGTGCAAAGAAGCCGGGCGCGAAGAAGCGCCCGGCTTCACCGCGTACGGGGGCGGAACGCAGCGCGGCGGCCGCGAAGCGGACGTCCGCCAGGAAGGCCGCCGCCAAGGAGCCGACGACGTCGCGGTCCACATCCGCCGGCAAGCGCTCCACATCCGCCGGCAAGCGGTCCACATCCGCCGGCAAGGGCACCACGGCGTCGCGGTCCCGATCCGCCGGCAAGGGCACGACGGCGTCGCGGCCGGCAACCACTCGCCGAGCACGGCTTCGCACGCCCGGCGAGCTCTGGGGCCGCAGAAGCGTGGCGATCGGGGCCCTGCTCATCGGCGCAGCGCTGATCGGGGCGATCGTCCTGCTGATCGTGGGCGGTGGGGGCGATTCCGGCTCCAAGACCTCGCCTCAGGTCAGCGAGCTTCAGGACAGGTTCCTGAAGCACACGATCGTCAACCCGGACAAGGGCATCTCGGTCCGCCGCCCGGCGAACTGGACGGATTCGCGTAGGAACGGCGCGATCTCGCTCCAGAGCCACGATGGTTGCCTGGCGATGACGTTATCCGCGCCTCTCCCCACAGGCCAGTCCGCGAGCCTGCGATCGGACTCGCTCCACCTGCTCCGCCGTTCCTACAAGAACGCGACCGTCGGCTCCGCTCCCAGCTCACAGGTCGGCGGCATTCCAACGGTCTCGAACACCGTCAGCTTCACCGATCCGAGGGGCAACCCCATCAAGATCCTGGTCAGCGTCGGCACCGGCAGCAAGAACACCTACCTCACCGAGATCGTGGTTCGCAATCCCTCCTGTCAGGCGGACCTCAGCCTCGCTCAGCTGATGCTCTCCTCCCTGCAGTACACGAAGTAGCCGCGGCTACAGGGCCTCAATGACGGTCGCCACGCCCTGCCCGACGCCGACGCACAGCGTCGCGATTCCGTAGCGCCCGCCGCGGCGCCGCAGCTCCCAGACCAAGCTGGTCATCAGCCGGGCGCCCGAGCAGCCCAGCGGATGGCCGAGCGCGATCGCGCCTCCGTTGACGTTGAGGCGCTCCTCGTCGATGCCCAGGCCGTCCGCGCACGCCAGGACCTGTGACGCGAACGCTTCGTTGAGCTCGATCAGGTCGATTTGCCCGAGCTCCAGCCCGGCTTGATCGAGGGCCTTGGGGATCGCGATCATGGGCCCGATCCCCATGTAGGCGGGGTCGACGCCGGCAACGCCGATCGAGACGATCCGCGCCATCGGGTCACGTCCCAGCTCCCCGGCTGCCGCTTCGTCGCCGAGCACCAGACAGGCCGCGCCGTCATTGAGGGTGGAGGAGTTGCCCGCGGTGACGGTGCCCCCGTCGCGAAAAGCCGGCTTCAGCTTGGCGAGCTTCTCCAGCGAGGTGTCCTCGCGCGGCCCCTCGTCGACGGAAAGGGTGGTCGGCTCGTCGCGGCGGCTCCTCGGCGGCACCTCGATCGGCACGATCTGCTCGTCGAAGCGGCCGTCGCGCTGGGCCACGACCGCGCGCTGGTGGCTCTGGAGAGCGAAGCGATCCTGCTCCTCTCGCGAGACTCCATAGCGCTCGGCGACGTTCTCGCCGGTCTCGCCCATCGCCTCGGTGGAGTAGAGCTCTGCCATCCGCGGATTGACCATGCGCCAGCCGAGCGTCGTGTCGTAGAGCGTCTGCTCGCCACGGGCAAGGCCCGTCTCGGGCTTCGGCATGACCCAGGGAGCCCGGCTCATGGACTCCACACCGCCCGCAAGGTAGAGCTGACCCTCTCCGAGACGCAGCGCGCGGGATGCCTGGTTCACCGCCTCGAGCCCGGAGGCACAGAGCCGGTTCACCGTGACTCCGGGGACCTCGACCGGCAGCCCGGCGAGGAGGGACGCCATCCTGGCGATGTCGCGGTTGTCCTCGCCCGACTGGTTGGCGGCCCCCATATAGACGTCGTCGATCGAGGAGGGGTCGAGCCCGGTGCGCTCGACCGCCGCCGAGATGACGTGGGCAGCGAGGTCGTCGGGGCGGATTCCGGAGAGGGCGCCGCGGTAGCCGCCCATCGGTGTCCGGACGGCATCGATGATCAGTGCCTCTGACACGGTCGGAGACTGTAGCCTCAGGGCCGGGAGATGGTTTTCATTGCCCTAACCCTCGGGCTTCTCGTCCTGCTCTTCGTGATCATGGTCGTGCTCGCCCGCGCCTTCCAGGGCCACAGCGTGGCCGATCTGATCGACTGGAAGCCTACGCGCTCGCCGGAGGTTGAGGCGCAGAACGAGGTCGACGACGTGCAGCAGATGATCGAGGCTCAGAACGTGCTCAGGCGAAAGCGCGGCGCAGAGGAGATCACGGAGGCGGACGTGCATCGCCAAGCCCGCGAGGACCAGGCCATTCGGGCCCGCGGCCGCGGGCCCTTCGCGCAGGACGCCGACGGCGAGGCGTAGCTCTGGCCCGCGCCCTGATCGTCGGCTGCGGCTGCCGCGGCCGTGAGCTCGGCGCCCGGCTCGCGGCGCTCGGCTGGCAGGTGCGTGGAACGAGCAGGGAGCCGGAGGGCCTGGAGCCGATCGAAGCCGCCGGAATCGAGGCCGCCCAGGCTGACCCGGATCGACCGGGCACGGTGCTCGAGCTCTGTGGCGATGTCGCCGTGGTCCTCTGGCTGCTCGGCTCGGCGTCCGGCATGCCGGACGCGACGGCGGCGATCCACGGCCCGCGGCTCGAGCGCCTGCTGGAGAAGCTGGTGGACAGCCCGGTTCGCGGGTTTGCCTACGAGGCGGCGGGGTCCATCGACGGCGGCCAGTTGTCCGCTGGACGGGAGATAGTCGTACGGGCGGGAGAGACGTGGCACATTCCCGTGGCCCTGCTCGCGGGCAACCGGGATGACCCGGGATGGGCTCGGCGCAGCGCTGACGCCGTCGCCGGTCTACTGGCCGTTTGAGCTGCCCTGGAAGGCGTTCGCCTTCGAGGGCGGGGCGCAGGGGCTCTGCGCTGGGATCGGGTACTGGCCGCCGGGCTCGCCACAGGGCGTCAACGGCGAGACCGGCTTCACGTTCTGCTCGGCGGCCACCTGGGCGCTGGCGGGCGTCGTTGACCAGGGCGCCGCGTCGTTGAAGTGGATTGGGGGCTTGTCGAACAGGCTGATCAGCGCGAGCCAGCCGCCGACGATCACGACGACGACGGCCCCGACCGCGACGAAGAACATGATCTGGCTGCGGCGGGACGGGCCGTAGGAATGGCCGACGACCTGCCGGCGCTTGTCCTGCCCCATCGCGTCGACGCCCGACGGTGTGTGGCGCGCTGCCTCCATACCCACTAACAACGATACCGCCGGCGGGGACGCGTCGCGCCGCCTGTCCCAGCAAGGGCCGGCGAGACAATTGGCTAAAGTCTGATCAGGATTACCTAGTTACTCCGAGCCAACAGAGAGAGGCGAGCGATGGCCGATTACGCAAATGACGTGCTGGTGGAGACCGATTGGGTCGCCGAGCATCTGGACGACGACGACATCCGGATCGTCGAGGTTGATGAGAACCCGGCGCTCTACGCCGAGGCGCACATCCCGGGCGCGATCGGATTCGACTGGAAGAAGGATCTTCAGGACCAGGTGAAGCGCGACTTCCTCGGGCCCGAGGACTTCGGGAAGCTGATGGGGAGCCGCGGGATCTCGAACGACCACACGGTTCTGCTCTACGGGGACCGGAACAACTGGTTCGCCGCGTACACCTACTGGTACTTCCGCTACTACGGCCACGACAAGGTCAAGCTGATCAATGGGCCGCGAGAGAAGTGGATCGCGGAGGATCGGCCGACCAGCACCGACGTGCCGTCGCATGCCGCGGCCAGCTTCGAGGCAAAGGCCGGCGACGACGCCATCCGCGCGAAGCGGGACGAGGTTCTGTCCGCCCTCGACTCGGACACCAACCTGGTCGATGTCCGCAGCCCGCAGGAGTACTCCGGTGAGCTGATCGCGATGGCCGGCTACGAGCAGGAGGGCGCCCAGCGCGGCGGTCACATCCCGGGGGCGGCATCGGTTCCCTGGGCGCAGGCCGTCAACGAGGACGGGACGTTCAAGTCCGCCGACGAGCTCCGTGAGCTCTACGAGGGCAAGGGCGTGATCGAGAACGGCAATCCGATCATCGCCTACTGCCGGATCGGCGAGCGCTCGGCTCATACCTGGTTCGTGCTCCACGAGCTGCTCGGCGAGGGGAACGTCAAGAACTACGACGGGTCCTGGACCGAGTGGGGCAACCTGGTCGACGTCCCGATCGAGAAGGACGTCTAGGGACCGCCCCTCACTTCACGACGCGGTACTGGAGGTGCGCTACCCCGGGTGCCTCGACCGCGCGGAGCTGTTCAAGGTTCGTGTTGGTCCCGATGTTGTCGAGCAGGCGCTCGCCTCCACCGAGCATCAGCGGGACGACGTTGAGGGTGATCTCGTCGATCAGGCCTGCCGCTAGGTACTGCTGGACCGCTTGAGCCCCACCGGCGATCTGGATGTCCTTCTCGCCGGTTGCCTCGAGCGCTTGCTCGTGGGCGGCCTCGATCCCATCGGTGACGAAGTGGAATGTCGTGCCGCCATCCTTCTCGACCGGCTCACGCTCGTGGTGGGTGAGCACGTAGACCGGCACGTGATAGGGCGGATCGTCTCCCCACCAGCCCTCCCATGACTCATCGCCCCAGTCGCCCCTGATCGGCCCGAACATGTTCCGGCCCATGATCACGGCGCCGAAGCCGGACTCCAGCTCCGCGACGATCTCGGTGCTCGGGTTCGTCTCGCCGCCCTCCTCGCCGTGAGCCTTGCGCCAGGCCTCGAGCTTGAACATCCACTCGTGCAGCGCCATGCCGCCCTCGCCGATCGGGTCGTCCTCGCTCTGATTTGGTCCGGCAACGTAGCCGTCCAGTGAAGTTGTGATGAGAACTCTCGTTTTGCTCATTTCCCTATAGACGTCTCCTGTGGTCGAAACTCATCGCAGCGGGCGCTCGAGATGCCGGAGGAGGTATCCGAGGATACGCGCGGTCGCGCCCCAGATCAGCTTGTCGCCTATCTCGAAGGTGTCGGTCTTGATCGGCACGCCGCGGCGCACGAGGCGTCTCTTGGCGTAGGAGGCGACCAGGTCGTCGAGCGAGGCGACCAGCACGCTCTCCACCTCCGAGGGATTGGGCTTGAATCGCAGGCCCTCCTCGATCAGCCCAACGAACGGATGCACCTTGTAGTTGGTGACGAAGGTGCCGATCGGAGGCAGGCAGCCGACGATCTCGACCCGCTCGCGCGACAGGCCGATCTCCTCCTCGGCCTCTCGCAGGGCGGTGTCGAGTAGCTCCTCGCCCTCGTCGCGCCGCCCGCCCGGAAACGAGATTTCGCCCGCGTGGCGGTTCAGGTCCGAGCGGCGCTCGGTGAAGACGAGGCCCGGGTTGTCGGGCCAGCCGTGCATCGGGACCAGGACGGCGGCCTCGGTCCGCCCGTGGGCATCGAGCTGCTCGGCCTCCCCGGGATCGAGGAGCAGCTCCCTCAAATCAGATGATGATCTGGACGACTCCGCCATCGACGCTCCACGCCGCCCCAGAGGTGTATGACGCCTGCTCGGAGCAGAGGAACACGATCGCGCCGGCGATCTCGTCGATTTCGGCGATCCGGCCGATCGGACGGCCGGCGGAAGCGGCCTCGAGTGCCTCTTCCCTGCTCGACAGCCCCTCCATCTCCATCGTCTGGTCGAGCAGGCCGCCCTCCTCGGTCCAGAGCTCGGAGTTGACCGCGCCGGGACAGATCGCGTTGATCAGGACCCCGCGCGCGGCGTGCCGGTCTGCGAAGAGCCGCGAGAGGGAGAGCTCGGCGGCTTTGGCCACGGAGTACTCCGGCGTCGCGGCGGACGGCCGCTTTCCCGAAGAGCTGGAGACGTTGACGATCCGGCCCCAGCCGCGATCGCCCATCGGCGGAGCCGCGGACCGCATCAGGCGCATCGGCGCCATCACGTTCAGCTCCCAGGCGGCGTACCAGTCCTCGTCGGGAACGTCGTCGAGGTCACGTCGGCGGGCGGTCCCCGCGTTGTTGACCAGGATGTCGAGACTGCCGAGACGCTCGTCGGCCTCCCGCACGATCCGGTCGGCCGCCTCCGGCTGCGTGACGTCGATCGCCAGTGACTCGGCTCGTCCCCCCGCGGCCTCACCCGCCGACGCGCACTCATCGGCCGCCTCGATCAGGCGATCCTCGGAGCGGGCCACCAACAGCACGTCGGCGCCCTCGGCGCAGAGCGTCCGGGCGGTGGCGCGGCCGAGGCCGCGGCTGGCGCCGGTCACCACGCAGGCGCGACCGCTGAGCCCCAGGTCCACCGGTCAGGCCTCGACCAGCTCGAGCTCGTCGAAGATCTCCACGTTCGTCGAGGAGAGCACTCTGTGCACGGGGCACTTCGCGACGATCGCGAGGATGCGC
>JAWVFG010000020.1:0-16072 GCA_033856335.1 Solirubrobacterales bacterium
CTCACCCTCGAGGCGCTCTGGCCCTTCGCGATCGTGTTCTTCTGGACTCCGCCGCACTTCTGGGCGCTGTCTCTCCTGATCTCGGACGACTACGCCCGCACGGGCGTGCCGATGCTCCCGGTGGTCCGCGGCGAGAGCACGACCAGGCATCAGATCGTGGCGTACGCGCTGCTGCTCGTCGCGGTGACGATCGGCCCGGTGATCACCGGGCTTTTCGGAGCTGCGTACCTGATCTCGGCGCTGCTTCTGGGCGCCGGCTTCGTCGGCCTTGCCCTGGTCCTGCTCGCGCACCCATCCCGGCCCGCCGCGCGGCGCCTCTACCTGAGCTCGCTGGCATATCTGGCGCTGCTCTTCGTCGCGATGGCCCTCGACAGAGGGTTATAGGGACCGCCAGGCCGCTGTATTCAGGAGCGCAGGGCGGAGCCCGTAGCGACTTGTCTTGGGCGGCCGCCTGCGGTCCCGCCTCAGATAGGGTTCCGCCCAGTGGATCGCGAGCGCTCCAGAGCCATCATCCGCGCGGGCATGGTCACCGCCTCCCTCGCCGTGCTCGTCTTCGCACTGGCCTTCTACGTCTCGATTCTCTACCTCCGATGAGTCAGCCCCCCAAGCCCACCGAGGTCGTCTACCTCCCGAAGCCCTCGGCCCTCCCCGCACTGCTCGCTTTCGGGCTGGCGGCCCTGATCGTCGGGCTGTTCGCCTGGTGGCCCTACTCGGTCATCGGCGGCGCCATTGCACTGTTCTCGCTGATCGCCTGGCTGCGCACCAACAGCGACGAGATCGCGCGCATGCCGCGCCGGCAGCACACCGACACGGCTCCGATCCCGCTGTCGGTTTCTCCACCCTCGGACTAGCAACCCGGCTTCGCCATCAGGCGGGGTCGCTGTGGCCGCCCGACTTAAGTCGCTACGGCCTACGGCCTCCGCTCCAAAGGAGAGCGGCCTTTGCGACCCCTAGGGAGGGCTCATGGACGACGTCGCGCCGACCTGCGTCCAGCAGCGCACGATGTCGCGCATCGAGAGCACGCCGACCAGCTCCCCTCGGTCGACGACGACCAGGTGCCGGATGCCGCGCTGCACCATCTCCTCCGCCGCCTGCTCGAGACTCCACTCGGGTGCCGCGGAGATGACGCTCTCGCTCATGTGATCGGCGACCGTCTCGGTGTCCAGGTCCTTGCCGGTCCCGACAGCCTTCAGGATGTCGCGCTCGGTGATGATCCTGGGCCCAGGCGACTCGTCGTCGAAGACGAGGGCCGCGCCGGTGCCCTTCTCGGTCATCTTGGTGGCCGTCTCCCTCAGCGTGTGGCCAGGCCCCACCGCCAGGACCACGCTCGACATTCCCTCGCGAACCTCCAACAGGCCCTCCAATCCGGCTTCGCCGTCAGTCGCTCGTACCGATCAGCGCAAGCTTATCCGACGCCTGGAGGCCGATCGGGGGAATCGGCGCCGACATATAGGATTCCCGCGCTCATGAGCGACCTCATCATCGGCGGCCACACAAAACGCCGCCGCATCACGGGACGGGGGATCTGGCTGATCGCCTCGATTGCCGCGACGACGGCCGTCGTGGGCCTGACGGGCTGCAATCTGGGCCCCAAGGCCAACCTCGACAAGGGCCAGCAGCTGTTCACGCAGAAGTGCGGCAGCTGTCACACCCTGACCGGCGCCGGCACCAACGGCGACATCGGGCCCAACCTCGACTACGCCTTCAAGCAGGCCCGGGCAAACGGCGGGTTCGACAGCGGCACGATCCAGGGCGTCGTCGAGTATCAGATCGCGCACGCCCGCCCCGTCAGCCCCCAGCAGACGGACGTCTACATGCCGCAGAACCTGGTCACCGGCGAGGACGCCAAGGACGTCGCGGCCTACGTCGCCAGCGTCGCGGGCGTCCCCGGGATCAAGCCCCCGGTGTTCGCGCCACCGCAGTTCTTCGCCACCAACTGCGGTGGGTGCCACACGCTCGCCCAGGCGGGTACGACCGGAAACGTGGGGCCGAACCTCGACGACGCCCTGAAGAGCATGAGCGCGGCCCAGATCTCACAGTCGATCAGCGACCCGAACGCGCAGATCACCCCGGGCTTCCAGCCGAACGTCATGCCTCAGAACTTCGGCCAGACCCTCACCCCCCAGCAGCTCCAGCAGCTGGTCGCCTACCTGCAGACCGCGACCGGCGGTGGCGGGGGCGGCAAGAAGTAGGTCGCTAAGACGGCTTCGCCATAAACGGCCGCCACAAACACCGCGGCCGGGTCAAGAGCCGTACCGGCGCCAGTCCTGAATCAGCCCCCAGGTTCGCCACAGGCCCAGGCCGACGAGCACCACTCCGACGATTGCGCCCGCGAGCGAGCCGATCAGCAGCGCCACGGCGATCACGATTGCCGCCGCGGCGCAGAACATGATCAGCACGCGGAACATGTCGGCCTCGTTGCGAAGCGGGTTGCGGGGTTTGCGCGGTGTTGATTCGCTCATCGTTGGACCCTAAGACTGAAGCCGCAGCGGCTGCGAGAACCGTGCAGATCAAGACGCAGCCCGATCGAGGCGATCGGGCGAGGACGCAGAGATGCGACGGTTCGCAGCGGCCCCGCTAGAGGATGTAGACGGTTGTGAAGACGACGATCCACATCACGTCGACGAAGTGCCAGTAGATCCCCGGCACCTCGACACCGAGATGGTCCTTCGACTCGGGCCCGTAGTGGCCGCGCCAGGCCCGGACGTTGGCGATCCCCAGCAGGATCAGGCCGACTGTGACGTGCGCGCCGTGCAGGCCGGTGAGGCCGTAGAAGATCGAGCCGAAGGCGTCGTCGCGGGCACTGAACCCGATGTGGACGTACTCGTTGATCTGGATGAAGAGGAAAGTCAGGCCCAGGAGGAAGGTCGTCGCGAGGCCCAGCTTGAGGCCGCGGCGGTTGTTCTTCTGAATCGACACGAGGCTCCAGTGCATCGTGAAGCTCGACGAGATCAGGATCGCCGTGTTCATCCCCGCGACGCCGACCGGCAGCTCGAACGGGTGGGGCGGCCAGGGACCATCGTTGGCGACCACCCGGAGGAAGAAGTACGAGGCGAAGAACGCCCCGAAGAGCATCACCTCGGAGACGATGAACAGCAGGATCCCGAGGGTCTGGCGGTCTATCCGCGAGCTCTGGTTGGCCTCCGGCGGATGGGGATGGTGCTCCTCGGCATGGCCGACTGTGACTGAGGCGGACTCCATCAGCTCGTCTCCCCCGCGCCGACGGCGGCGGTGTCTGTGGCCGCCGAATTCGTGCCGGTTGAGGCGGCCGGCTCGGCCCCGGACTCGAGGTGCTCCACCGGCTTGTCGGTGATTCCCTGGACCTTCTCGATCAGGCCCTCCTCGAGCCACTTCGACTGCTCGCCCTTGAGGGTGGAGATCAGGATGTCGTCGATCCGGTAGTGCTCGATCGCATTCTCGATCGCGTGAAACGGATCCGGGCTCATCGGCTGCCCGGTGGCGTCGATCTCGTTGCGGTACATCTCGGCCAGAGTCGCCGCCAGCCGGGCGCAGACCTCCTCGCGGCTGATCGCGCCGGAGCGCGGGCAGATGAACGTGTAGCGGTGCGGCCTGTCGGAGGCGCGCTGCCGTAGGCGTTCCACGAGGTCCTTGCTGTTCACGGTCTGGGTCGCGACCACCAGCGTGTGGGTGAGGTCCCAGCGGACCGCGTCGTCGTCGACCCGCACGGGGATGTGCTCGACCCTGTCGTAGCGAGCCTTCGCCCACTCGACCAAGTCCTTGCGCATCAGGCCGAAGCGGGTCTCGTAGAGGCAGGAGAGAAGGATGTAGTCCGGTTGGGTGGCGCGGACGGCATCGTCGAGAGCCAGCGAAGGATTCGGATCCATCACCGCACCCTCCGACTCGATACCGAACTCGCGCAGTACCGACTGCGTCACGTCGACTCGGCTCTGGGCTGCGTCTCGCCGCTCCTCGACGTCGACGAGCTGCCCGACGATCGGCAGATTCTGTGGCGCGACCACGGCGAAGTACTCGGCGCCGGCGTCGGAGAGATCGCGGCACGCGGTGAGCAGCTTGCGGCCACCCGCGACCTCGTTGAGGAAGGCCAGGACGCGCTTGACGCCCTCCCGCGTGGGAGGTGGGTCGGGATCGCCGAAGGTGGCGACCTCCGGCCTCGCAACCACCTCGGATGCATGCTCCGAGGGCGTGCCGATGTCGGTGATCGCGGTCTCCCCCTTGCCGGGGTCGGTGGTCGGATCGGAGCGCTGAGGCGCCTCGCCGGGCCTGGTGGTGGTCTCCTCGGTCATGTGGGCGTCCCCACCCCGGCTCTTTCGGGCTGTTTGATCTCCGACTCCTCGCCGGGCATGATCACGTGCCTCGCGCCGGGCACGCCGTACTCGTAGGGCCCGCCGACGACGCGCGGGATCTCGTCGAAGTTGAAGATCGGCGGCGGTGAGGAGACCTGCCACTCGATGGTCTTGGCGCGCCAGGGGTTGGGTCCCGCCTTCGGCCCGAAGCGCCAGCTGACGATCATGTTGTAGAGGAAGATCAGCTGGGCGGCGCCCAGGATGAAGGCGCAGATGGAGATGAACAGGTTCCAGTCTCCGAAGGTGGCGGAGTAGTCGGCGACCCGGCGGGGCATGCCCTCCATCCCGATCCAGTGCATCGGGATGAAGGTGCCGAGCATCCCGACCAGGGTCAGCCAGAAGTGGACGCGCCCGAGCCTCTCGTCGTACATCCGCCCGGTCATCTTGGGGAACCAGTGATAGACGCCGGCGAAGATCGTGAAGACCGATCCGCCGAAGAGCACGAAGTGGATGTGCGCCACCACGAAATAGGTGTCCGAGACGTGGATGTCGATCGGGATCATCCCGAGCATCACGCCCGAGATCCCGCCGATCGTGAAGGTGGCTATGAAGCCGAGGGCGAACAGCATCGCCGTCGATCTCAGATGGATCACCCCCTCGTACAGCGTCCCCAGCCAGGAGAAGATCTTGATACCCGTCGGCACGGCGATCAGCAGAGTGGTGATCATCATCGGCACCCGCAGCCAGCTGAACATGCCGGCGACGAACATGTGGTGCGCCCAGACCGAATAGCTCAGCACGACGATGCCGATCAGCGCCAGGGCCATCAGCCGGTAGCCGAATATCGGCTTGCGAGAGTTGGTCGAGATCACCTCGCTGACGATCCCGAACCCGGGCAGCATCATGATGTAGACCGCCGGGTGCGAGTAGAACCAGAAGATGTGCTGGTAGCTGATCACGTCCCCGCCGAAGGCCGCCTGGAAGAAGTTGGTGTGCAGGATCCGGTCGAAGAGGACCATGAACTGCACGCCCGCGATGAACGGCGTCGCGGCGACCACCAGCAGCGAGGTCGAGAGATTCGCCCAGACCAGCAGCGGCAGGCGCCAGAAGTTCATCCCCGGCGCCCGCATGGTCACGATCGTGACCAGGAAGTTGAGCGCGGTGGCGATCGATGAGGCCCCCGCGAACTGCACACCGAGGTTGAAGAAGGACTGGCCCAACGGCGCGCCCGTGGAGAGCGGCGCATAGCCCGTCCAGCCGGCGTCGAAGGCGCCGCCCGGCGCCAGGTAGCTGCCGAGGAACAGGAGGCCGGCCAGGGGCAGCATCCAGAAGCTCAGGGCGTTGAGCCGCGGGAACGCCATGTCCGGCGCGCCGATCATCAGCGGCAGGACGTAGTTGGCTATCCCGGCGAACGCCGGGATCACGAAGACGAAGATCATCAGCGCGGCGTGCGTCGAGAAGAGGCTGTTGAAGGTGCTCGGGTCGACGATCTGGGTGCCCGGCTGGGCCAGCTCGGCCCGCATGACCATCGCGATCAGGCCGCCGACGAAGAAGAAAAAGAAGGTCGTGACGAGGTACTGGATCCCGATGACCTTGTGGTCCGTGTTGACCTTGAAGTAGTCACGCCAGCTGTAGGCGCCGTGGTTCTCGTGCTCGCGCTCCTTGGGGAACGTGGGCGCGCCGATGGCCCAGCGGAACCAGTAGTCGAAGCAGCCGATGCCGACCAGGAAGCCGAGCGGCCCGGTGATCGCCGCGACGATCACCTGCGGATAGCCGGTCTGCTGAGTCTGAGTGGCCGGCAGCCCGGAAATCAATCTCAGGACCACAACGAGCCCGTAGCCGAACCCCGCGGCGATGATCGTGTAGGTCAGGGCCCTCCACCATCCCGGCCGCCTGAACAGGGTCGCAGTCACTCCCGCCATCCTTCCATCGTCGCGATTATCCCGGCCGGTCGGTCCATCACTGCCTTATCTGCTTCGGCGTGGTGGGACCGGAGGGCAATTTCTCTCCCTGCTGCTCGTCCGACTTGATCGGGGCCTGGCTGGACGCCCACTTGTCGAAGGCCGCCTGGGAGGGTTCGACGACCACCGGCGCCCGCATCGTCGAGTGGCCGATGCCGCAGAGCTCGGTGCAGACCAGGGTGAAGTCCCCTGTCTTGGTCGGCGTGATGTAGGCGCGGGTGGTGATGCCGGGGACGTTGTCCTTCTTGATCCGCCACTCGGGGACCCAGAACGAGTGGATGACGTCGAGGGCGTGCATCCTGAACTCGATCTGGCGATTGACCGGCACGTGCAGCTCCCGCGACGTGGTGCCCGTCTCCGGGTAGTCGAAGTGCCACTCGTACTGCTGCGAGTAGACGTCGACCACCATCCGGTTCGGGTCGTGCGCCTCGATGTTGTCCAGCGTGATCCAGGAGTAGATGGCGCCGAACAGGACGATCACCGTGGGGATCACGGTCCAGGCGATCTCGAGCCTCGTGTTGCCGTGGATCGGCGCGCCGTCGGACTCGTCGCCCGGCTTCGCGCGCCAGCGCCAGACGGCGTAGACGAGCATCACCATGACGATCGAGAACACGAACGACGAGAGCACGATCATCACGTCGAGCAGCGTGTCGATCTGGTGCGCGGCCGTGGAGTCCTGTGCGCCGTTCCAACTCGGCTGCAGCATGATCACCGAGGTCACCCCGGTGAGGACGATGATCGCCGCGATCAGCTTGGGAATCGGGACGCCCCGCATCGGGCGGCATTCTATTCAGGGAAGCCCCGTCAACCGTTGGCAACCCTGGGAAGGTCTTCCAGCTCCCCTCCTGAGGCCGCGATCACGGTTCGCGCGACGCCCTCCCAGCTCCAGAGCTGATCGACACGTCGGGCCAATGAGAGGCCCGCCTCATGGCGGCGCTCCGGCTCTAGGGCCAGCCATCCATCGAGGCGCTCTGCCAGCTCGGTGACCGCGCCCGGGTTCACGGGAAAGCTGAGCAGGCGGGCCAGATCGGGCTCGACCGCGTCCGCGAGGAGCTGGGCGACCTCCCTCATCCCCGAGTGGTCCGCCGAGACGGGCGGCACCCCGCAGGCCGCGGACTCCGCGGGGACCATCCCGAACGCCTCCGGCCAGGTGCTCGGCATCGCGAAGGTGTGGGCGGCCGGCATCACGTCGGCCACCTCGTCGTGCTCCAGGCGGCCGCCGATCAGGACCGAGCCGGCGGCGTCTAGGGCGGCGTCGGCATAGCCGTCCGGTGGGTCCGCGAGGAAGCCGGAGAGGATGGGCAGCGGTTGATCCGGCGGCGGTGCCGGTGGCCGCCGGCGACGTTGGTCCTCGAGGCCGCGACCGCGGGCGGCCACCTCACGTGCCGCTTCGAGGTCGCCGCGACCGAGTGCATCGACCAGGGTTCGCAGTCCCTCCTCGAACGCGCCGAAGCCGATGAACACCAGCCTGGGGTTCTCGGCGCCAGCGGAGCGGCGCCAGCGGTGGATGAGCGGCCAGGCGGCCGCCAGCAGGTCCACCCCCTTGCTGACCAGCAGCTTGCCGACGAACAGCACGCGCGAATCGCCCTCCCCCCAGGCCCGCAGGGCCCCGGCGATCGCCGGGCCGTCGCGACCGAATGAATCGTCGCGCTCCCCGGCATCCGGTCGTGTCTCGGCGAGTCGCCCGGCCAGACCCTCCAGGCTGGTGAGCGCCTCCTCCTCGGGCTGCGGGCGGAAGCGCTTGACGTCGACGCCCGGTGGCCCGAGACGGGTCCGATCCGGCAGTCCCGGATCCGGGACCGTCTCGAAAAGGGCCCGCGCCGTGTGGGATGAGCCGGCGAGGATCCCCGCCGCCGCGTCGGTGCCCTCGCGCGCGTATGGGACGAAGCGCACGGGGTGCGGGCGCACCGTGTAGGAGATGTCCGAGCCGTGGACCTTGATCGCGAAGCGCAGCCCGGCCCTGGCGAGGATCGCCGGGCCCATGATCAGGTGGTTGGCGAGCGCCGCCTCGGGCTCGCCGGCCGCCGCGACGACGTCGCGGACGCCCGCGACGTTCCGATCGAGATAGCGGTCGAGCTCGGCGTCGGTGAGATCCGGGAAGGTCTTCACCTCGAAGCCCTCGTAGCGGTCCAGCACGTACACGGGGAGCAGGCCGCCGATATCGGGCCGATAGACGGTGACCTTGCCCTGATGACCTGCGTCGCGGACCTCCTCCACCTCGAGGCGGCCGCCCTCCCAGCCTCCGACGGAGTCCACCCAGCTGAGCTCGGCCGCGTTGCGGTCCTGGCAGACCAGGTGCACCTCGTGGCCCTGCCGGGCCAGCGCCTGGGCGAGGCTCGCGTTGTAGACGTTGGAGCCGGTCCCGCGCAGCAGGTACCCGTGGAAGATCAGGACTCGCACCGGCCCAACGGTATTGCGAGCGTGGGTCGTCGGGGTCGTTGTTATGGTCCCGCCCGTGCAGAACCCCGAGCAGACCTATCGGTTGAGGGCTCCGGCCTCGGGCCGCGAAGCCCTCTCCAAGGTGAAGCCCGAAGGCGTCTACGTCGATCGCGAGACCGGCGAGGAGATGAAGGTCGCGGCGGCGACGCTGCCGCTGGCGCCTTCCGAGTCCGCCCTGGTCAGGACCCCGGAGAACCTGCGCGCCTGCCGTCGCTGCGACCAGCTGATCGGGCTCGACGTCAGCGACTGCCCGTACTGCGGACTTCGCCAACCGGCCCTCGACGGGTCGTGACCCGGCCACGAGCCCGTGCCCTTGCCCTGACGGCGATCGCCACAGGGCTGATCGCCTCCGGCTGCGGCAGCGACAGCTCCGGTGAGACGACCGCGCCCTCGATCTCCATTCCGGCCGTGACCGCGCCCGGGATCTCGACCTCGACCCGGCCGGCCCGGACTACGACGCCGAGCACGACGGCCACCACCAAGGGCGGCAAGACCTACAACCCGAAGGCGCCCGACTCCGCGACCAACGACGTCCCGCCTCCCAAGGGAAGCCCTCAGGCGCAGTTCGAGCAGCAGTGTCGGCAGAATCCGCAGGCGTGCGGATGACGGCTTCGCCATCGAACGGGTTGCCCCTCGGCTACGCCTCGGCGCACCCTCGCATCTACTACTTCTTCTTTTTCGGCGGCGCCTGATTCGGGTCGGCGACGACGGTCGCCGAATAGAGCAGGCGGGCAGTGTTGTAGACGCAGCCGTAGGAGCGCTGGGTGCCGAGGGCGTCCTGCGGCGTCCCGGCCAGGATGTCGGCCGTGTCGTTGCACTTGCCCTTCTTGCGGCTCGCCGCCCACTTGGTGTTGGCGCTCTGATTGATGGCGAACGCCGGCGCCCAGGTCGGCACGGTCAGCGCCACGACGTTGGTCGGCTTCACCCGCAGTGGCGTGTCCAGGGTGAAGGTGGTCGTCTGCCCCAGATACGGGGAAAGGTCCTCCACCGGCGACTGAGACTTGAGCTTGTAGATCGGCTTGCCCGCTCTGATCGACTTCATGATCGGCTTGAGCACCGAGACCCTCGCCTTGGGTGCGCCACCGAAGGTCTTGCTGAAGAAGTCGTAGTCGCTCTGGTTGTTGTTGCTCGGGTTCGGCTTCGTGCTCGGCGCGCCGGTCTTGATCGACCAGGCGACGACGCGCCCCCGGAAGGGGACGATGAAGGGGTTCGCCGCCCCGGCGATCGAGGTCTGGAAGCCTGTCGTCTTGCCCACCGCCTGGCAGTTGGTCGGGCAGGAGGGAACGGCGGGCGTCGCCGCACCGAGCACCACCACGCGCGGCGCCGCACCGGCATGGCCCGTGCTGATGACGGCAACCAGCGCCGCCGCGAAGACGGCGACCGCGGTCAACATTTTCGGCGACCACAAAACCCGTCGCCGGATCGGCCTGTGCAGGCGCGCGAATACTTGAGCGTCTTGGCCCATGAGCTTCATTGAACACCCCTTTTCGAGGAGGGTTGCGGGGTTTCCTTGCAGGCCATACGAGTAGGGTTCGCGGTCGATGGAGGCAGAATCCGCATTCCAGAGCTATTTGGGGGGTGCGCTCGACACGTTCGGCATTGAGGCGGATGAAACCGAGCGGGCGGTCATGACGGGCGTCTGGGCGATCTACGAGCCCGGCATGACCCGGCTGCGGGACGCCGACCTGGACGGCATCGAGCACGAGATGAACGCGGACCTGTCCAAGCCTCCTGCGAGATGAGCGCACTCGACCTTCCCCTCCGAGAGCAGGCCGCGCAGATCGCGGCAGGCGACATCGACCCCGGCGAGCTGCTCGACTCCTGCCTGGCCAGGATCGAGGAGCGAAACCCTGACCTGAACGCGGTGGTCGCGACCTTCCCCGAGGAGTCGCGCCGGATGCTCGAGCAGGCTCCCGCCGGTCCGCTCCGGGGCGTCCCGGTCGTGATCAAGGACGAGTGGGCGCTTCCCTGGCGCGCCGAGACCGTCGGAGCGGCCAGCGTGCCGGGGGTAAAGCTGGAGCCCGGCGAGTCGGGGCCCTACCGGGCGCTGCGGGACGCCGGCGCCGTGATCGCGGGCGTCGCCAACATGCACGAACTGGGCTCCGGCAGCACCGGCAACGCCTCTGTCTACGGGGCCGCCCACAATCCATGGGACCTCGAGCGCTGCCCCGGCGGCTCCTCGAGCGGCCCAGCTGCCGCCGTCGCAGGCGGCATCGTCGCCGGCGCGGTTGGCGCCGATGGGCTCGGATCGATCCGCTATCCAGCCGCCTACTGCGGGCTCACCGGCTTGAAGCCCACCTTCGGCCGCTCCGCGATGGAGGGCCACCACATCGCCAACACCGAGACGATCGTCTCCGGCCCCCTCTGCCGGGACGCAGCCGATTGCCGGCTTCTGGCCTCGGCCCTGTTCGGCGAGGACCTAGCGGCTGCCGAGGCCAGCGGCCTGCGCATCGGGGTGATCCGGGACCCCTTCTGGAGCGACACGGCGCCCGGTGTGAGGGAGGCCTGCGAGACCGCTCTCGAGTCGCTTCGCGCCGAGGTCGACGGCGAGGTGATCGAGGTCGAGCTGCCGGACCTGGACCTGGTGCTGCCGGCGTCGGTCCTGATCGCGCAGGCGGAGGAGGCAGCGCACCTGACCCCCAAGAACCTGAATGCACTGAGTCCCGAGCTCACCGTGATCAACCGCGGCGTCCTCAAGCTCCGCGCCCTGCTTCCCGGGAGCCTGACCGCGCGCGGTTATCGGGTCCGGGCGAAGGCACGCCAGGACCTCGCCGAGCTCTTCGACGGAATCGACCTGCTCGCCTGGCCGACGGTCCCGGCCGTCGCTCCGCCACTCACCGAGCCGGTGATCGAACTGCCCTCGGGGGTCGAATCCGCCGACGCAGGCAACGCCCGCCAGGGCGTGATCGCAAACCTGACCGGCGTCCCCGGCGTGAGCGTCCCGGTCGGGCTCGACGGCGGCATGCCGGCCGCTCTGCAGCTCCTCGCCACCTGGGGCGCGGATGCCCTGCTGCTCGACGCCGCCGAGGCGCTCGAGCGCGCGACGGACCGGGAGTTCGTGGAGCTCAGGCCCGCAGCGATCGCCTGAGCGGCCTCTGTGACGGCCCTCCGGGGCCGGTCCCGGCCGCCGGTTATCGTCCCCTGACCGTGGCCGCGATCGAGACGCAGCAGCTGGCGCGTGAGTTCGAGGGCGGGATCAAGGCCGTCGACGGCGTCGACCTCGAGGTCGCGGCCGGCGAGATATACGGCTTCCTGGGCCCCAACGGCGCCGGTAAGACGACCACGGTGCGGATGCTCACCACGCTGCTCCAGCCGACCGGCGGCCGGGCCATGGTGGCCGGCTACGACGTCGCCAAGGACGCCGGCGCGGTCCGTCGCAAGATCGGCGTGGCGCTCCAGGAGGCCGCGCTCGATCCCCTGATGACCGGTCGCGAGCTGCTCGAGCTCCAGGCCACCCTGCACGGCATCTCGCGCAAGGACGGGCGGGAGCGCGGCCAGTGGCTGCTCGACCGGGTTGGGCTGACGCTCGCGGCCGACCGCCGCGTGGGCACCTACTCCGGGGGGATGCGCAGGCGCCTCGACCTGGCGGCCGCCCTGGTGCACACGCCCGAGGTCCTCTTTCTCGACGAGCCGACAACCGGTCTCGACCCGGTCAGTCGCAAGGCGATCTGGGAAGAGGTCCGCAAGCTGAACGACGAGGGGACCACCGTCTTCCTCACGACCCAGTACCTGGAGGAGGCCGACCAGCTCGCGGACCGCGTCGGGATCATCTCGGGCGGGCTGCTGGTGGCTGAGGGCACCCCCACGGCCCTCAAGGCGGAGGTCGGCAGGCCCCATCTGGAGCTTTGTCTGGTGGAGCAGGCCGGAAAGGAGGCACGCGCCCAGGTGGTCCTGGCCCGGTTCGGGCGCCCGCTGCCCGCCAGGGACGGAACACTGATGGTGGAGCTCGAGCACGGGACCTCCGAGGTCGGCCCCATCGTGGTCGCCCTCAACCAGGAGGGGCTCGACGTCGAGTCACTCGACCTCGTCCAGCCCACTCTCGATGACGTCTTCGTGCACAAGACCGGGCAGCACCTGGAGGGCGCGGCGAAGGAGGACACGGGCGAGGTGGAGGCGATTCCAGAGTGATCGAGAGCCTGGCGACCAACGCGCGCGTGGTCGCCGCCCTCGGAAACCGCTCCATCAAACAGACGATCCGGCGTCCCCAGCTCGCGGCTCCGCTGATCATCTTTCCGACGGCGCTGCTCGCGATACAGACGGCGGGAGCGGGACGAGCGGTCGACCTGCCCGGGTTCCCCCCGGTCACCAACTTCCTTTCATTCATGCTCGCCGGCGCGATCGTCCAGGCGGTGATGATGACCGGGAACTCCGGGGCGATCGCCTTTGCGATCGACATGGAGATGAGATTCACCGACCGCCTCTATGCCGCTCCGATCCTGCGCTCCTCGGTGATCCTCGGCAGGCTGGCAGCGACCGCGGCGCTCGGGGCGATGATCGGGGCCTACTTCGTCGTCCTCGGGCTGATCTTCGGCGCCAGCATCAACGAGGGGGTTCCCGCCGTCCTCTGGATCATCCTGCTGACCTCGGCCTCCGCCCTCGCCTTCGGCTCGATCGGGGCGGCGATCGCGCTGCGGACGAACAGCGCCAGCGTCGTCCAGGGGATCTTTCCGCTCGTCTTCGTGATCCTCTTCCTCTCGGACGCCTTCTTCCCGGCCAACCTGATGCTTGAGCCGGCCTCCTGGGTCGCCCAGTACAACCCGCTGAGCTTCATCGTCAACGGAATCCGCGAGCCGATCATCGCCGGATGGTCGGCGACCACACAGCTCAAGGCGATCGCCTCGGTATTTGGAGTCGGGGCGCTCGGGTTCGCTCTCTGCGCCGGGGCGATGCGGGGCAGGTTGCGGAGGGGCGTGTGAGCTGGCAGGGGTCCGCCGCGACCGTAGGGGCGCTCGTCCGGCGGGCGCTGAACGAGATCACCAGGGTTCCCGGGGCCGCGATCCCCGGGGTGCTTGCGCCCGCCATCTTCTTCCTGGGCCTGACCAGCGTCTTCGGCAGCCTGACCCTGCTGCCCGGCTTCACCACGCACAGCTATCAGAGCTTCCTGATCCCGGTCAGCCTGCTCCAGGGGGCGGCCTTCACCGGCGCCGCGACCGGCGTCAACCTCGCCCGGGACATCGAGCAGGGCTGGTTCGACCGGCTGCTCGCCTCGCCGGCGCCTCGACCGGTGCTGCTCGCAGGGCTCGTGCTCTCCGCCAGCCTGCGCTCGCTGCTGCCCGCGACCTTCCTGCTGATCGTCGGCCTCGCCGTTGGCGTCCACTGGCCGGGCCTGCTCGGTCTGGTGATCGCCCTGAGCCTGGTCATGGGCATGGCGGTGGTGGCGGCCACCTGGGGTACTTCGCTGGCTTTCCGCTTCCGCACCCAGTCGGCTGCTCCGGTGATGCAGGTGGGGATGTTCCTCGCGGTGCTCCTGACCACTGCCTACGCCCCGCTCCACCTGCTCACCGGCTGGCTGCAGAGCGTCGCGCGGATCAACCCGGTGACCCAGGTGGTCGAGGCAGTCCGCCAGGGCTTCACCGGATCGGTCACCTGGAGCGACACATGGCCGGGGTATGCCGCGCTCTTCGGGCTCGCCGCGGTTCTCACGTTCTTCGCCCTGCGAGGCATGCGGCGGATGACGCTTTGACAGACGCATCCGCTCCGGAGGTGATCCCCACCGGCGTCCGTGACAAGGTCCTGGCGATCGCCGAGGAGACGCTGCGGGGAAACTGGACATGTGGCTCGCGGGACGGCGTCCACTACGGGTACTCGAGGCCGAGCCCAGGCCACTATCCGTGGCAGTGGTACTGGGACTCGTGCTTTCACGCGATCGTCTGGCGCCGGTTCGATCGCTCGAGGGCCGAGAGCGAGCTGCGCAGCCTGCTCGCCGGCGCCAGCGAGGACGGCTTCATAGGGCACACCATCTTCTGGCACCGCCACGTCGACTGGCAGCGGCGCTGGACCTACAACGTCAGCTCGGGCAAGGCGCGGAACACCTCGACCATCCAGCCACCGCTGCTCGCGTGGGCCTGGCGGATCGCGGTGGGCGACCCGGCGGCCGAGCCCGGAATCGCGGCCCACCACCGGTGGCTCGAGGACAATCGCGACCTGGACGGAGACGGGCTGCTCTGGATCGTCCAGCCCGACGAGTCGGGACTCGACTCCTCGCCCAAGTTCGACCCGGTCTGGGGCCTCCGCGCGCACGCACGGCCGCTGTTTCCCTTGCTGATCGCCAGGAACCGGCGGCTCGGCTGGGACGCGCGCCGGGTGCTCGACGCCGGCGGCCCGGTGCTCTGCGAGGTCGTCACGAACCTGCTCTGGTGCCTGGCCCGGATCGCCATGGGCCAGCCGTCGATCACCCCGATGATCGTCGACCGCCTCTGGGACGAGCGCCGCGGCCTCTTCCTCGATGTCGCCCGAGGGAACCTGGCGCACGAGCGCCGCACCGACCCGGCCGGCGGCGATCACAGGGTGCGGGCCTCGACCTGGTCGGCCCTCGCACCCCTCGCCCTCCCGGATCTTCCCGAAGAGATCGCCAAGCGGCTGATCGAGGAGCACCTACTCGATCAGCGCAAGTACTGGCTGCCGTTCCCTCCCCCGTCCGTCTCCGCGCAGGAACCCACCTTCGAGCCGCGCAAGTGGAAAGGGCCATGGTGGCGCCTCTACTGGCGAGGCCCGACCTGGATCAACTCGGCCTGGCTGATCTGGATCGGGTTGCTGCGCCACGGTTATGAGACCGAGGCGAACGAGATGGCAACGCGCCTGTCCTCCGCCGTCGCCGGGCAGCGCCTGCGCGAGTTCTACGAGCCCTACTCAGGCGAGGGCCTGGGTGCCAAGGAGTTCGGCTGGTCCTCGCTGATCGCGGAGCTGACTGATCCGGACCCGGCCGCCGCCGGCTCCTATCTGAGCTAGGCCGAAGCGGGCTGAGTCGAGAGCAGGATCGCGCAGAAGACGAGGATCAGCGCGAGGCTGAAGATGACCAGCAACGCCACCAGCCGATTGGTACCCCGGAGTCCAAGCACGGGACTCATCATAATTGAGTAGGCGGCGGATTTGGGCCGGAACGTGCGAATCGGCCTACTTCGCCGCCGGAATCGCAACCGGTGTCGAGACGCCCGCCTTGCAGACGAACTTCCCGGCGGATCGTTTGGTGGCCTTGACCCGCACCGAGTTCGTGCCGGCCGGCAGGGTGTTCGGCAACTGCCCTGACAGCCCCCAGTTTCCGCTCGAATCCGAAGTGGAGCCGTCGAGGGTGGCGATCACCACGCCATTCGCGTCCATCACCTGAAGCCTCACCCCGCGGGAAGGCTTGCAGGCGCTCGCGGTGTTGAGCGTGCCCTTCGCGGTCACCTTGCCGCCCTTGTTGAACTT
>JAWVFG010000021.1:0-19646 GCA_033856335.1 Solirubrobacterales bacterium
GGAGCTCTCAACCGGGGCGCTCAAGGCGATCGGCACGCTCGGGCTGGCGGCCTACGCGGCGGCTGGCGGTGGCGCGACCGGGGCCGGGTACGTGGCAGACATCGCCCTGCTCACGCTGGCGGCCCACGTCGGCAATCTTCTCGACACCCGTCCCGGACGCACCGAGAAGGCTCTCGCTCTGACCGCCTCGGTCTGTTGCGCGGCGTCCTCGAGCCTCGCCCCCGTGGAGCCAATCGCCCCGCTGATCGTTCCCGTCGTCCTCGGCGCCTGGTTCACCCTGCACGAGCGGGCCATGCTGGGAGACTCCGGGGCGAGCGTGATCGGCGGCATGGCCGGGATCGTGCTGGTCACGACGATGTCGCAGCCCGTTGCCGCCATCGCGCTCGCCGGACTGATCGCAATCTCGCTCTATGGGGAGTTCCGTTCGATCTCGTCAGCGATCGAGCGGATTCCGCTTCTCGACCGACTAGACTCGCTCGGCAGAGCCAATTGACCCAACCGAAGCCAAGCGACACACGATTTCTCTTCGTTACCGGCGGTGTCGTTTCGTCCCTCGGTAAGGGCATCGCCTCCGCCTCACTCGGTCGCCTCCTCGTCTCACGCGGGTTCCGTGTTCAGCTTCAGAAGTTCGATCCCTACATCAACGTCGACCCGGGGACGATGAGCCCGTTCCAGCACGGGGAGGTCTTCGTCACCGAGGACGGCGCCGAGACCGACCTCGACCTCGGCCACTACGAGCGCTTCACCGACGAGAACACCTCGCGGGCCTCGAACGTCACTGCCGGCGCGGTCTACAACTCGGTGATCCGGCGCGAGCGCCGGGGTGACTACCTGGGCGCGACCGTCCAGGTGATCCCGCACATCACCGACGAGATCAAGAACCGGATCCTGATCGTCGCCGAGTCGCAGGCCGTCGACTTCGTGATCACCGAGATCGGCGGGACCGTCGGCGACATCGAGTCGCTCCCGTTCCTCGAGGCGATACGCCAGCTCTACACCGACCTCGGGCCGAAGCGCTGCATGTTCATCCACCTCACCCTCGTGCCCTACGTCGGTCACGCCGGCGAGATGAAGACCAAGCCGACCCAGCACTCGGTCAACGAGCTGCGCCGGATCGGGATCCAGCCGCACGCTTTGCTCTGCCGCTCGGAGGAAGGCCTCGATCGGGAGATCCGCAAGAAGATCGCGCTCTTCGCCAGCCTGCCCGAGGAGGCCGTGATCTCGGCCCGTGACGTCGACAACGTCTACAAGGTGCCGTTGGTGCTGCGGGCGGAGGGCGCGGACGACCTGATCCTCGACCACTTCGGGGTCGAGACCGAGACGCCGGACCTCGCCGAATGGGAGGAGTTGATCAGGCGCGCCGATGACTCCCGCGAGCGCAAGGTCAAGATCGCGCTGGTCGGCAAGTACGTCCAGCTCGCGGACGCCTACAAGTCGGTGATCGAGGCGCTCACCCACGGCGGCTGGCAGCACGGCGTCGAGGTGGACACCGAGCTGGTCTCGGCCGAGGACATCGACGACGCCAAGCTCGACGACGTCGATGGGATCCTGATTCCCGGCGGGTTCGGAGAGCGTGGGATCGAGGGGAAGATCGAGGCCGCTCGGATCGCACGCGAGAAGGGGATTCCCTATCTGGGGATCTGTCTCGGGATGCAGATCGCGGTCGTCGAGTTCGCCCGCCACGTTTGCGGGATGGACGGGGCCAACTCGGCCGAGTTCGATCCCGAGACGCCGTTCCCGGTGGTCGACCTGCTGCCAGAGCAGAAGGAGGTCTCCGACCTGGGCGGCACCATGAGGCTCGGCGCCGACCCGGTGAAGCTCCACGAGGGGACCCAGGCGCGGGAGATCTTCGGCGAGGCCGTGATCTACAAGCGCCACCGCCACCGCTATGAGGTCAACAACATGCTCCGCCGCCGGCTCGAGGACGAGGGGCTGGTGGCGAGCGGGACCTCACCGGACGACCGGCTCGTCGAGGTCATCGAGCTGCCTGGACACCCATTCTTCGTCGCCTCCCAGTTCCACCCGGAGTTCAACTCCCGCCCGACTCGCCCAGAGCCGCTCTTCCGCGACTTCGTCGGCGCCGCGGCCAAGCGCGCGTCGGAGCGCCCGGAGGAGGCCGAGCCCGCCGCCGAGGCGGAGACGGCCGCAGAGGAATCCGGCAAGGTGAGCGTCCGCCGCTCCGCTTAGACCGGCAGACGGCGGCTAGGCCGTCGCCAGGACGATGATGGCGACCAGGAAGATCAGGGTCGCGACGGAGAGCGCACCGATCTTGAGGCGCCAGCGTGAGCTGATCCCGGCGACGCCGAAGAGGAACAGGGACGACGCGAGGATGACCTCCGCCAGGGTGTAGCGGGAGGCCCTCTCCTGATGGCCCTCGGCCTGCAGAATCTCGTCCGTTGAGCTCAGCTCGAGCGCTCGGCCGCGCGGAGTCCGGAGTCCCGCGGCCGTCGCCCCGAGAAGCTTGTGGGTCGCCTGGTGGAAATCGATGGTTGCCTTGTGCTCCTGGTGCTCGTTGAAGTAGACGGAGCCCGCGGTGACGATGGCCGCCAGGCCGAGCGCGATCGCGATGATGATCTCGAGGCGGCCCTCCCATGCGCTCGACGGGGCGCCCGAGGGAAGAGGGACATGTCGTTGTTCCAGCTGCGAGGGTCGCCGGGCCATGCGGGTCTTCTATCAGCGCAGGTGGCGCCGCGGCGCCCTGCGGCATAGCCTGTCGCGATCGTGACCGCGGATGGCCAGCGCATGCTCGACCGCTTTGTCCGCCTCTGCGAGATCGCGAGTCCGACCGGCCAGGAGCGCAAGGTCGCCGACGCCGTGCTGATGGACCTTCGGGAAATGGGCGTCGACGTGAGCGAGGACGAGTCGGCGAATGCGGCGCAGGCGGGTGCCGGAAACCTGATCGCGCGGATTCCCGGGACGGGCGACGGATGGCTCGCCTTCTTCGCGCACCTCGACACGGTCCCGCACGAGGGTCCGATCGAGGTGGTGAGGGAGAACGGCGCGTTTCGAACCCGCGGCGACACGATTCTCGGGGCCGACAACAAGGCCGCGGTGACGGTCCTGATGGAGCTGGCGGCCCGGCACGCCGGCGATCCGGGCCCGCTCGGGCTGGAGCTCGTCTTCACGGTGGCCGAGGAGGATGGCCTGCGCGGCGCCGGCGAGCTCGACATCACGTCGCTCCGCTCGCCGTTCGGCTTCGTCCTCGACCACGCCACGCCGATCGGCGAGGTGATCGTGGCGGCGCCCACCTACAAGAGGCTGATCGCGGAGTTCACCGGCCGCGAGGCGCATGCGGGCATCAATCCCGAGGACGGTCACAGCGCGATCGCGGCCGCGGCGGCGGCGGTCGCGGGGATGAAGCTGGGGCGCCTGGACGAGGAGTCCACCGCGAACGTCGGGATCATCGAGGGCGGTACCGCCTCCAATGTGGTCGCCGGGCACTGCCGGATCCTCGGTGAGGCCCGAAGCATCAACGCGGAGCGAGCGGCCGCGCAGATCGGCGAGATGGTCGACGCGTGCACCTGGGCCGCAGGCGAGCAGGGGTGCGACGTCGACGCGAAGGTGATCGAGATGTTCCGCGGCTACCGGCTCGACCCGAAGTCCGAGGCAGTGCGAATCGCCGCGGAGGCTCTGCGGCGAACGGGACACGAATCCGAGCTCGTCGCAACGGGCGGGGGCAGCGACGCGAATGCGCTGGTCGCCGCCGGCTACGAGGCCGTGCTGCTCGCCAACGGCACCGAGGCGAACCACACGCCCGAGGAGCGGGTCACGGAAGGGGCGATCGTGGAGATGCTGGCCGTGTGCGAGGCAGCGCTTGAGGAGGCCGCGAAGGTGCCCTTGGCGACGGGCGAGGGATAGCTCTTGCTGAAGCTGCGACCTGGGGTCGTCACGGGGACGGATCCGCTCAGGGTCCGGGTCGGCGCCGAGGACAGGAAGGCGTGGGCCGATGAGGGGCTCGTCGGTGAGGTGCGCGAGGGGGATGAGGTGATCGTGAATGTCGAGGCGCAGGACCTCGGCCTCGGCTCTGGCGGGTTCGACGTCGTCCACGCCAACCTGACGCGCGGGTTGGACGGCCCCGGCGCCGGCGAGGCGACGGCAATGAAGCTCAACTACACGTCCCTTCAGCATCCGGTCGAGCCGGTCGAGGCCGGCGAGGATTCCGTCGCGAGGCGGATACCGGTCCTGGTGCTATCGCTGCACGGCCAGCTCGCGCCCGCCGCCTGGGCGGCTGGCCGCAGCTCGTCGCAGATGCCGGTTGGCTATGTCCAGACGTGGGGAGGTGCCCTGCCGGGCTCGCTGTCCGAGGATGTCGCCGAGCTGCGACGCGCGGGTCTCCTCTGCAAGCACGTCACCGCGGGTCCGGCTTACGGCGGGGAGCTCGAGGCGCTCACCGTGATCGGGGCGCTCCAGGCCGCGGCGGGGTCGCTCGGCTGGGACGCGGTCATCGCCGGGCCGGGGCCCGGGATCGCCGGGTCCGGCTCGGAGCTGGGGCATGGTGGAATGGCGGCGCTCGAAACCGCCCACGCCTCGCTGATCCTCGGCCTCGAGACCCTGCTCGCGCCGCGGATGTCGGGCGCCGACCCGCGGACTCGCCATAGCGGCCTGAGCCATCACAGCGCGACGGTGCTCCGGATGCTGCTCGGGAACGTGCGGGTGCCCGCCCCGGCCCGCAGGCCGGCTCCGTGGCCGCGCATCGGCGCGGGGGATGGGTCGCTCGACGAGCTGCGCGAGGCGTGCGGCGATCGGCACGAGATCTGGCTGCGAGAGGCACCGGTCGACGAGTACGCCGCGAGCGGGCTGTCCGCGATCCACATGGGCCGCGAGCTCGCCGACGACCGGCTCTTCTACGCCGCGGCGCTGTCCGCCGGGGATGCCCTGGGCGCGGCGGCGCTAACCGAGAGCGTCCGGTGAGCGACGATCGCCTCAAGAAGGTGGGGGGCAAGCTCGTCCACCGCGGGCCGATCGCATCGGTCCGAATGGAAACCTTTCAGTACGCGGACGGCAGCAGGGCGACGCGGCAGGTCGTGGTTCATCCCGGCGCCGTCTGCGTCATCCCGCACGACGGCCGGGTCCTGCACATGATCGAACAGCCGCGGGAGGCCGTCGAGGAGCCGGCCCTGCTCGAGCTCCCGGCCGGGAAGCTCGACGTCGAGGGCGAAACCCCGCTCGAGTGCGCTCAGCGCGAGCTGGTCGAGGAGATCGGCAAGGCGGCGGGGGACTGGCGGGAGCTGAAGAGCTTCTACACGAGCCCGGGGTTCACGAACGAGCGGATCTGGCTGTTCCTCGCCACCGAGCTCTACGACGTGCCCCGCGAGCCCGCCCCGGGCGAGCGGATCGAGATCGTGGAGGTCCCCCTCGCGGAGCTCGACGACGCGATCGCCCACTGCGAGGACGCCAAGTCGCTGATCGGGCTGATGATGCTGAAGGAGCTCATCTAGGAGGTACCGGGGGGCGGCCGCGGAAGTACTTCGCATGGCCACAATCGCGCCGGAACGCGACAAAACCGAGGCGCGGCCCTCGGAGCGCTACGAGGCGCTGGTCCTCGACTTCCTCGCGCATCTCGAATTCGAGCGGGGGCTGTCCCGAAATACGCTCTCCGCGTACCGCACGGACCTGCTCCAGTTCGGGCGCTTCCTGGCCGAGCGCGACAGGGACGCCACCAACGCGGAGCCGAGCGACCTTTCGGACTTTCTCGCTGACCTCGCGCAGGGCGACGGCGATGGCCGCTCGCCGTGCTCGACGGCGACAGTGCATCGCAAGGCCGCGTGCCTGCGCTCCTTCTACCGCCACCTACGGCGCGAGGAGACGATCCAGGACGACCCGGCGGCGCGGCTCGAGACGCCGCGGCGTGGGAAGAAGCTGCCGGAGGTGCTCAGCTACGCCGAGGTGCAGCGCCTGCTCGCCCAGCCGCGGGGCGACGATCCGGCCACGCAGCGAGACAGGGCGCTGCTGGAGCTGATGTACGCATCCGGGCTGCGAGCGTCGGAGACGATCTCGCTCGAGATCGCCGACGTCGACCTGGAGCACGGCATCGTCAGGGCCAGGGGCAAGGGCTCGAAGGAGCGTCTCGTCCCGGTCGGCGGCAAGGCGATCGCCGCGGTCAGGGTCTACCTGCGGGTGGGCAGGCCCAAGCTGATCCGCTCTCACGACGAGCGCAAGCTGTTCCTCAACTTCCGCGGGGGCCCACTGACCAGGCAGGGCCTCTACAAGATCGTGCTGCGCCACGCCAAGACCGCGGGCCTCGGGAACAGGATGAGCCCGCACACGCTGCGGCACTCGTTCGCGACGCACCTGCTCACCGGCGGGTGTGACCTGCGCTCCGTCCAGGAGATGCTCGGGCACGCCGACCTCTCGACCACCCAGCTCTACACCCACCTCTCGGGCGAGGAGTTGAAGGCGGCCTACTTCAAGGCCCACCCAAGGGCGCACCTGCCTCATTAGCATCGCTGCATGCCCGAGTTGCCCGAGGTGGAGACGGTGCGTCGCCAGCTCGAGCCTGAGCTGGTCGGGAAGCGGATCGAGAGGGCGACCGTCCTCGACGAGCGGCTGACACGACCCGAGTCGCCTCGCACACTCGAGCGAGCCGTCGCGGGCCGGGAGGTGACCGCCGTCGCGCGGCGCGGCAAGTACCTGTTGATCGGGCTGGAGGGTGGACGCACGCTGGCGATGCACCTCCGGATGACGGGGAACCTCCTGCTCCGGGATCCGGATGCCGGGGCGACGGCCGATCTGATGAAGAGCGAGCGTCTGGGGGGACCCCGCCTGTACGAGCCCTCTCCCGAGCCGAGCCACGTGCGGGCGCGCTTCGAGCTCGACGACGGCAGGGCGCTGCTGTTCACGGACGTGCGGCGCTTCGGCCAGGCGGTGGTGCTCGATGCGGGCGACCAGCTCGATGACTTCTTCGCGGCCCGGCTCGGCGTCGAGCCACTGTCGGGGGAGCTCACTCCAGAGCGGCTGCTCGACCTTGCTAAGGACCGCACCGCGCCCCTCAAGTCGTTTCTGCTCACGCAGTCCCGGGTGGCCGGGATCGGCAACATCTACGCCGATGAGGCGCTCTGGCGAGCGAGGCTCCATCCGCTCTCGCCCGCCGGCTCCATGAAGCTCGAGCACGCGGAGCGCCTGGTCGAGGGCATCGTCGCGGCGCTGGAGGCCGGCCTCGACCACGGCGGGGCGAGCATCGACGACTATCTCGACTCGCGTGGGGAGCGCGGCTCGATGCAGGATGAGTTCCTGGTGCATACCCGCGAGGGGCAGCCCTGCCTGAGGCCGGCGAGCGAGCACCGGCCGGCTCCGCCGCCGGTGATCATGCGGATCGTGGTGAGCGGGCGCTCGACGTACTTCTGCCCCAACTGCCAGGAGCGGCTACGCCGCCGCCCGCGCAGGAGAGCGAAGCGCACTGCGGGGAAGGCGGGGAGCAGATGAGCGAGCCGTCGCCCCTTCCCGAAGGCTTCTCGGTCGGGCACTGGTCGGACCCGGTCGGGGGCACCGGCTGCACCGTCGTCATTCCGCCGCCGGAGACGAGGGGCGGGGTCTGCGTGCACGGTGGCGGTCCGGGGACCCGCGAGACCGACACGCTCCGGCCGCTCGCGAACGCGCAGGAGGCGAACGCGATCCTGATCTCCGGCGGGAGCGCCTTCGGGCTCGCTGCGGCGGACGGCGTCGTCCGCTGGCTCGAGGATCACGACCGCGGCTACTTCACCCCGTACGGGCGGGTGCCGCTGGTCCCTGCCGCGGTGATCTACGACCTCCCCTCGGGCGACGGGAAGGTGCGGCCGGATGCGAGCTCCGGATACGCGGCCTGCGAGGCGGCGCGGGACGGGATCCCGGAGCGCGGGGCGGTGGGGGCCGGGACCGGTGCCACCGTCGGCAAGATCCTCGGGCGTGAGCGGGCACGGCAGGGCGGTGTCGGCTATGCCGCGATGGTCACGGGAAGGGGCCACACGGTCGCCGCGGTCGCGGTCGTCAATGCCGCCGGTGACGTGATCGCCGAGGACGGCTCGGTACTGGCCGGCCCACGAGGGGAGGAGGGGGAGGAGCTGCGGGGAGCGGAGCTGATCGCTGCGATGGCGGAGCCACCTGAGTTCCGCGTCCCCGAGGGGAACTCGACGCCGGTCTGCGTCTGCACGGACGCGCCGCTGGACAAGCGGGGCTGCTCGATCGTGGCCCGGGCGGCGACCGCCGGGCTCGGCCGCGCCGTCGACCCGGTGTTCACGCCGGTGGACGGTGACGTCGTCTTCTGCCTGGCGTCGGGTCCCGGAGAGCCGGACCAGTTCGCGCCCTTCCAGGTCGGCGCTGCGGCGGCCACGGTGACGGCGGCGGCGATCCGGGATGCGGTGCGGCGGGCGGGCTGAGCGGCGATACTCGGATGCCATGTCATCCAACCTCGATTTGGTCAAGTCCATCTACGTGGCCTGGGAGCGTGGTGACTGGAGTTCCGCCGAGTGGGCCGATCCTGAGATCGAGTTCGAGATGGTCGGCGGGCTCGTCGATGGCAGTTGGAAGGGATTGAGAGAGATGTCCGAGGCCTGGTCGCTGATGCTCAGTGCCTGGGATGACCTCCGCGCGAAGGCAGACGAGTTCTTCGAACTGGATGACGGCCGCGTGCTCGTTCTCCTCAGGAATGAGGGCCGTGGGAGGGGAAGCGGCATCGAGATCGGGGAGATCTCCACCAAGGCGGCCAACCTCTTCACCATTCGCGACCGCAAGGTGACGCGCCTCGTCCTCTACTGGGATCGCGACCAGGCGACCGCCGACGCCGGTCTCAGCGAATCAGATCGATGGGGTAGTCCCTAGCTCCGTCCGGTTGCTGCGGCAGCGTTGGGGGCCATGCCCGGGAACTTCAAGACCGAGGCGGTCGTGCTGCGCAGCATCCGCTACGGCGAGGCCGATCGGATCGTTCACCTCTATTCCGCCACCCGCGGGCGGATCGGGGCGATCGCCAAGGGATCGCGGCGGCCGAAGTCCCGGTTCGGGGGACGGCTCGAGCCTTTCTTCCGGCTCGATCTCGTGCTCTACGAGGGGCGCGGGGAGCTGTTCACGGTGACCGGTGCCTCGACGCTCGACGGCCACGGCAGGCTGCGCTCGAATGGGCCGGCCCTGGGGGCGGCCGGACGGGCCTGCGACGCGGTGCTGCGGCTGCTCGACTCGGGTGAGCCCAACCAGCCTGCCTACAACCTGCTCTGCAGCTACCTCGGCCTGCTCGACGCTGACGCTGTGACGGCCAGCGCTCCGGGCACGGCGCTCGCCTTCCGGCTCAAGCTGGCGCTGGCGGCGGGGTTCTCACCCGAGTTGGCGAACTGCGCGAGCTGTGGGGAGGCCGAGCACCTGGCGGCCTTCTCCGGCTCGGCGGGGGGAGTGGTCTGTGTGAGCTGCGAGGGCGGGGGCTTTCCACTCAGCGAGGAGACGCACCGGTTCATGGTCGATGCGCTGGCGCGGCCGCTGTCCGATGCTCCGGCGGCGGAGCGGCGGGTGGCCGCACAGGCCGACCGGGCGATCACCGAGACGCTCGAGCACCACGCGCACGTGCATCTGCGGGCGGCTGCTTAGCTCTTCGGGCGGTACATCCGCTCCGTGACGCGGAGCTTGATCGGCTTCGGGGCGACGGTGGCGCGCATCACCCACGGGAAGAGGCGGCCGGGGATCACCGAGCGCTTGGCGCGGTCGTAGGCCCGGAGCGAGTCGGTGACGCAGCGCTCCGCGGTGATCATGCCGGGCAGGATCTTGGTGTTCTCGTCGTAGCCGGCGACGGCCTGCCACTCCGTCTTCACCGGACCGGGGTTGACGACCAGGGCGCGGACGCCCGTGCCCCGCAGCTCCATCGACAGGGCTTCCATGAAGGAGATCGCGAATGCCTTGGTGGCGCCGTAGGTCGTCTCGTAGGGAAGCGGCTGCATGCCGGCGGTGGAGGCGACGGTGATCACGCCACCCTCTCCGCGCTCGACCATCGCCGGCAGGAACGCGTGGGTGAGGGTGACGACCGCCTCGCAGTTGACGCGCACCATCTCGGCCTCGCGATCGGCCGGGAGGTCCGCGAAGTGACCGCGCAGGCCGAACCCGGCGTTGTTGACGAGCAGGTCCACGTCGACGCCGAGCTTTGCGACCTCGTCTGGGAGCTCGGCGGCGTCGGAGGCGAGATCGAACTCGATGACGTGCGCGGTGGTGGGGAGCTCCTGGGAGAGCTGGTCGAGCCGCTCCTTGCGCCGGGCGACCAGGATGAGGTCGTAGCCGCGCGCGGCGAGCTGCCTGGCGAACTCTTCGCCGATGCCCGCGGACGCCCCGGTGATCAGTGCCGTCTCTGCCACGAACCGGAGCCTAGTTCGAATCGCATCGCGGCGGTCGTGCCGGTCAGGGTGCGAACATCGGAGCATGACCGCTCACACCGAGAGTCTCGAGGAGCGGCTTCGCTCCTGGGAGGAGGAGTACCTCTGGGACCGGGCGACTTCGTCGTATCCGGCGCATCGGCGCGAGCCGGAGGCGGACAGCCCTGTTCGCACCCCGTTCCAGCGGGACCGCGACCGGATTGTCCACTCGAAGGCGTTCCGGCGGCTCAAGCACAAGACGCAGGTCTTCGTGGCGCCCGAGGGCGACCACTACCGCACCAGGCTCACCCACACGCTCGAGGCGTGCTTCATCTCGCGGACGGTGGCGCGGGCGCTCGGGCTGAACGAGGACCTGACTGAGGCGATCGGGCTGGGTCACGATCTCGGCCATCCGCCCTTCGGCCACATCGGGGAAGAGGTGCTGGATGAGGCGCTTCAGGAACATGGGATGCGCTTTCGCCACAACGAGCATTCGCTGCGGGTCGTGGAGGTTCTCGCCCGAGACGGGCGGGGGCTCAACCTGACCGAGCAGGTCCGGGACGGGATCCTCAATCACACCGGGCCCCAGAAGCCGGCCACGCTCGAGGGGCGGGTGGTGCGGATCGTCGATCGGGTCGCCTACATCAACCACGACATCGACGACGCGCTGCGCGCGGGGATCATCGCTGAGGGTGACCTGCCCACCGAGGAGATCGAGCGGCTCGGGGAGACGGGGGCGCGGCGGATCGACCTGCTGGTTCAGGACATGGTGGAACGCTCCCGGGAGGAGGGCGACATCGCGCAGAGCGAGGAGGTCGGGGGGTCGATGCTGCGGTTGCGGAAGTTCATGTTCGAGCGCGTCTACCTGGGGGAGGAGGCACGGGCGGAGCAGGAGCGGGCGCGGCTGGCGCTGAGGACGCTGTTCGACCACTACCTCGCGCACATCGACGAGGTGCCGGCGACCGACCCGGATGCGGGTCCGGTGCAGAGGGTCACGGACTACATCGCCGGAATGACCGACCGTTTTTGTCTCTCGACGTACGAGCGGCTCGTGGCCGCCGAATAGATTGGTCTGATGGCGAGATTCACTCCGGACAGCAAGGATCGGGTCAAGGACGCGGCGGACATCGTCGAGATCGTCTCGGCGTACACGGACCTCCAGCAGCGGGGGCAGGACTACTGGGGCAACTGCCCGTTCCACGACGAGCGGACGCCGTCCTTCAAGGTCAATCCGCGGGACAAGCTCTACTACTGCTTCGGCTGCGAGGCGAGCGGCGACGTGTTCCGGTTCGTCGAGGAGAAGGAGGGGCTGGCCTTCCCCGAGGCGGTGGAGTCGCTGGCCGAGCGCTACGGAGTGGAGATCGAGCGGGAGAACGAGGACCCGCAGGCTGAGGAGAAGCGGCGCAGGAAGGCGCGGCTCTGGGAGCTGCTCGAGCGCACGGCGAAGTTCTACGAGCGCTACCTGTGGGAGTCGCCCAAGGCGGGAAAGGCGCGCGCCTATCTGGAGGGGCGCGGACTGGGTGAGGACGTCCTGCGGCGATTCGGCGTGGGGATGGCGCCGAGCCCCTGGGACCAGGTTCTGACGGGAAGCCAGCGCGCGGGGTTCAAGGTCGAGGAGCTGCTGGCCGCCGGGCTGATCCTGAAAGGGAGGCAGGGCGGCCACTACGACCGGTTTCGCAGTCGCATCACGTTCCCGATCCGCGACCAGCGGGGGAGGGTGCTCGGGTTCGGGGCGCGCGCGCTGAGCCCGGACTCGCAGCCGAAGTACATGAATTCTCCCGAGGGGGAGCTGTATCGGAAGAGCCACACCCTGTACGGGATCGATCGGGCTCGCGGGCCGATTGCGAAGGCGCGGCGGGCGATCGTGGTGGAGGGGTACACGGATGTGCTGGCGCTTCATCAGGCTGGGGTGGAGGAGGCGGTGGCGATCATGGGGACGGCGATCACTCCCGAGCAGCTCTCGATGCTCGCCGGGCTGACGGAGTCGGTGGTGCTCGCGCTCGATGCCGATCAGGCGGGGGCGGACGCGATGATCAGGGCGCAGAAGGTCGCGGCGGGCCGCGGGCTGGAGCTTCGGGTTGCGGCGATGCCGGAGGGGGAGGATCCGGCGGACATGCTTCAGGAGGGGTCGCCGGATCGCTTGATGAAGCTGGTGGACGAGGCGATAGACCTGCCGAGCTTCCGGGTGGACGTTGCGCTCGGGCGTGGAGAGCTCGGCTCCGTGACGGGGCGGGAGCGGGTTCTCGAGGAGGTTGGGCCGGTTCTCAAGGCGATGGGGGAGACGGCGCTTGGGTTCGATGAGCTGGTTCGCAAGGTCGCAGACCGGCTCGATACGGATGCGAGCCTGGTGTTGGCGAGGGTGCGGTCTGCTCGCGAGCCGGGTGCCGCTCCCGCGGGGGATGGCAATGGGGCAAAGGCGGCGCGGCCGGTTGCGATATCGCTCACTCCTCGGGAGACGCGCGAGCGGGCGCTGCTCGCGATGTGCCTCTCGGACCCGGGGACGGGGCGGAGGTTCATCGAGCAGCTCACCGATGAGCACATGTCGCCCTCGGGCAAGCCTGCGCTGCTCTGGCTGCGCGAGCACCTGGACGATCCGATGGCCGGGTTGCCGCGCGACGACACGGCCCTCACCTCGCTGATCACCGAGCTCGTCATGCGGGCGGAGAGCGAGCCAGCCTCGAAGGGGGCGATGCAGCTCAACTTCGACCTGCTCGAGCAGCAGCGCCTGGAGGACGGCATCTCGGCGGCACAGCAAGCCGGCGACTACGAGGTGAGCACCCGCCTCTCAGGCGAGCGAGCAAAGCTCACTGACCGAATCGCCCACGCGGGCGTGCTCAGCTAGCCGGCTTTCACAAACTCGGCACACGCCCGCGCGCCCTTCGCGCGAAATGTGGCTGATGTGCAGGCCTTTTCGAGCCACTCCATCTGGGTGAAGTTGGAAAATGTGTGGAAGTGAGCAAAGAAGAACTAGAGAGCTATCTAGCGGAGGGCCTCTCCCTGGAGCAGATCGGGAAGCGGGTGGGCCGCAATCCGTCAACGATCAGCTACCACCTGAAGAAGCACGGACTAACGCCGGTGAACCAACAGCGGCACCTGCGTCGCGGACCGATCCCGGAAGACACGCTCCGAGCCCTTCACGCCACCGGAGCCTCCCTCAGGGAGATGGCCGAGGAGGTTGACCGTGGCGTCGCGACCGTCCGGTACTGGACCGAGAAATACGGGCTCGGGCCCACCGCTGGCGGTCGAAGAAGGGTGGCTGCAAGGCGGGCCAAAGAGGCCGGCGAGCAACAGGTCGAACTGATCTGTCGCCGACACGGCATGACCACGTACGTGCGCGAAGACAATCGCTGGCGATGCAAGCGCTGCAGGTGCGAGGCCGTCTCTAAGGCACGCCGCCGAATAAAGCGGACCCTTGTCGAAGAGGCGGGAGGCGCCTGCCTGATCTGCGGCTACGACAGGTGCTTCGCCGCGCTCGAGTTTCACCATCGCGACCGCAAGAAGAAGCTCTTCGCGCTGAGTCAAGTGACGCGCTCGCTCGAGAGGGCAAGAGAGGAGGCGCGCAAATGCTTGCTGCTTTGCGCCAACTGTCACGCCGAAGTCGAGGACGGCACGACCCAAGTTCCGAAGGAGACCAGCCCGTCCTTAGATTCCTGAACCGGTGGACGCTGCCGCCAAAAGCTCCCCCGCCTGGATTCGAACCAGGACTCCTTGATTAACAGTCAAGTTTGCTGCCATTACAACACGGGGGACCGAGATGAACCATCCGGGAATGGCCCGGGAGCCACGCCATTGTAGGCGGCAGTTTCGACGAGATCGGCAGCCACTCCTGCGCTGTCATGAGCAGCCGACCAAGCTGCCACATCGCGTGCACATTTCCCGAACTCCGGGTCGGCCAGGATCCGCCGCGTTGCCAGCCTGATCGCCTTAGGCGACAGCAGCCGCCGCGGCACCGACAACCCCGTCCCGGACCACGCCACCCGCGCAGCGTTCTCTCCCATGTCGCCCCCGAATGGGCACACCAGCAGCGGCCTGCCTGCCGCCAGCGCCCTCGCCACCGTCCCATGCCCGCCGTGGCAGATCACCACGTCAGCAGCGGCCATCCCCTGCGAGTACAGCACCCAATCCACCAGCTCCGCATTCGCCGGCACCTCGATCGGCCGCGAGGGCCGGTGCCGATTCGTCGTCGCCAGCACCCGCACCGGCTCATCCGCCAGCGCATCCAGCGCCACCCGGAGCAGCTCGCACTCCGGATCCTGCGAGGTGCTCGGCGCGATCAGCACCAACGGCCCATCCCCATCGGGCATCGCCACCTCCTCACCGGGCAGCTCGAAGAACAGCGGCCCCGTCACCCGCACGTGCGCCGGCCACTCCCGCGGATACTCGAGCTGCGGCAACGTCGCAACGATCGCCAGCAGCTCGCTGATCCCTCCGTGAAACCGCTCCACCGGAGCCAGCCCCAACCTCGCCCTCGTCTCATTCAGCTCATCCCGCCCCCGCCGCAACCCCATCCCCAGCAGCGGCCCCGTCGCCCGCCAACCCAACCGCCCAACCGCCGTCCGTGGCGGCCGCAACCCGAGCGAGTAGAGCGGCATCCCCGGCTGCTGCACCGGATAGACATGGGGAATCAGCGTCGCATGCGGCACCCCAGCCACCTCCGCGGCGAGCGTCGGCGCCAGTGTGAGGATGTCGCTCACCACCAAATCCGGCTCGAACCCCTCCATCAACCTCGCCAGCGCGCTCGCCGCAGCGGCAGCCGTCTGCCCATCCGGTGTGTCCGGCCCGGGCGGCGGATACACCGTGTACTCCTGCGCCGCCGTGAACCCCAGCCCCTCCGCCTCGACCGCCTCGCGCCACCGCTCCCACGTCTCCACCAGCACCTCGTGTCCCCGCCGCCCCAGCTCCCGCGCGAGCGCGATCGCCGGAAACGCATGCCCCGGATCGCCGAATGCGGCGACGAGCAGGCGCAGAGGTCTCTCTGGGCGGCCCATTGCGCTGACCCTACGCCGTAGCCGCTATCCCTTACCCGACTACTCATGGCAAAGCGCCGCAACAACGCAGAGCGCCTCCGCAACTCCATCGGCGCGATGCCCCTCCACACCAAGGAGGCCATGCTCCGCGGCATCCGCTCCAACCGCGTCATCGTCGGCGCCTACGTCGACAAGCGCGGCGGCGTCTGCCCAATGCTGGCGGCACACAGAAACGGCGGCCGCACCAACTTCGGCACCTTCGCCCGCGCCTGGGACGCCTTCACCGGCGCCAACCAGCGCAAGCCCCGCCGCGCATCCCGCCGCGAGGTCCGCACCCTCGAGGGTTACCTCGAGATCGCACTCCTCCGCGAGGGCGCACCCGGCAGCGAGCCACTCCCCGAGCGCCCCCTGGCCGAGGAGGTCCGCGAAGTGCAAGCCACCCGCCGCCGCCTCGCCGCGGCCGAGGCGCGAGAGACATCCGACTTCTCCGTCGAGGACGTTCTGAGCGCCTCGCCCGACTCCGCCGACGCCTGGTCCGCCGAGCTGGATCGCGCCGAGGCAGCGCTCCAGCGCACCGACGCCTAGCCACCGCGGCTAACTTCCGCCCGTGACGCGGGCGCCCACCACCGAGCCATTCGTATCCGTGATCGTCCCCGTCCGGGACGGCCAATCGACGATCGCCGATTGCCTTGACTCAATCCTCGCCACCGACTACCCGGCAGAGCGCCGCGAGATCCTCGTCATCGACAACGCCTCAACCGACGGCACCGCCGCCCTGATCCAATCGAGGCCCGTCCGCTATCTGCGCGAGCCCAAGCGAGGCGTGTCGAACGCCCGCAACCGCGGCATCGCCGAGAGCACCGGCGCCATCCTCGCCTTCGTCGACGCCGACTGCCTGGTCGAGCCTCACTGGCTCACCGAGCTGATCCGCCCCTTCGAAGACCCTGAGGTCGGCGCCGTCGCCGGCGACCTCCAGCACGCCCCACCAACCACCGCGGCCGAGCGGCAGGCGGCCCGCCTGCTCGGCAACTGGCAGCGCTTCGCCTTCAACTCGAACCCCGCCTACCCGATCACCGCCAACGCCGCCTACCGCCGCGACGTGCTGGAGCGCATCGGCCCCTTCGACCCACACATGACCCGTGCCCAGGACGTCGAGCTCGGGCTCCGCTTCCAGGAGCGAAGCGACCGCCGCCTCGCGTATGCGGAGAACGCCACCGCCCGCCACCGAAACCGCTCCACCCAGCTCGGCTTCTTCCGCCAGCAGCTCGGCTGGGCCTACGGAGCCGGACTCGTCGGCGCCAAGTTCGAGGCGATGGGCGGCGACCCCGTCAAGCCACCGCGAATCCGCGAGATCGGCCGCACCGCCCGCGGCCTCGGCATCGTCCTCCGTGAGCAAATCCGCGGCCGCGGTCGCACGGAATGGATCGAGGACGCCTGGTACGACCTGCTGCGCCAAATCGCCTGGTGGGCCGGCGCCCGGGCCGGCCTCCGCAAGGGAGCGAAGATCTGGCTCTAGGGGGTGGCGGGAGTGCTCACGGTGTCCCCGGGCCGCAGGAAGGCGATCTCGGGGACCAGGCAATTCGGCGAGGTGCGCAGCAGGAAGCGCACAGCCTCCGCGATGTCCTCCGGCCGGATCATCTCCTCGGCCGCGACATGCTGCTTCGCGAACTCGGTCATCGCGGTGTCCACGAACGCCGGCGCGAGCGCGGTCACCTGGATTCCCTCACCCGCGATCTCCATCTGGGTCGCCTGCGAGTAGCCGATCACCGCCGCCTTGGTGGCCGAATACACGGATAGCCACGCCTGACCCGCCTTGCCGGAGATCGACGCGGTGTTGACGATCAGCGCCTTGCCGTGCTCGCCGCCGGCCTCGCGCAGCAGCGGCAAGCACTCCCGGGTCATCAGGATCACCGCACGGAGGTTGACCCCAAGCTGCATGTCGACGTACTTGGTCGTGAGCGAGTCCATCGCCTCCCCGATCCCGACCCCAGCGTTGTTGATCAACACGTCGAGCCGCCCGAACCGCTCCTTGTGTGCCGCCACCAGTGCCTGGAGATTCTCCTCGTCGGCCATGTTCGCCGCCACGCTTTGCACGTCGAGACCGCCCGACCGCAGATCCTCGGCCGCCGCCTCGAGCTTGTCCGGCCGCCGCGCCGAAACCGTGATCCCGTACCCGTCCTCGCCGAGAGCGCGGGCGATCGCCAACCCGATTCCGCTCGAACCACCAGTTACCAGGGCCGCCTTGTCCGCCAACGTCTCCTCCTTTTGATGCGAGGGCGCGCCGCCAGGCGCGACCCGTTTGTGGTGGGCGCGGGCGCCACCCTATCGGTGCCCCAATTACGATGCCGCCCGTGCCTCGCAAGCTCCTCGCCGCCGGCGCCGTGCTGCTCGCCCTTGCGCTGCTCCCCGGCTGCGGCGGCTCGAACAATGGCACCGGCAGCCGCAGCCGCCCGGCCCCGGCGGCATCCGAGTTCCCCTCGGCGAAGGGCAAGACCCTGAGGCAGGTCCTGCTCTCCACAGGCGCCTCGCAGGGCCCGGTCGTGTCGCCCGCCGCGGCAGCCTTCCATCTCGGCACCAACCGATTCCCATTCGGCATCTTCACCGTGAGCCACGACCAGGTCACAGACGCGCAGGTCGCGATCTATGCGACCCCGGGCAGGGGCGTCAACGGCCCGGCCATCGGCCCCTTCCCGGCGCGAATAGAGGACCTGACCACCAAGCCGGCCTTCCGAGCCAAGACCACCGCCGACGATCCGAGCGCCGCCCAGGTCGCCTACGTCGCGGACATCCCATTCGACAAACCCGGCCCGTGGGAATTCGGCGCACTGATCAAGAGCGGCGACTCCTACCAGTACAGCCTGCTCCCCTCTCCGGGCCCGGTGGGCGACTACCCGATGCCGCAGGTCGGCCAGCCGGCGCCGGTCATCCACACCCTGACCGCCGGCCAGGTCTCGGATATCTCCCAGATCGACACGCGGGTCCCGCCCGACGACATGCACAGCGACGACTTCGCGAACGTCGTCGGCAAGAAGCCGATCGTGCTGCTGTTCGCGACGCCGGCCCTCTGCCAGAGCCGCGTCTGTGGCCCGGTGACCGACATCGCGGAGCAGGTCAAGCAGCAATTCGGCGACAAGGTCGCCTTCATCCATCAGGAGATCTACAACAACAACCGAATCAGCGACGGACCCCGCCCGCAGATGCGCGCCTACCACCTGAGCACTGAGCCGTGGGCATTCGTGATCGACCGAACCGGCAAGGTCAGCACCGTCCTCCAGGGCCCATTCAGCGTCCAGGAGCTTGAGGCGGCGGTCCAGAAGGTGGCCGGCTAGCCACATCCGGGCAGTCGCCAGCGCTTGCGAGCGAGTAGAACTCCGCAGGTGGGGGATCCAGAGCTACTCGGCATGCTGGCGGCGGAGGCCGGCCGTCGCACGCCACCCATCATCGACGGCATCGAGGCGCTCGCGACGTCAGGCGAGAAGGACCCGGCCAGTATCGAGGAGCTCCGCATCGAAGCGCACGGGCTGAAGGGCGCGGCACTGGTCGTCGGCCAGAACCGGCTCGCCGACCTGGCCCGCAAGATCGAGGAGTACCTCGCGGAGAGCGTCGATTCAGGCCAGATCAAGCCCGGTGCCGCCGCCATGGTCGTCGCGGCAGCCAGTGCGTTCAACGAGGGAGCCCAGGCCGCGGCAGAGGGCGTCCCTGAGCCCTCCTCGGTGGGCGACTCGCTGGAGGCATTTGGTTAGTGCGGGGGCGCGCGGCAGCGCGACCCTGTTTACGAGCTCAGCCGGCGTGGTGGAGGGCGAACGAAATCGCCCCGAGCACCATCGCGCCCATCACGAGCCAGGCCGGAATCAGCCAGCCGGCGATCTCCGCGACCCGCAGGGCAGCCCGCCGGTAACCGGGCAGGATCAGGGCGAGCATGCTCGCGACGAAGACCACCGTCGCCGCAAGGATCACCGGCGCCGCGATCAGCGTCCGCGCCGGTGCATCGATCTCGTTCTCAAGGCCGCGTCCGATGTGCGAGTTGAGAATCGCCACCACCACGACGATCACCAGCGAGCCGTAGAGAGCGCCGAGCAGCGGCAGCGTGAAGGTCGCATCCTGTCGCTCCTCCTCATCACTCTCCATGGAACGAATCTATCCCGGACGGTACGCTCGCCCGCAGGCGGGCCGGTAGCTCAGCTGGTCAGAGCAGCGGACTCATAATCCGTAGGTCGGAGGTTCGAGTCCTCCCCGGCCCATGAAGGCCCCGCGAAGCGGGGCTTTCATCTGCCGGCGTGCGGCAACCGGAACGGTCTCCCACAGAATCCGCCCGAGGTGCTCCTGCCGGCGGTCCCGACCAGCTCCATCTCAACCCTGCCGTGAGCGCGGTCGGGACCGT
>JAWVFG010000022.1:0-8379 GCA_033856335.1 Solirubrobacterales bacterium
GGTCGCCGTGCGGCGGAAGTGGGCGAACGCGGGGAACATCCGCAGCGACTCCTCCACCGCGCTCGAGACGAGCGAGGGGTCGTCCAGCAGGATCTGCCGCTGGTCGGGGTTCTCGATCAGCGCGCGCATCGCGCTGCAGTACGTCGCCTTCGTCGAGTCGTTGCCGGCCGCCATCAGCAGGAAGAAGCCCATGACGATCTCGTGCTCCTCGAGGGTGTGCCCGTCGACGTCGGCGTGAACGAGGACGCTGGTGAGGTCCTCGGTCGGCCGCTCGCGGCGCTCGGCGATGAGCTTCGTGCAGCGCTCGAAGATCTCCGGGACGTCGCGCTGCATGACGCTCTCGACGCCCTCGGGGTTGATGTCCGGATCGCCGGCGCCGAGCGTGTTGTTCATCAGCCGGGCCCAGACCGCGTCGTCCTCCTCGGAGATCCCCATGAAGCTGCCGATCACGCGCGAGACGACCGGCTGGGCGACCTCAGTGACCAGGTCAGCGCTGCCTCGATCGGCGACGCCGTCCAGGACGCGCTGGGTGATCGTGCGGATCCGGTCCTCGTGCTCTGCGATTCGCTTCGGAGTGAAGCCGCGCTGGAAGAGCATCTTGAGGCGATCGTGCTTGGGCGGGTCCATCCCGATGAACATCGACCGGGTCAGCTCGATGGGGATCGCGTGGGTCAGCCCGGTGACCCCGCCGCGCTCCGAGGAGTAGGTCTCCCAGTCGAGGCTGACCTCCCGGACGTCGTCGGCCTTGGTGACCGACCAGAACCCCTCTTCGTTCGGGTACTCGTTGATCTCGCTCCAGTGCACGGGGCAGCGGCCGCGGAGCTCGGTGAAGATCTCGTGGGGGGGACCATCTTCCCAGTGCTCGCGGTCCGTGACGTCGATCTCGTCGAGGTCCTGCTTGGCGAGGTCTGCGAGCTGCTCGTCGGGCGGCTTGCTCATCCGCCGTGGACACTACTGGCTGGCTGGCCAGCCCTCAACGAAAGGGCTCGGACCCCGATCCTCCGATGTCGCCGACTCGTTAAGGTCGCGCTCCGTGAGCCCGGACCCGCGCATCCCGCCGCTGCCGCCGGAGGAATGGGGCGACGAGGTGAAGTCCTTCCTCGAGGCCGTCCCGCCCGGGATAGACCGCCGCCTCGGCGACAACAACATCTTCCCGACGTTCGCGCGGCATCCCGAGCTCTTCCGGGCCTGGCTGCCCTTCGCGGGTGTCCTGCTGACTGCGGGCAAGCTCTCGGGACGCGACCGCGAGCTGCTCATCCTCCGCGTGGCCGTGCTCTGCGAGTCCTCGTACGAGTGGGGTCAGCACGTCCGGATCTCGCTGGAGGGCGGGATCGACCGCGAGACGATCGATCGCGTGCTCGAGGGCCCTGACGCCGAGGGCTGGAGCCCCCACGAGGCAGCGCTGCTCCGGGCCGCGGACGAGCTCCACCAGGGCTCGCGGATCTCGGACGCAACCTGGAAGGTCCTCGCCGAGAGCTACGACACCGAGCAGCTGGTCGAGGCGACCATGGTGATCGGCCACTACCACATGCTCGCCTTCGCCCTGAACAGCTTCGGGGTCGAGCTGGACGAGGGCCTCGAGCCGCTGCCTTAGGGCTAGGGTTCCGCCCGTGAAGCCGGTCACTGTCTCGGTCGAGGTCCCCAACTCGACCCACCAGGTCTACGAGTTCCTGGACGTCCTCGGAAACCACGAGGCGTTCATGGACCACTTCATGGTCGATTGGGAGCTCTCGGGGCCGAAGCGGGGCGTCGGCGCGAAGGCGAACGTCCGGGTGAAGGCGACGGCCGAGAAGGACTGGACCGACGTGGAGATCGTGGAGGCCGACTCCGACCGCCGGCTGGTGGAGGAGACGGTCGGAGGCCCGAGCGCCGGGCGCCGCACGCGCGGCACCTACCTGCTCGAGTCTCTTCCGGACGGCGGAACGCGGATCACCTTTGAGCTGGAGCTGCTCGAGATGCCCACCGGGGAGCGGCTGATGGGGCCGCTCAACCGCGCGTACGTGAAGCGCGTCAACGGCAAGGCGATGAAGCGTCTCGCGAAAGAGCTCTCCGCGCTGCCGGCCTGACCCCCGTCGAGCTACATTGCCCGCTGATGCGGGCAGGGCGAACACTCCTGATCCTGGGGGCGGCGGCGCTTATCGCCGTGCTCTCGGGCTGCGGCTCGGATTCGAGCGGCGAGACGAGCACGGCGAGCCAGGTGTCCATCCCCTCGCCGACCTCGCCGATCCCAACCGCATCGACGACGAGCACGGCCACGAGTGGTGGCGGCAAGAAGACGACGGCACAGACGACGACCAGCACAGGGGGCTCGGTCGCCTGCACGATCCCCGACGCCTACCAGGACTTCAAGTACACCGGCCTCGGCTGCACCGCGGCCGTCGCCGTCGCGACCGCCTGGGACCAGGACGGCAAGGACTGCAACACCGTCGACAACCCGAACGTCGACGCGGGCTACCACCGAACCTGCTCGGTCGAGGGCTTCACCTGCACGACCAAGCGCGACGTGCACTCCGACGGCCGCTTCGTCACCTGCACCCAGGGTGGCCAGAGCGTCCGCTTCACCTGGCTGCCCGCATAAAGCCACGGCGCCTATGGTTCCCGTGCCGGGTGTGACCGGCATCACGTTTTCGACCACCGGTATGGCGGCCTACTTAATTCTTTGTACTCATGGGCGGTAGGAGCGGGCACATCTCGTCCGTAATTTGCCCGCATGCGATTGGGGCGCGCCAAGTTGCCGATCCTGCTTGCGAGCGGTTTGCTCGCGGGCATCGCCGCGACGGGCGGGGTCTCGGCGAGCGCCGAGCAGCCGACCGCGAAGATCCCCCTGGCGCTCGGCGGGTCACGCTTCTGGGATGGGCCCTACGTCGACCGGGCCCGGGTGCCCGATTCGAGCCTCTGCGGCGCCTCGGGGCCCTGCTGGAGCTACGAGCTCGACGTGGCACCCGGCTCGCCGCGGCTGCGAGTCGCGATCGGCACCACTGACCCGAGCAACGACTACACGCTCGAGCTGCTCAACCCGGAGGGGAAGGTCGTGACGAGCGGGAGCAACGGGGACGTGATCAGCGCCCACTATGCCACGGAGCTTTTCGCAACCAATCCGGAGGCCGGCGCCTGGACCATGCGGGTAGTGCCAGAGAACGTGGTCGCCGGGGCCTTCCAGGCCCGAGCGAAGCTCGAGACATCGGGGGCGCCGGCAACCTCCTCCGGCCAGGTTGCCGGCAAGGCCAAGAAGTGCAAGCACCGCAAGCACCGGAAGTACACCAAGCGCGCGAAGCGGAAGGGCTGCAAGCACAAGCGGCGCAAGCACCGCGCTTCGAATCGAGCCGCGGACGCCGCCGGAGTTACTCAACTACTCCCCAACCTGAAGGTCGATCCGCCTTGGGACATCGGGTTCCGCCCGCCCCTGCCGGCCTTCCCGCCCGGGCCGATTCACATGAGCTCGCTGCTGAACGAGATGGGCATCCACAACGCGGACGCCGAGCTTGGCGGGCTCAACCCGTCGTCGTGCACCTGGGACGAGACCGCCGAGTCGACGCTTGACACGCACTGCCTGCGGTTCTCCACCGGGATTCCGAACTTCGGCGCTGGGCCATTCACGATCAGGGGGACGATGGATCCGACCGATCCGAATGGCCACGGGCTGCTCGAGGGCCCGCTCGATCAGCGGATCTACAACTCCGATGGCACCTACACCGACGTGCCGGCCGGCCACTACGTGTTCCACAAGATCCACTTCCACTTCCACGTCACGAACCTGGCGGAATTCCGGCTCTTCCGCGTGAACGACGGCGGGCTCACCTCCGACGGGCCGATGACCGAGGTCGGCAAGGGCCTGAAGGAGGGCTTCTGCCTGGTCAACGTGAAGATGGCGACCTTCACCGAGTTCATCCAGGGAGTCCCGCACCCCGAGGGCAATTGCCTGCCGCAGCCCGACTCGGACACCTTCAGCTTCACCGAGGAGATCACGAAGGGCTGGGAGGACGTCTACGACTGGGAGACGCCCGGGCAGTACATCGACTTCGGCAGCAATCCCGACGGCCTCTACGTGATCCAGATGAAGATCAACACGGCCGGGCTGTTCCATGAGAGCCGCACGGACGACAACGTCGCCTACACGCTGATCCGCGTGACCGGGAACCAGGTTCAGACGCTCGAGCGTGGCCGCGGAGAGAGCCCGTTCGACCCGAACAAGACCGTGCTCGATCCAGTCATGACCTGGTAACCGCGGAAGCTCGAGCGATCAGTAGCCAGTCGCGGTGTGCACCCGCTTGCGCTCCGAGGGGTGGACGCCGCCCTTCTCCTTGAGCGTCTTGCAGGCCTCGTCCAGGTCCTCCGCCAGCTTCTCCGCGAGCGAGTAGCCGAGGGTGAGCTTGACCAGGACCCGCATCAGCTTCACCTTCTGGGCGTTGGGGGGCAGGTGATAAGCGGGGACCATCCAGCCGCGCGCTGCGGCGAGCTGGGAGGCGAGATCGAACTCGTCATAGGGCTGCTCCTCCGCCAGGCGGAAGGCGACCAGGGGCAGCTGCTCGCCCTCCCCGATCAGCTCGAACGGGCCGATGTCGGTGATCGCCTTGGCGAGCTTCTCCGAGTTGTCCTTCATCAGCTTCATCAGGTAGGCGTAGCCGGAGCGGCCAAAGCGGATGAAGTTGAAGTACTGGGCCAGGACCATCGCCGAGCCGGTCGAGAAGTTGAGGGTGAAGGTCGCGTCGCGCTTGCCCAGGTAGTCCTCGTAGAAGACGAGATCGTCCGGCAGCGACTCCTTGTCGCGAAAGATCAGCCAGCCGATGCCGGGATAGACGAGGCCGAACTTGTGGCCCGAGGCGTTGATCGACTGGACCTGCTCGAGGCGGAAGTCCCATTCTGAGTGGGGGTAGACGAAGGGCCAGACGAACGCGCCACTCGCGCCGTCCACGTGCAGCGGGATGTCGTGGCCCTTCTCCTCCTTGATCCGTAGCAGCAGGTCGTTGATCCCGGTGATGTCGTCGGAGTGGCCGGTGAAGGTGGTCCCGAGGACAGCCGCGACGCCGATCGTGTTCTCGTCGATGTGGGGCTCGACGTCCTCCGGCCCGATCACGAGCTTGTTCTCCTGAAGCGGGACGATCCGCGGCTCGACGTCGAAGTAGCGGCAGAACTTCTCCCAGACGACGTGCACGTCCCCACCGAAGATCAGGTTGGGCTTCTCGGTGCCCTTCTTGGCGGCCTCCCGGCGGGCTCGCCACTTCCACTTCATCGCCAGGGCCCCGAGCATGATCGCCTCGGACGATCCCTGGGTGCGGGCGCCCATCGTCTCGCCCGGGGCATGGAAGAGGTCGGCCAGCATCCGGATGCAGCGCTGCTCGATCTCGGCCGTCTGCGGGTACTCGGCGTGGTCGATGAAGTTCCGGTAGAGGTTCTGCCCGATCAGGTCCGTGACGTCGGGACCCATCCAGGTGGTGACGAAGGTCGCCAGGTTCTTCTCCGGATCGCCGTCGAGCAGCAGCTCCTGGTCGATCAGCAACCGGGCATCGGCCGGGTCCATCGGGTCCTCGGGGATCTTGTGGTCCGGCGCCGGCTCGCCTATGAACCGGGCCCGGCTGAAGCTGCTCTGCTCACTGGTCCGCTTCTCTCGCCCAGCCATCTGAGGCGACATTACTCTGCTCCTTGGGTCAGGACCAACGATGGCTTCCGAGCGCCCCAAATCCAATTCGGTCCAACGCGCGGTCGCGCCAATCGCGCGGGCCGGGTGGCGTGGCGCTCGTGGGATTGCCAGGCGGCTGGGTCTGGATCGTGCCGCCGGTCAAGTCGTCGACCGAAGCGTCGACCGTGCGCTCGACACCGAGACGGCCGCCAAGGCGACCGAGCGGCTGCTGCAGACGGATACCGCCAACCGCGTCTGGGACAAGGTGCTCGAGAGCGACGAAGCTCAGAAGCTCGTTGAGCGGGTGGCCGATGCGCCCGAGGTCCGCGCGGCGATCACGCGCCAGGGAGTCGGGCTGCTCGAGGACCTGCGTCGCGGGGTGCGCAGTGCCTCCCGTCGCATCGACACGGTCTTCGAGGATGCCGCCAGGCGGGTCTTTCGCAGGCCGGCGCGAGAGGGACGGCCCATCTTTGCCGGCGCCTTCAGCCGCGCGCTGGCGCTGGGCATGGATGCCGGGATCGTCTACGGGTCGCTGCTGCTGATCTCAGCCGCGATCGCCGCGCTGATTGCGGCGTTCGCGAAAGGAGATCAGCACGGAGGAACCATCGTCCTCGCGATCGGCGCGGTCGCCTGGATCGCGATCGCCAGCGTGTACCTGGTCGTCTTCTGGTCGGGCGCGGGGCGGACGCTCGGAATGTCCTTCGTCGCGATCCGAATGCTTTCTGAAGACGGTTCCCCGGTAAAGCCCGGACAGGCGATCCGCCGAGTGATCTGGCTGCCCCTCTCCGCGCTTCCCTTCCTGCTGGGCTTCGCCGGCGTCCTCTTCGACCGCGAACGTCGCGGCTGGCCCGACCGCAGGGCTCGGACCGTCGTCTGCTACTCCGACCCCGAGCTGGACAAGGAGCTCGTCCAGGACGTCGGGCCGGCGCCGGACCCCGCCAAGTCTCTCTCGCAGGGGTAGGGGCAACGGCTCCGGCGGCGGGTCGGTCATGCCGCGTTCCGGCGGCGAGCCGTCGGCGGGCCCTACCCAGACCCTCTCCGTCGAGGCGTTATGCCGTCGCTGCTTCTGCCGCTTGCGCTGTCTTCGACTCATCCCGGTTCCTCCCGCCGCTGACCGGGCGTACCGTAAATTGCTTAGTCGCGCAAGTCAACCGGGAACCGCCCGGATCGCGGCTAGGCGGGCTCGTCGAGGAGCTCGTTCGCCTCACTCCACTTGCCGGGCGGCACGCGGAGGGCGATGTCGCCACGGCCGTATTCATTGAGTGGGTAGTCCGAGGTGATGACCGCCTGGTGCCCCCCGTCGGTGAGCTGCTGGCGCCAGGCTCGGGCCGTTTCGAGGTCGTCGAAGTCCCGCACGACGTCCCAGTCGTCATAGCTCGCATCACCGACGTGGAGCTCGGCGACGCCATCGGGATGAAGCGGGTTGTCCCCGACGCCGAAGAGCTCACGGAGCTTGTCGCCGATGGACATGCTCGCTTACGCTGCGGCTTCGATGCCGGTGAGCTCGGCGGAGAGCTCGCGCAGCTGACGGCGGGCCTCGGGGTCCTCGGCCTGGGGGTGCGGCGCCGACTCGCTGGTGCCGTCGAAGTAGTGGCCGTTGACTCCATCGAGCTCGGGTGAGGCGACCAGTCGCAGCGTCGCCTCCACGCCATCCTCGAGCGGCGTGACCGGATCCACGCCCGCGGCGCGGACCATGTTGGTCGGCATGTAGGTCCCCGGATGCAGGCAGTTGGCGGTGACGCCGCTTCCCTCGAGCTCCTCGGCCAGGTCGAAGGTGAGCATGACGAGCGCGAGCTTGCTCTGGCAGTAGGCCTGTACGCCGCTGTAGTGCTGCTCGAGCATGACGTCGTCGAAGTCGATGGGAGCCTGGCCGGCAGAGCTCACGTTGACGATCCGGGACGGCGCCGAGCGCTCGATCAGCGGCAGCAGTCGCCTGGTGAGCAGGAACGGCGCCAGATAGTTGACGGCGAAGGTGAGCTCGTATCCATCGGCGCTCTCCTCCCGGCCGCCGGCAGTCCCGATCCCGGCGTTGTTGACGAGCACGTCGATCCGATCCTCCTCGAGCAGGGAGTCAGCCAGATCGCGCACCTCGCTGAGCGACGAGAGATCCGCCCGCCGCCACTCGAGCTCGCCGGTCGCCCGTGGGCGCAGCTCCTCTAGCAGCGCCTGGCCCTTCTCCTCATTGCGCCCATGCAGGACGAGCCGGCCGCCGGCGGGTGCAAGCTCCCAGGCGAGGCCCTTCCCCAGTCCATCCGTTGCCCCGGTGATCACAATCGTCCGCTGCTCGTCAACCATGTTCCCTGCCTTCCCCCGGCGTTGTCGGGTTAATCGCTGAGCTCCACCCTCTCGATCACCTGCGGCTGGCTGGGCCGATCGCCGGGGCCCGTCTCGGTTCCCTCGATCGCGTCGACCGCGTCCATCCCGTCGGTGATCTCTCCAAAGACCGTGTGCTTGCCGTCGAGCCAGGGGGCGGCATCGGTGGTGACGATGAAGAACTGCGAACCGTTGGTGTTCGGGCCGGCGTTCGCCATCGCCAGGGCGCCGCGGACGATCTTGTGCTGGTTGAACTCGTCCTCGAAGGTGTAGCCAGGCCCGCCGGTTCCGGTCCCCTCGGGGCAGCCGCCCTGGACCATGAAGTCCTTGATCACGCGGTGGAAGCTGAGCCCGTCGTAGAAGCCGTCGCCCGCCAGCTTGCGGAAGTTCTCGACGGTCTTGGGGGCGTCGTCGTCGAAGAACTGGACGGTGATCGGGCCGGCGTTGGT
>JAWVFG010000023.1:0-6145 GCA_033856335.1 Solirubrobacterales bacterium
CCTTCATCTCGTAGGCCTTGGCCAAGTCCGGGTCCTTCTTGGCGAGCATCTCGGCGAGGTTCACCATCACCTTGCACTGCTTCCAGGTGGCGTCGTCCTGCATCTTGCCGTCGATCATGTGGACGCCGGCGCCGTCGGGGATCGCCTCGAGCACCTTCTTGGCGAACAGGACCTCGTCCGCCGGCGGCGAGAAGACCTTCTTGGCGATGTCGATTTGGACGGGGTGCAGCGACCAGGCTCCAACGCAGCCGAGGAGGAAGGCCGCGCGGAACTGCGTCTCGCAGCCCTGGACGTCCTTGATGTCGCCGTAGGGGCCATAGAACGGGAGGATCCCGGCGGAGGTGCAGGCGTCGACCATGCGGGCTATGGAGTAGTGCCACGGGTCCTGCTGCGCCGTCGCCCGGGGCGCGTCGGGGTTGTCGGGATCCGGGTCCGCGATCACCTGGTAGGCCGGGTGGCCTCCGCCGACGCGGGTCGTCTTCATCCGCCTGAATGCGGCCAGGTCGGCCGGGCCAAAGCTCATGCCCTGCATTCGCGGGCTGGCCGTCGCGATCTCCTCGAGGTTGACCACGCCGAGCGAGGTCTCAAGGATCGCGTGGATCAGCAGCGGCCGCTCGAGCTTGGCCTTGGCCTCGAGCTGTGCCAGCAGCCGGTCCACGTAGTGGATGTCCCACGGACCCTCGACCTTGGGGACCATGATGACCTCGAGCTTGTCGCCGATCTCGGTGACGAGCTGCGTGATGTCGTCGAGCACCCAAGGGCTCTCCAGGGCGTTGACCCGGGTCCAGAGCTGGGTGTCGCCGAAGTCGACCTCCTTGGCGACCTCGATCAGGCCCTCTCGGGCCGGGATCTTCTTGTCGACGGAGATCGCGTCCTCGAGGTTGCCGAGCAGGATGTCGGCCTGCTTGGCCATGTCCGGCACCTTGGCGCGCATCTTCTCGTTGGATGCGTCGAAGAAATGCACCATCCGCGAGGGCTTGAAGGGAATCTCGTGGGGCGGCTCCGGCGCGTCGATCGCCAGTGGCTTGAAGAAGTCTCGTGGGTTTCTCATGCTCCGAACGCTATCTGGGCGCGTGTGTCGGGGCGGCGCGGATAGCCTCAGGGCATGGCGAAGGTTCGAGAGGCGGTGCCGCGGGAGGTCGAGAGGGTGCTCGGCATGTATGAGTGGCTCTTCGCCCCACCCGGATCGGTTCCGCCCGGCTGGGACCCCGATCGAGCGCGCGCCGCGATCGCGGATGCGATCGCCGATCAGGAGGCCGCCGTGCTGGTCGCCGAGCACCGCGGGGAGCTGCTCGGGCTCTGCACCGCATATCTCGACCTGATCTCGGTCCGCTTCGGGCCGCGCTGCTGGGTGGAGGACCTGGCGGTCAGCCCGGAGCACCGCTCGCAGGGAGTGGGCAAGGCCCTGCTCGATGGTGCCAAGGACTGGGCGCGCGAGCGGGGCGCGAGCCACCTCGAGCTCGACAGCGCCGACGTTCGCGAGGACGCCCATCGTTTCTACGAGCGCGAGGCACCGAGCTGGCGCTCCGTCTGCTTCGCCTGGCAGCTCTAGGCGCGGTCGGCAACCCGCCTGAACGACGCGAGGTCGGAAAGCAGGACATCGAGCACGTGGGGATCGAAATGGGTTCCGCGGCCCTCGCGCATCATCTGGATCGCCCGCTCGAAGTCGAACGCCTTGCGATAGACGCGATCTGAGGTGAGGGCGTCGAAGACGTCGGCGACGGCGACGATGCGGCCCTCGAGTGGGATCTCATCGCCCTTCAGCCCGTTGGGGTAGCCGGATCCATCGACCCTCTCGTGGTGCGTCACGGCGATCCGCGCTGCCATGTCGAGCATCTCGTTGTGGGAGCCGATAAGGATGTCGTGTCCGATCTGGGTGTGCTGCTCCATCGTCTCTCGCTCCTCCGGCGTGAGCTTTGCGGGCTTCAACAGCACGCTGTCGGCGATGCCGATCTTGCCGACGTCGTGCATCGGACTGGAAACCCGGATCATCTCCACCTTCTCGGCGTCGAGCCCGAGGCGCTCCGCGAGAATCTTGGCGAGCTCCCCGATGCGGTCGATGTGCCCGCCGGTATCGGGGTCGCGAGTCTCGACCGCCCGAGCGAGTCGCGTGATCGTCCCCATCCGTGCGGCGCGCGCGTCCTCCTCGGCGTCCTTTTGGGCGCTGAGGTCGACGATGACCCCGACAAACCCCGCGACCTCGTCGCGCCGGTCATGGACCGGAGAGTCCGTAACGAACGCAGGGAACGTCTGCCCCGCAGCGTCCTGGAGCTCGATCTCGCCCTCCCAGGACAATCCCTCTGAGACTCGCGAGATCATCTGATTGCGCGCGCCCGTGCCGCCTTCCGGCACCAGGCCCAATTCGTCGAAGATCTCTCCCTTGGCCTGAGCTCGCGTCACCTTGAAAAGGAGCTCGGCGCCTTTATTCCAGTGCTCGATGCGACGGTCGGGTCCGCTGGCGATCACTCCGACTGGAAGTTCGTTGAGGACGTCCGCCTGGACCCGGAGCTCGTGCGCCGCCTGCTCCCTCTCGGTGATGTCCTGGGCGGCCCCGAACATCCGCACCGGTGCGCCCTTGGCGTCGACCTGTACGCGACCGTGGCTCTCGATCGTCCGGACCTCGCCGGTTTCGGTGATGACGCGGAAGACCTGCCGGAAGGGCATTGCCGATCGCATCGATTGTTCGACAACCTGAAGGAAGGCGGCCTTGTCGTCCGGGTGGATGTAGTCGAGGAACTCCTCGTAGCTCGGATACGCCGCGATCGACCCCCGGCCCAGGATGCGCAGCAGCTCGTCCGAGATGATCTGCAGGTCGGAATCGAGGTCCCATTCCCAGCTCCCAACCTGGGCGAGCTCCTGTGTCTCCTCGAGACGCCGGTTGGCTCGAAGCGCTTCGAGCTCGGCCTCTCGGCGCTCGGTCACATCGCGCAGCACCACCAGGTGCCGGCCGGGCACGAAATTCGCGCTCGCGCTGTACTCGGCGAGCGCCTGGCCGCCCCCGGCGCGCCGGAGCTTCATCTCGCCCCGTTGTTTTCCGTGCTGGATAAAGCCCTCCCAGATCGCAACCGCCTCAGCCTCTGTCAGCTCTGCGACCAGGTCCTCGATGCGCATGCCGAGCAGTTGCTCTTCCGTGTACTCGAGCAGGGCGCAGGCCGCCCGGTTGACGTGCACGAAGCGGCGCTCGTCATCCGTGACGAGAATCGGGTCGAGCGCGGTGTCGAAGGCTGCGACCAGGCCTATGGTCTGCTCGCGAGTGCATCGCTCGGCATCCACCAGGGCGGTCACGTCCACGGTGGCCCCTCGCATGCCGGTCACGGCTCCGTCCTCGTCCATGCTCACCACCCCTTCGAAATCAAGGACTCGCACCTCTCCGTCCGGATGCACGACCCGGGCCCGGTAGCCGATGGGGTCGCCGCGGTCGAGCGAGGCTTTCAGGAGTCCCTCGACCCGTTCGCGGTCATCCTCATGCACGACTTCCATAAAGGCGTCAAAGCAGGCTTCGACTTCATCCCCGACTCCGTATAGCGCGCGAAGCTCCGCGGTCCAGATCACCCGGTCGGAGGCGGCGTCCCATTCCCAGGCCGCGACACCAGCGACGCGAGCCTCGTCATCGAGCCGGCGGCGGGCCAGTGTCAGCTGAGTGTCCTGGCGACGCTGGTCGACGAGGGCGCTCACCTGCCGGGCGAGACCCTCGAGCAACTCCACGCCATCTGCATCGAGCCGGCGAGGTTCGGCGCTCATCACGCAGAGGGCGCCGAGCACCGTTCCCTCGGGCGTCTTCAGCGGTGCACCCGCATAGAAGCGGATTCGGGGACCGTCGGTGACGAGGGGGCTCGTGCGGAAGCGCTCGTCGGCGTGCGCGTCCTCGACCACCATCGTCGACTTGGTGTGCTGGCAGAACGATTCGTCCTGGGGAACCGTGACACCGCTGTGTCCGAACGCGGACTTGAAGTATTGGAACTCACCGTCGAGGAGAGTGATTCCGGCCATCTCGGTGCCGCAGAGCCTCGCTGCCAGACGCGTCAGGAAATCGAACTCCTCCTCGGGCGGGGTGTCCAGCAGCGCCGCTTCGGTGAGCGCGGTGCTTAGTGTTGCGTCCAACTCTGGCGCTGAATTTGCAATCAGTAGCGACGCGAGGGCCCCGGCCCGGCGGGCCGCGGGCCTTTCGCCCTCAATGGAAGCTTCGTCGGGCGCTGAGCGAGGGGCCACCGTAGTCGCCCGCAAGCTGCGAAGTTGCGCGTTTGTCGAGCCTGTTACGATATATCGCGTTAACTCGTGATTGATCGAAAGGAACAAGGATGCCTAGACAGAGAAGCCGCCACGGATACGGGCGGCATGAGATGAGGGGCGGTCGAGGTCACGGCCGGGGACGTCATCGCGTCCGCCGCGGCGACGTCCGCAGTGCCATCCTGGCGCTCCTCGACGACCGGCCCATGCACGGCTACGAGATGATCCAGGAGCTCGAGGAGCGCACCGGGGGTCGTTGGCGCCCGAGCGCCGGCTCCATATACCCGACGCTTCAGCTGTTGGAGGACGAGGGACTGGTCACGGCCCAGGAGGTCGAGGGCCGCCGAGTCTTCTCGCTCACCGACTCCGGCAAGGAGGCGGTCCCGGACCGCGCCGAGGGCCAGAGGCCGTGGGAGCAGGGCGACGAGGATTCGCCGCGCTTCGAGGTCCGCAGCGAGCTCTTCCGGACCATCGGCGCGGCCAAGCAGGTCGCCCGCGGCGACGATGACGAGCAGATGGCCAAGGCCGCGGAGATCCTGAAGGAGACCCGCCGCAAGCTCTACGGCCTCCTCGCCGAGGAGTAGTCAGCCGCCGGACGGGTGGCCGGGATCGATCCCGGCCGCCCTCCGCGCCGCATCGCGATCCAGATGGAACTCGGCCTGCTGCAGCCGGCCGTCGGCGAACCTGAAGATTGCCGCCGGCTTGTACTCGAACTCGACGCCGCCCGTGGCGGTCGTGCCGGTCTGGTGCGTCTCGCTGTACACGATGTCCGGTCCGACCTCGACCAGCTCCGTGATCTCGCTGTCCAGTCGCTTGAAGGTCTCCGTGTAGTCACGCCAAGCCTCGGTGAAGCCGTGGATCCCATGGAAGGTGCCCGTGAGGCCGCGATCCGCGCCGATCATGAGGGTGACCAGATCCGGCGCCGCGATCTCCTCCAGGGCGCGGTGAATTGCCTCGACCGCGCTCTCGCTCCGGAAGAGAACGACGAGGTCGCCCTGGGCGAACGGCTGCAGCGCGAGCCCGAGGCGGGCCACATTCGGCTGCGGGTCCGTACTCACCTCACCAGTATCCTGCGGGAGGGGGAGGGATCAACCACGACTTCAGAGGAGCCATGGCCGTAGCGACCGAGCAGCAGACGACCTACCAGGAGATGACCGACGAGCAGAAGGCCATCGTCGAGATGGTCCGGGACTTCGTCGACAACGAGATCCTGCCGAAGGCGGAGGAGTACGACCACGAGGACAAGTTCCCCGAGCCCATCGTCGAGCAGATGAAGGACCTCGGGCTCTTCGGGGTGACCATCCCGGAGGAATACGGCGGCATGGGGCTCGACCTGACGACCTACGCGATGATCGTCGAGGAGCTCTCCCGCGGCTGGATCTCGATCTCCGGCGTCGTCAACACCCACTTCATCGGCTCCTACCTGCTGATGAAGTTCGGCACCGACGACCAGAAGCAGTACTTCCTGCCGAAGATGGCGACCGGCGAGGTCCGCGCGGCCTTCTCATTGTCTGAGCCCGAGGTCGGCTCCGACGTCCAGGGCATCAAGTCCACCGCGACGAAGGACGATGACGGCAACTGGGAGCTGAACGGCCAGAAGATGTGGGTCACCAACGGCCTCGGCTCCAACGTCGTCTTCGTGCTGATGAAGACCGACACCAAGGCCGACCCGCCCTACAAGGGGATGACCTGCTTCATCACCGAGAAGGAGCCCTGGGCGGAAACCAACGAGGGCGACTACAAGGGTCTCAACGTCCCGCCCAAGATCAAGAAGATGGGCTACAAGGGCGTCGAGTCGACCGAGCTCGTCTACGACGGCTACCGCTGCCCGCCCGAGCGCGTGCTCGGCGGCGAGGAGGCGGGGGTCGGCAAGGGCTTCTCGCAGATGATGGACGCGCTCGAGGTCGGCCGCGTCAAC